>JADJXA010000006.1 GCA_016716065.1 Candidatus Leptovillus gracilis | reverse complement strand
TTCGTCAATTTCCAACCGAAACCCAGCCTGCTGCAGGCGATCATACTCGGCTGGGCTGACATCTAGCACCACGTAGCCCTGGTCGTAGTTTACTTCCCAGGGTTCGCGCCAGGCGGCCAGGTCGGCAACCATTTGCCGGTCGCTGAAATAAGCGCGTACCACTACCCAATCGGTGGGTACGGCCGTTTCATCGGCGGCCGGCGTGGGTTGGGCGGCCGCGGCAAACCACAAACTGAGGCTGCCAAGCAGCAGCAAGAGGATGAGTGCAATACGTTTCATAGGGGACTTCCTTTTTCTGTGGAATGATTGTCAATGACGACGACAGGTAGTTTACCTCAGGACGGCCGTTAGCAACAGAAGGATCTCTCGGCGGAACTTGGGCGTCACAGCCCGCGAAGGCATTCACTCCTGCAAAAACATGGTTCCCGTCTTCGCGGGAATGACGAGTCCCGCATTTAAATGAATTTTCGTTTCTTAGCAAGACGATAACAAACGGTTAAACGCCTGTTAACTTAAGCCGGGTAAACTAATCTGTAGTTGGAACGAACCCTCCTATCTGAAATTTCTTTCTCTTCTCTTCTTCTCTCCCCTCGAGCAACATCCTTTCCCTTGACGAAAACCGGACACCCCAGTCCGGTTTTTCGTTTTAAGCGGTTTGTTGCTGCCCGGCGCAAATGGGTGTCCGGCGGGTTGATTTTCCGTACAATTGGCCCAATCTTATACCCGACAAGATGACAAGGTAATATCTGACGAGGTGACAAAAATGTCAGATTATGAGCTTTGCGCGTATAGATTACACCAGACAGGTTTTAGAAAGATGGTTGGCAAATGAGGAATCAGGCGATGAACGATTTACCGGTACGCTTGCAGGAAATAGTGGCTGATTTTATGGAGTGTGAGGGGCAGGAAAAGCTGGAACTGCTGCTGGAATTTGCGGAGAAACTGCGTCCACTGCCGTCGTGGTTAAAGGAGCAGGGCGGCAGTCTGGACCAGGTCCATGAGTGTCTGACGCCGGTCTTTGTCTATGCGGAACAGGTGAACGGCCGTTTCCATTTTCACTTCGACATCCCGCCCGAATCGCCAACTGTGCGTGGGTTTGCCGCCCTGTTACAAGACGGGTTGGATGCCACAACGACCGCCGAAGTAACGGCCGTGCCCCATGAGTTTTATCTACGCACCGGCCTGCAAACGGTCCTCAGCGGACAACGGCTCAATGGCATCGCTGCCATCCTGGCCCACATGAAAACCCTGGCGCAGGTTCAGTAAGAAAGTAACCAGTAACCAGTAACCAGTGTTCAGTAACCAGTGTTCAGTGGGGACTACTCCTGGCAGACTTTTACTGAACACCGAACACTGAACACTGAACACTGAACACTGAACTACTGTTCACGCACAGTAACGCTGCCGGCGCCTACGTCAATACTCAGGTCCAGGGCGTTGGCTGCACGGCCGTAATCGGCTGTCTGCCATACGCCATTGCCATCGGGACGGCCGTCCAACTGGTTGAAACGGCTGCTGTTAATCGTGAAGCTTCCTGCGCCGTCGTTTACCGTGATCTGCGCTTCGCGGTTAGCCGGCAAGAAAATGGTCAGGCTGCCGGCGCCGCCATCAATTGTGATCTGTTGACGGCCGTTTTCCGCCAACGTCATACGGGTTGCTCCCGCGCCAACGTCCACCACACCGTCGTAATCCCCGTCCGGCAAAAATAGTTCCATACTGCCCGCGCCGCCATCCACGTCCACCTGCCGCAAAGACAATTCACGCAGGTCCAGCGTGGCCGACCCTGCCCCAACGTCCAGGCGCAAATCCAATACCACGCCCGGATTCAGGCCGATTTGCCATTTCTCCAGACCACCACTGGCCCAGGAGCTGGGATTCAGCCACCAAAGTCCGCTGTTCTTTTCGCTCAGGTAGATGTTGGCGCGGGAACCGCTTTGGCTGGCGTCGAACGTCAGGTCGCCAACGTAACTGACCTGCCCCTCAATGAGATTAGCGCTGTCTTCCAGCGCCGAGACGGCTGCCCCGGCCATGCCCAGATCCAATTCGACATCGGCCGATTGAATATCGTCGGCGGTGAAGGAGATTTGTCGTGTTTGTATCTCCGCCGGGTTTGTCTGCAAGCCGAGTCCGGCCAGCCGGGGATTGTCCTGGCTAAACAGCAGCACGTAGCCGAAGATGGCAACGGCCGTTACCCCCACCAGTGCGCTAAGAAACCCGCCCAACGGCCGTGGCGCTTGCTGCACAACAATGTTCACGCCGATTAAAACCAGCAGCAGCGGCCAAAGCTGCAGCGCCGCCATCCAGTTCAACGATACGCTGGGCAGCAGACCCAGATTGTTTAGCAAGAACAACTTTCTGACATGAGCTATAGCCTCCTGGATACAGCCTGCATGGATTTTAGGGCAGTCCCACCTCATACGCGCGCATAGGTTACTGCCCCCTTGCGCCGCCCGATTTCCCCCGTTTTGACAACTATCTTAAAGAAAAGTATAATTCGTCGGCTAACCGCTGCGGAATGATCCCCTTGTCATGTTATGTTAAGAAATGATCAGGTTGCACTGTCCGTCGGGCGGTAATTTGCCTGGGGAAGAGAGGCAATCAGCACCCAAATAACGACTTGTTTAAATTTCTAATCCCAAGAGGTTTCCTTACCAATGAAAGAATTTCAAACCAGCCAAATCCGAAACGTTGCCCTGATCGGCCACAATGGCTCGGGCAAGACCACATGTGTGGAACGAATCCTGTTCCACTCTGGGGCCACTAACGCGCATGGGGAAGCGTCAGGCCGGCAAGGCCGCTATGGACTTTGAAGAAGAAGAAATTGCCCGCAATAGTTCGTCTCTTCCGCCCTTAGCGCCCATCAGAGTGAGGGCCAAAAACTCAACCTTGTGGACACCCCCGGTTACATGGACTTTGTCGGCGAAGTGAACAGTGCGCTGGGCGTGTTGATGGCGCGCTGGTGCTGGTAGAGGCTGTCGCGGCATGGAAGTGGGCACCGAAATGGTCAGCCAGGCTGCGCGGGAACAGAACCTGCCTCAGATCATCCTGTTGATCAGCAGATGGACCGGGAAAAGTGCGCCTGGCCCGTGTGATGGAAAGCATCAACGCCAACCTGGAAGGTAATTTTGTGAATCTGCAACTGCCCATCGGCGAAGGGCCGGATTTCAAAGGCATCATCGACCTGGTGAAGATGGAAGCGCGCCTGGGCGAAAAGAGCACTGTCGCGCCTATCCCGGCCGACATGGCCGACGAGGCCGAAGAAGCGCGCATGGCCCTCATCGAAGCCGCCGCCGAAGGCGACGATGCGCTGATGGAAAAATATTTTGAAGAAGAAAACTTGAGCAGCGACGAGATTATCCGTGGCCTGAAAGGGGCGATGATGCAGGGATTGGCCACGCCCATCATCTACAGCGCGCCGGAACCGGGCATTGCTGTTGATCCTGTTGTGAAACTACTGGGCCTGTGCCTTCGCCCGATCAAAGAGCCTTTGCGGCTACCAATGCCGCCGGCGAAGAAGTGGAATTGGAAGTTAGCGATTTGTCGCCGCTGGCGGCGCTTGGTTTTCAAGACGCGGGAAGACCCTTACGGCAAATCCAGCTACATTCGCGTATTTGGCGGCATTCTGGCTTCCGATTCGCGGGTCTGGGCGGCTAATCTGGAATCGGAAGTGCGGGTGGGCACGCTGCAAGCGGTGACGGCAAAGACACTACGGCCGTTTCCCGTTTGCACAGCGGCGACATCGGCGTGGTGGTGAAGTTGGGCGACGCCGCCACCAATGAAACGCTTTGCGACCGCGGTCACGCCCTCAAACTGCCGGCCATCAAACAACCGTCGCCCATCGCCTCCGTGGCCATTCATCCCAAGTCGCAGTCGGACGTGGCCAAACTCAGCCAATCGCTCAATCGCCTGACCGGCGAAGACCTGACTTTGATCTGGCACACGGAACCGGCCACGCACGAGACTATTTTGTCCGGCATGGGCGTTACCCACCTGGACATCGCCGTCAAAAAGGCGCACTCTAAGTTTGGCGTAAACCTGACCACTTCTGTGCCCAAAGTGCCGTATCGGGAAACCATTACCAAGACGAATTCGGCCGAGTATACGCACAAAAAACAGACAGGCGGCGCCGGGCAGTACGGCCGTGTCTTTCTTCGTCTGGAATCGCTGGACGACGATGCCAGTTTTGAATTCGCTTCCGAAATCTTCGGTGGTTCCATCTCCGCCCCCTTTGTGGCGGCGACCGAAAAGGGCTGCCGTCAGGCGTTGGAATCTGGTCCAACCGCCGGCTACCCGGTGGTCGGCGTCAAGGCCATCGTTTACGACGGCAAGGAACACCCGGTAGACTCCAAAGAAATCGCCTTCCAGACGGCCGGGCGCGAATGCTTCAAGAAGGCGATGTTGGGCGCCGGCCCCGTGCTGCTGGAACCCATCTACAAAGTGACGGTCACGGTGCCGGCCGACAACATGGGCGATATCATGGGTGACATGAACACCCGCCGGGCGCGCGTGGTGGGCATTGACCAGGAAGGGACCAAGAGCATCGTGCGCGTGGACGTACCTCTGGCTGAGATGTTGACCTATGCCTCAGACTTGCGCTCGATGACACAGGGGCGTGGGGTGTTTGGCATGGAGTTCTCCAATTACGGCCGTATGCCTTCCCACCTGCAAGAGCAAATTGTGGCCAGGCGAAGAAAGCGCGGGCAGGAGGGGTAATAATTGGGAGTTGATAGTTGGTAGTGGAAAGTGCGCCTTTTGAGGCGCACTTTTTATTTTGCGGCGATGGAGGTTGCCGGTGGGGTTCATACGGTGATCGCGCCATCCTGGTGGTATCACTGCGGTGGTGTCGTATTGGAAGACAATGGCCGGACCGCGGAATTGGGACCGGAGCGTAGCTTGTCCTGATCATACAGGCTGTTGGCTGTGGTTGGCCACCGAACCAAACCATCTTTGCCCCAGTGAGCAGCCGTGGGGTCGGGGTCGCCCGGTGGGGTGGTGGGTAGTTGGGGTGGGCTGATGGCGGCAACGGCCGTTAACCGTATGGTCACAATCTCCACCGCTGCGCCCGCCTGCCGATAGCCATACCGCGCCTCGTGGACCGCATGAAACAATGCCGCCGGGTCGGCCGCTGCCTCCGGCCAGACCACTGTCAGCTCGTGGGACTGCCCCACATAGCGCATATCCAGGCTGCGCTGAAGGGTGACGGCCGTTGGGCCAACGGGGGTTGGCTTGTCGAATCCCTCCGCCATCATCTCTGCCAGCGCCCGTTCCGCCAGAGGCGCAAACTGCGCCGCCAACCATTCGCCAACCCCCACCCCCCAATCCCCAGGCCGGGCCATCACAGTTTGTGAATAATCACGTGTGGGCGCGGCCGCCAACATCCCCAGCGCCGACAGTACCCCCGGCGCGTTGGCAATGAGGACGCGCGGAATCTGGAGATTCTCGGCCAAATCACAGGCGTGAAGTGGTCCCGCGCCGCCAAAAGCCACCAGCGTAAAGCGGCGCGGATCATGCCCGCGCTCTACTGATATGCGGCGAATCGCCCGCTCCATGTTGGCGTTGGCTACCTGAATCACGCCCCAGGCCGCCTCCTCTGGTGAAGCGGCTCCCATCACCTGGGCCAATGCGCGCAGCGCCGCTCGCGCCACCGCTTCATCCAACCGCATCACCCCGCCCAGGAAATGGACCGCGTCCAAACGCCCCAATACCAGATTGGCGTCGGTGACGGTGACGCGCTCGTGCAAATGGTCCCGTACCCCGCTGGTGGCTCGCCCATAACACACCGGTCCTGGCTCGGCCCCGGCGCTTTGTGGCCCCACGTGCAGCGCGCCACCGGCGTCTATGGCCGCCAGGCTGCCCCCGCCAGCTCCCACGGTGTGGATGTCTATGATTGGCAGGCGCAGGGGCATGTCGGCGATTTCACCCTCGGACGTGGTAGGCAGCCGACCGGGGCACAGCGCCACGTCGGTGCTGGTCCCGCCCATGTCGAAGGTGATAATGTGGTTAAAACCGGCCTGATCGCCGACAAAACGCGCCCCAACCACACCGCCGGCCGGGCCGGACAGCGCTGTCCTGGCCGCCTGCTCCCCGGCCGCAGCCGCGCTGATGATGCCGCCGCTGCTTTGCATCACCGACAGATGGCGGGGGGCTAATTTTGCCGCCAGTCGGTTGAGATAGCGCCCCATCAGTGGGGCGACGTAGGCGTTGATGACGGTGGTGGCTGTGCGCTCATATTCACGGTATTCGGGCAATATCTCCGAGGAAAGGGAGACGTGGATGGCGTTGGGCAGGGCGCTGAGGCGTTGTTTGATTTGCTGTTCGTGGTCGGGGTGCAGAAAGGAGAAGAGCAGGCAGACGGCCACTGCCTCGATGTTGTTGGCGGCGATGGTTTCCAACACGGCCGTTACACTCTCTTCGTCCAGCGGCAGCAGCACATCGCCCTGGGCTGTCACCCGTTCGCGGACGCCGAAGCGCCACGCCGCCGGGACCAGCGGCGCTGGCTTTTGCGGGACCAGCGCGTACAGGTCGGGCCGATGCTGCCGCCCAATCGCCAACACATCGCTAAACCCGGCGGTGGTGATGAGCGCCGTTCGCGCGCCGCGCCGTTCCAGTAGGGCGTTGGTGGCGACGGTGCTGCCGTGGATGACGGCCGTTCCCTGGCCCACGCCCAGAGCCACCACCCCGGCCAAAACAGCCGCCGACGGATCGTCTGGTGTGCTGAGCTGCTTGTTGATGCGCCAACGGCCGTTGCCAGCCAGCCATACAAAATCGGTAAACGTCCCGCCTGTGTCAACGCCTAATCGCATAAAACCCCCAGGGAATGTCGGATTTCGGATTTCAAATTTCGGATTGAGTGCGCTGCTCGCTGCCCGCCCACTGCATGTAGGCCAGGGTCCAGGCGACGCTGACGTATACGAACAGCAATGCCTGGGGCGCTGCCAGCAGTACGGCCGCTGCCAGACTGAGCAGATTGGCTGCGGCCGTTGTCGCGCCGCCGGTTGTTTGGCTAAAGCTGAGCAGGGTAGGCACGGCCGCAGCCAGACCCAATGGCAGGCTGACCAGGCTCATGAGCAGGTTGAAGATGTATTGCAGCCCCCACAACATCGCCACCAAAATCAACACCTCGGCCAGATTTTGCCGGATGGTTTGCCAGGTGTGGCGGATGCTTTGCCGCACTGGGCCACCGACAGCGGCCGTATCCCGAAACGCCAGCGCGCGAAAACGTACCGACAGGAAGCTGACCGGGAGCAACAGGCAGGCCAGCAGCGCGGCGCAGCTAAGCCCTAACCCCATCGTGGCGATGAGCGATTGCACCGCCGTTTCTTGCAAGGCGAAAACGGCCGTCGCCGCCACCGTTACCAACCCAACCAGCATGGCTGCCAGAGCCAATACAAACCAGGGCAAAAACACCACGGCGTCTATGGCGATAAACCGGCCTAAAAAGCGGCGGCCAATTGCCAGAGAGCGCCCCACCGAGATGGGACGGCCGTTCACAATGCCCAACGTGACTGCAATGACCGACGCTTCGGCCAGGGTAAAGACAAGCCAATAGCCTATCCCTGCCAGAAACAGCCACAGGACGGCCGTTACCATAAACTGGGCGTTGAACAAAGCGCCGGAAAGCGCCGGCGAAAACAGCCACTGCTCCAGAGCCGGCAAACGCGCCGGATCCAGGCCGGCCAACAGCGGCCACCATTCCCGGCGCGCATAGCCGGTGAACCAGAGGCGCAGCAGCGCGGTAACAACATGCGTCAAACCGGGCAGCAGGCCCAGCCACCACAATGTTTTGTGCCGCCAGGTGATGCGGCCGGCGCGTAAGAGCAGTTCCCCGATGTCCATGTTGTTTGCCGGACGTGAAAAGGGCGCACCAATGTGCGCCCTTTTCACGTCAGAGTCCCGGCGTTTTAAGCGTCGGGACTCTGGAAGCGAACGTTAAAATGCTTTCGCCGCCGGAATATCGGCCGGGCTTTTGCCGGTCAACGCTTTGTAAGCCAGCGTCCACACCGCCGATACCCAGGTCTGGTAAACCGACATTAACGCCGCGCCAAAAATGGACAGGAAGATGGTCCCGCCAATCATCCAGGTGATGCTAAGCGGGCCTAAAGCGCCATCGTTGGCGATGCCACTCACCACAGCCGGGCCAAAACACCAGGGCCACCGGCAGCATAATCATGCTCAGCACCAGGCCCACCATGATGCCGATGACAAAAAGCAAGATAGACAACAAGATGACCGGTCCCAGGTTGGCGCGGAAGACTTGCCAACCATGACGAATGCTGTCGGTAACCCGCAGCTTATTGATAACGGTGGCGCGTACACCAAATTCGGCCACGAAGCTAAGCACAAACCCGACCGGGATCGGGGCGCAAACGAAGAGGCATAAACAGAGCGCCAAAAGACCCAGGCCGCCTGCCATGCCGCCGGTCAGCAGTTCGTCCGGATTCTGGGCAATGGTAGACATGGCAACAGCGCCGCCTGTCGCCACTATGGCCACAATGGTTACCACAAACCCCACCAATATCAACGGCAGATAGGTGATGATGTAAACGCCCAACAGCCGCCACATCGCTTGCCGGCCGGCCGCAAAGGCTTTGCCCAGGGTCAACGTCTCGCCGTCATCCAGGCGGTTCACTGCGTCTACCAGGCCGGCGCGAGCGGCGATGCTGACCAGCCACAGAATAATGCCAATAATGCCAAAGATACAAACCAGCCCTAAAGCCAGTGCGCCCATGCGCATGGCCTGGTCAGGGTTGGCGAAGTCGCCTTCGCCAAAAGAATATCTCGATGAGTTGCCACTGCTGCCAACGCTGGTTAATGCCGCCAAAAAACCAAGTACCCACAGGTATTTATTGTTCCAGGTGATGCGCCAGGCATCGGCAATCACTTGACCGTAATCCATTTTACCCTCCGGTAACTATTGGGGAGAACAGCGAAACTGATCCCCGCTGAGATAAGTTGGGATGGTTTGTTGGTTTGACAGTTTGCTGGTTGGTTAACCAACCAACCCATAAACCTTCCCGATCAACATGCTCCCCAATACGCATGAAGTTGTGCGCCGGTTGCAGGCCTATTCCCATTCGATGGTTCCCGGCGGTTTGGAAGTGATGTCTAGGACCACGCGGTTGACGCCGTTCACCTCGTTGACGATGCGGCGGCTGACGTGGGCCAGAAAATCATATGGCAGACGCGCCCAGTCGGCCGTCATGAAATCTTCGGTGGTGACGGCGCGTAGGGCGATGACCTCCTGGTAGGTACGGCCGTCACCCATCACCCCCACGCTCTTCACCGGCAGCAGCACGGCAAACGACTGCTGCGTATCCTGCCGCAGCATGTTGGCTTGCCGCAGCTCGGCCACAAAAATGTCGTCGGCCAGGCGCAGCCGCTCCAGCCGTTCCCAGGTAATTTCGCCCAGGCAGCGAATCGCCAATCCTGGCCCGGGGAATGGCTGCCGCCAGATGAGACTGTCTGGCAGGCCCAGCGCCGCACCGATTTGCCGCACTTCGTCTTTAAAGAGCAAGCGCAGCGGCTCCACCAACTCAAAGTCCATATCTTCTGGCAGCCCGCCGACATTGTGGTGGGTTTTGATGACGTGGGCGTCTTTTTTGTCTTTGCCGGCGCTTTCAATCACGTCCGGGTAAATGGTTCCCTGGGCCAGAAAATCAATTTGTCCCAGCTTGTTGGCCTCGCGCTCAAAAATGCGCACAAACTTTTCGCCGATGATGCGCCGTTTTTGTTCCGGGTCTGTGACCCCGGTCAGCGCTTCCAGGTATTCTTCGATGGCGTTGACGGCGACCAACATCATGCCCTGCTCGCGTTGGAAGGTTTCCACCACCTGCGCTGCTTCGCCCTGGCGCAGCAGCCCATGATCCACAAAAATGCAGACCAACTGCTCGCCGATGGCTTTGTGGATGAGGGCGGCAGCCACGGCCGAATCTACGCCGCCGCTGAGGCCAAGCACGACACGGCCGTTGCCCACCTGTTCCCGAATCACCGCCACCTGTTCTTCAATAAAATTGGCCGGGGTCCAATCCCCGGCGCAGCCGCAGACGTGGTGGACAAAATTGCTCAGGAGCAATCGTCCCTGGGGGGTGTGGACGACCTCTGGGTGGAACTGCACCGCGTACACATTGCGCGCTGCGTCGAATGCAGCGGCGTAAGGAGAATTGGCGGTGTGGGCGATGGCCTGAAAGCCCGGCGGCAGCGCTTCCACCTTGTCGCCATGGCTCATCCACACCTGCTGGAGGTGTTGGTCGGCGGTGTTTACGTCTGGCGACGCCAGCCAACCGTCAACGTCCAGGCGCCAATCGCGGAACAGCGGGTTGTCTGGCGCGTTGAGTTGCAGCGTGGCTGGGCCATATTCGCGTCTGGCGCTGGCGGCGACACGGCCGTTCAGCCGATGGGCCAACAACTGCATCCCGTAGCAAATGCCCAGTACCGGCCGGCCGCTTTGCAGCACATAATCCGGCAGGGTTGGCGCACCGGAATCATACACACTGTTTGGCCCGCCGCTGAGGATAAAGCCCTTTGGATTCAGCGCCAGAATGGTTTCGGCCGGCGTGGACCAGGAGAAAAGCGCACAGAACACATTGGCCTCGCGCACCCGCCGCGCGATTAGCTGCGAATACTGCGAACCATAATCCAAAACGACAATCGTATCATGTTGTCGGTAGGTCATAGAGTTTGCCCTTCCTATCAATGGTCAATGGTCAATCCCCAATACAATCCGCCCATCATCCATACTGACGATGGTGGCGGCGGCTTCGATGGGTACGTTCCAATGGGCCAGAGCTTTGCGCCCGCCTTCAAACGTCTTTTCGACGACAGCAGCAATGCCCACCAGCGTGGCCCCGCTGCTTTGCACAATGCGCCCCAGCGCATCTATGGTGCGCCCGGTAGCCAGGAAATCATCCACGATGAGAATGCGATCTTCAGCGCGCAAAAATTCTGGCGAGACCATCAGCAGCACTTCGCCCCCTTTGGTGTGGCTGGGAGCCGAATCCACAAAAACCGGCTCCTGCATGGTGATGGGTTTGTGCTTGCGGGCGTAGACAATGGGCAGGTTGCCCAGCGCTTTCCCGGTCATTACCGCCGGGATGATGCCGCTGACTTCGGCCGTCAGGATGCGGGTGGGATGGGTGTGGCGGAAACGGTCGGCGATCTCCTGGCCGATGGTTTCCATCAGTTCGGCGTCTAATTGGTGGTTGAGGAAACTGTCAATTTTCAGAATTCCCCGCCCCAGGTTTTGCCCTTCTTTAAGAATGCGTTCGTGTAAAGCGTTCATAGACAATGGCAGGCTTTTGTAAATCGTGTTCCGTGTTCCGTGTGCCGTGAGTCGGATTTGCTGCTCCCAGGACCTTCGCCGCAAGCGGCCAAGCTGGATAACGGATAGCGGATGACCGAATGCTGGAAGCCCGCTGCCCCCTTTTTTACACCTTATTATGCGCGTTGGCGGACGGGTTAGCAACCTTAGACAATTGGGATAAGTTTCACAAATTTCTTGACGCCCCTTCGGGCGTATTCTATAATCCATTAAAGCGTTCAAAAAAAATTGAAAGTTGTGAACAGGGTACATATTATGGTAAGTAAATTATTACAGCAAGGGCTGATAGCCGTAGAGGACAAGTTAGAAGCTGTTGTCGCCAGCGACATCCAACTGCTGGAAGACGCCAGTTTGCACATTGTCACGTCTGGTGGCAAGCGGGTACGGCCGCGTGTTGTGCTGCTGGCGTATCTGGCAGCCGGTGGGCAAGACATAGAGTCTGTGGTGGCGATGGCTGCGGCCGTGGAGATGGTTCATACGGCGACTCTGGTTCACGATGATATCAATGATCACAGCCTGACTCGTCGGGGCAAAGTGACGGTCCATGCGCGATGGGGGCGGACGTTTGCGCTGTTAACCGGCGATTACCTTTTTGCCAAAGTGTATGAGTTGATGGCTCCATATGGCGCGTGGCCTAACGTGGTGATTGCTCATGCTTGTACCCGGTTGGTAGAAGGAGAGACGCTGCAAGCGGCGGCAGCTAAATCTGGCTCCATGGACCGGGAGACGTATAAGCAGATCATCAGCCTGAAGACGGCCAGCCTGTTCGAAGCGTCAGCGCAGTTGGGCGCCTGGTTGGCTGGCGCTGAGGAAGAGGTCATCGAAGCGCTGGGAACATACGCCTATAATCTGGGGCTGACTTTCCAGATTGTGGATGATATTCTGGACATTGTTGGCGACCCGGAGGCGATGGGAAAACCGGTGGGTCTGGACCTGACGCAAGGGCGTGGCGTGCTGTCTGTGGCGCAAAATGGCGGGCAGCAGGAGAAGGATGGGCTGACGGCCGTTGCTGAACTAGAAGAACCAGACCCCATCCAGGAGATGATGGCCGGGCTGCGCGCCTCTGGGGCAGTGGAAGTTGCCCGGATGCAGGCCGAAGAAACGGCCGCTCGCGCCCACCGGGCGTTGGACAAAGTGCCACCCTCGCCCGCCCGCGATGAGATGGCTGCTTTGATTGACTCGGTGTTAAACCGCGATCATTAAACTGTGGCGCAATGGGAAAGAAACGCCCCGCAGGTATTTTATCGCCAAACCTGACGGGGCTTTTTTATTGTCAGGTTTTCCGATAGAATTGGGCGATCTTTACCTTTAGCTGTGGTAACTGCTTAGACTTTGTGATTAGTCCTGACAAGTTCCCGAAAACGGATGGATCTTGATGGAATTTAATCTTTTGCAGACCCAATATAGCAAAAGGGTGTGTTTCAATGAACTGTGAAAATAGGGCGGAGAACACTGATTACAGGATTTGCCGCTAAGGAACGAAGATTAAATAGCCTACGGAACTTCAGGGCGTCATACCTGCGAAGGCAGGCGCCCACTCCTGCAAAAACATGGATTCCCGCCTGCGCGGGAATGAAGAGTCCCGCACTTGATTGAATTTTCGTTCCTCAGCGTGGTCCAGAAGTAAATCCGTACATCCTGTTAATCCGCTGTCCCTCTGACTGAAATGAAATACACCCATAGCGAAATCATACGTTAGGAGATGAGGATGAATACAACAGAACCTGCGGACAGACTGGCTTTGACGCCAGAGATGCTCTGGGATGTGGAACATTATAAGGAAGAGGGCCTTTATTTTTATTTGGAAGCGACCCAGGAATTATTACCAAACGGCCGTGTCAACGTGATTAACCATGGTGAAATGATCATGCTCGGCGGGTATTCTTACCTGGGCCTGATTGGTCATCCTAAAATTAACGCGGCGGCCAAAGCGGCTGTTGACCACTACGGCACGGGAACCTACGGTGTGCGCCTGCTGTCCGGCTCACTTAAATTGCACAATGAGCTGGAAACCCGCATCGCCGAATTTAAGCAGGCCGACGCCGCCATCACCATGTCCAGCGGCTACGTCACCAACCTGGCCACCATTTCCAGCCTGCTGCGCAAAGGGGACACCGTTATCTGCGATAAGCTGAACCACGCCAGCATTGTGGATGGCTGTCTGCTCTCGATGGCCAAGTTCGTTCGTTTTCGCCACAACGACATGGAACACCTGGAACTGCGCTTACAACAGGCAGAAAAGAACGGCCGTCTCCTGGTGATTGCCGACGCCGTGTTCAGCATGGATGGCGACATCATCAACCTGCCGGAAGTCTCGCGCCTATGCAAAAAGTACGGCGCCTACCTGATGATTGACGAAGCCCATTCGGTGGGCGTGATTGGTGCAACCGGCCATGGCATTGAAGAGCATTTTGGGCTGCCGGCCGACACCATTGACATCAAGATGGGAACCCTCAGCAAAACCATCCCCAGCGCCGGTGGCTACGTGGCCGGCAACCATGATCTGATCAACTTCCTGAAGCACGAAGCGCGGGCCTTTATCTTCTCGGCAGCCGTGCCCCCGGCTTCGGCGGCGGCGGCCAAAACGGCCTTCGATGTCATTGAAGAAGAACCGTGGCGGGTGCAGAAAATTCAGAACAACTACCTGCGCTTTGCCGATAAGCTCAAAGAGGCGGGGTATAACTTGCTTTACACCGAAACGGCGATTGTGCCGGTTGTCTGTGGCGCGACCGAATCGGCGGCAAAACTGGCGCGATATTGCCGCGACAACGGCATTTTTGTGCAGGCGATTGTGGCCCCGGTTGTGCCGGAAGGTCTGGCGCGGCTGCGGGCGTGCATTTCCGCCGCCCACACACTGGAAGACATTGATTACTGCGCCGATGTGATTATCGAAGGTGGTAAGAAGTTGGGGATTATTTAAGGCAGAGCCGAAGGGTTGCAGAAAACCCTTCGGCTCTTTCGCATTTGTCAAGACCGGACAGGTTTGTGCAAACCTGTCCGGTCTGAAAAACCTCAGGCGCGGGTACGGCCGTTTGCCAGCAAAGGAATCTCCGCCACCAGACAACTCTCCCGCCCATCTTGGGTCAAACTGATCTCCACGTGTTCTGTGTCAATAGACAACCGTCTGGCGATGACCTCAATAATGTCATCCTTAATCTGCTCCAGCACGCCCGGCGAAACGTCGCTGCGGTCGTGGATCAGAACCATTTGTAGGCGCTGCTTGGCGACTGCGCCGCTTTTCTCTTTTTGGCCGAATAACCGGTCAATCCAGCTCATGGTTTGTTCTCCTTCATTCCACCGGGAATTTCACCTGGGCGGCGTTAATTGGCTCCTGCCAACCATTCACGCAGACGTTCCATAAAACCAGCTTTGTACGTCAGGTCCAGCAGCGGCACGCTGGCCCCATCCAGCCGCTGCGCCACGTTGCGGAATGCCTGCGCCGCGCTCAGCCCATTGGCGCTGCTCATTGCCAGCGGTGTGCCCTGGTTGCTGGACACCAAAATGGATTCATCTTCGGGGATAACGCCGATCAACTCAATCGCCAGAATGTCCAAAACATCTTCGATGGAGAGCATGTCGCCGCGGGCGATCATGGCCGGCTTCAGGCGGTTGATGATTAGTTTGGCCGGCCCTTTTTCTTCGGCGTCCACCAGGCCAATGATGCGGTCAGCGTCGCGCACGGCCGATACTTCCGGGTTGGTGACGATGAGTACCTGGTCGGCCGGGGCGATGGCGTTGCGAAAGCCGCGCTCGATTCCGGCCGGTGAATCCACGATGATGTAATCCATCTCTTTGCGCAGTTGGTCGCACACCAGAATCATGTCCGATGGGCTGACTGCCATTTTGTCGCGGGTTTGGGCGGCGGGAATGAGGTACAGCTCTGGCTGGCGTTTGTCTTTGATCATCGCCTGACGCAGGCGACAGCGCCCTTCCACCACGTCTACCAGGTCGTAGACGATGCGGTTCTCCAGCCCCATCACTACGTCGAGGTTACGCAGGCCGATGTCGGCGTCCAGGGCGACGACTTTTTTGCCCAACATGGCCAAGGGCGGCGGCGATATTGGCGGTGACGGTGGTTTTGCCCACCCCACCTTTGCCGGAAGTTACAGTGATTACTTTTGCGCTCATAATCTTTTCCTTGTTTTGACACTTGACTGTCAACTGTCAACTCTTATACGGCCAGGGTTCGGCGATGATTTGTCCGTCGCGGATAGAGGCTTTTTCCGGCAGCAGTTTGTCTGGGGCGGCGGCCGGCGGGATGGCGATCTGGTCGGCGATGCGCAGTTGGGTGGGGGTGAGGACGAGGGCACAGATAACGGCCGTGTCATCGCCCAACGCCCCGGCATGGACCAACCCCCGCGCCCGCCCCCACACCACCACATCCCCGGCGGCAATGATTTCCGCGCCCGGATTCACGTCGCCAATGACGACGACATGCCCTTCGTGGTAGATAGAACGGCCGGAGCGCAGGGTTTCTTTGAGGATGAGGCCGTTGGCAGCCGGAGGTTTGGTTTTGTCAGCCTGGGTGAGGGTAGGGTGGGTTAACGGCCGTCCATCTAAATCGGTCTGGCTGCCGGCCACCCGCGTCGCCAGGTTCAGGGCCTGCGCGGCTTCTTTGGTCAGGTCGCTTTCGGCCAATACCGTCCACAACTCCAGGTTGTGGGCGGCGAACAACGCCTGCAAATCGGCCAACTGTTCCCGGCGCAGTGGCAGCGCGCCCACATCCAGCGTCACCTGGCTGCCCTGGAAAAAGCTGTGTTTTTGCGCCAATTCATCGGCCAGCTGCGCGTGCAGATCGGCAAATGGGCCTGGATTCAGGGCGATGAGCAGGCCATCGCGGCCGCCGCGAATGCGGATGAATTGGTCTGTTTGGGTCATCATGTCATCGAACTTGTTGTCTGTTGTGCTGCGGATTAAACCAGTGCGGGATATTACAACAATACCTATTGTTGAAATAATACAACAAAACCGGGTCAATTGCAAGCAGTTCTTTGGGACCAATGGGTAAATGCGGGCAAGTCGGATGATTGTTAAACTTGGGGAACAATGAAGCCTGTCTGAGAAGTTTGTTTGTTGGTTTGATAGTTTGTTGACGAGCTGGCAAACCTCAATGATGGGCTGCCAACCGAAGCGCGATAGATAATAATGCGATGACCACCTCCAAAAATCGAACGCATTGGCAAGTAATCTTATTGATAATGCTCACAGGTCTGCTCGCGCTGGTTCTGGTATTTTTGTTGGCAGCGTGGCTGCCACCGGCTGTTGATTGGCATCTCTATTTCCGCCCGGCCGCCCAAGAGCTGCTGCACGGCCGTTCTCCTTACACGGTAGAAGGTTTTCCCAGCCCGCCATGGGCGCTGCTGCCGATGTTACCGTTGGCCTTACTGCCAGAGCATGTGGGGCGGGCGCTGTTCTTCGTATTGAGCCTGGGAGCATTTGTTTATGCCGCGTATCGCTTGGGTGCGTCGGCGACAACCATGCTCTTTTTTCTGTTGTCTCCGCCGGTACTGCATTCTTTGCTCAATGGCAACGAGGACTCTTTGGTGTTGTTGGGATTTGTTTTGCCGCCGCCTGTGGGGCTGCTGTTTCTCAGCATCAAGCCGCAAATGGGGGCTGGGGTGGCTCTTTTTTGGCTGGTTGAGGCGTGGCGCGAAGGCAAATTGCTTGCGGTTGCCAAGACATTTACACCGGTGGCAATGGCCTGGCTGGCTTCATTTCTTCTTTTTGGTTTGTGGCCTTTGCGTTGGCAGCAAGAGATTGACCAATGGTGGAACGCCAGCGCCTGGCCGCTTTCGATACCTGTTGGGTTAGCGCTGTTGGTTGCGGCCATGCGCTTGCGCCGTAAAGAGTTTGCTATGGCGGCCGCGCCTTGCCTTTCGCCTTATGTGCTGCTTCATGCCTGGGCAGGGGCGTTGGCCGCTTTGATGACCTTGCCGGCGGAAATGATTGCGGCCGTTTTAGGTCTTTGGATAATTGTTCTTAGTTTGCTTCTCGGGTTTTGACAATCGGCCAATTCTTAAATTGGGCGAATTGGAAGGCCAACAGGCTGTCGGAGATCTCAAGAGTAGGTACACCGATTGAATGGATAGGCCGGATTTTCACAGACAAATCACCAGAGAATCCGTGTAAATCCGTTAAATCCGTGTCATCCGGGTATCAATTTTTACTTTTCCGATAGGCTGTAAGAAAAGGTGTGAGCAGAGTGAAACAAGAAGAGCCTACAACCAGCAAGCAATTATTGGCCGGACTACTTGCCTTCCTATGGTTGGGCCTGCTGGCGGGCGGCTATTTTTGGGCGCACAAACCGTTTGAGATGGAGGTAATAACGGCCGTTGCCCAAACTACTCTCAACATCCTCACCTGGCTGGCCCTCACCTGGCTGGCTGGCTGCGCCGGTTTGCTGCTGTTGGGGCGCCTGCGTCTAACCGAAGAGGATGCCGCAGCGCGATTGGTCCTGGCCCTGGGGATTGGGTTAGGATTATTGGCGGTTGCCTTTTCCCTGTTTGGTTTTGTTGGTTTATTCCGCCCCCTGACAGCCTGGCTTTTCGTCCTGGCGTTGGGCGGCGTCACGTTTCGTCGTTGGCGGCAGCCTCTCCTGCTGCTGCGTCAGGTGGGGTGGCCCCGCCCACAAAACCGCCTGCATTGGCTGATCCTGGTTTATGGCGCAGCGAGTTTGCTTTTCACCTTCATCATGGCGTTGACGCCGGTGGTTGCCTGGGACTCGTTGACCTATCATCTGGTCGGGCCAAAGCTGTATATCGAGGCCGGACGCTTTGTGCATCCGCTGAACATCCCGCAGCTTGGTTTCCCGCTATTGGGCCAGATGCACTTTACGTTGGGCATGTTGCTGGTGGGTGATGGCGTTGCGCCGTTGTTCCATTTTGGCTATGGGCTGTTAGCGCTGCTGTTGCTGGTCAGTCTATCCAGGCAGCTTTTTGGCGCGGAAGCGGCCTGGCTCTCGGCAGCTGTCTTGCTATCGTCTCCTTTGCTGTTGACTTTGATGGGTTGGCCTTATGTAGACGTAACGCTGCTGTTTTACACAACGGCTGTTTTCTACGCCTTCATCGGCTGGTGGCAAACCCGGCGAACGGGCTGGCTGATCGTCATAGGCCTGATGCTGGGTTTTAGCGGCGGGCTGAAGTACACGGCAGTTGCCGCCCCGATCGCTGTGACTCTGGGTATATTTTGGGGGTCCAGGAAAGAAGGCTTCCAGGTTTTTGCTGGACGGTTACTACCCGTCGGCGGCATCGCCATTCTCCTGGTGCTGCCCTGGCTGGCCGAGAATTACCTCACAACCGGCAATCCCATCTATCCCTTTTTTCGCGCACAATCGCTTTTTTGGGATGAATGGCGCGCCTGGTGGTACAACCGGCCCGGCACAGGGCTGTGGGCGACTGCGCCGCTCAGCTTGCTGCTGGCCCCGCTGGAAGCTACCATTCTGGATGGCACCCTGGCGCAAGATTCCTACGATGGCACCATCGGCCCGTTTATCCTGGGCCTATTGTTTCTGCTGCCACTCACTTGGGGGAAGTTTTCCCAGCCAACGCGCCGGTGGGCGACCTGGCTGCTGCTTTGGGCGGGGGTCGCCTTTGCCTTCTGGCTGTGGGGCATTGCCCGCTCGGCGCTGCTGCTGCAAGTGCGTCTGCTGCTGCCCGCATTTGCGCTTTTTGCCTTACTGGGTGGTCTGGCCCTGGCTGGCACACAGCGTTGGAAGCTGCCCCAGTTGGCTGTGGATTGGCTGGTTCGAGTGCTTATCAGCCTGACGCTCCTGCTGCTTCTAGTGAGCCAGACGCTTGCATTCTGGGGGTTGAACCCCCTGCCGGTTGTGGTGGGATTGGAGAGCGAAGCGCGTTATTTGCGGCGCATGTTGGGCGTATATGATGAGGCGATAACGGCCGTCAACCAACTCCCCCCCGACGCTCACGTGCAATTCCTATGGGAGGCGCGCAGTTACCGCTGCCAGGTCTTTTGCCAGCCAGACCCCATCCTGGATACCTGGCTCCATCTGACGCAGTTCCATGAGTACAATGCCGCAGCGGTTGCCCGCGTCTGGCAAGAGGCGGGCGTGACCCACGTGCTGCTGTATGACGCGGGACTGAGATTCATCGTCGAAGCGGGTTTCGATCCGGTGACTGAGACGGATATGGCAACCTGGGCGGCTTTCAACGGCCGTTACCTGCGCCCCATTCAACAATGGTCAGACCAGTACACTCTCTATGAATTTGTGCCATGAATGAACCTCATCTAACGCTGCGGCAGCTTTCCGTATGGCTGATTCTGGCCCTCACGCTCATCACCCTGCCTTATGTGTGGGTAGCGGCCACGACGCCACCGGGCCAGGTTTTCACCGCCACGCTCATCAACCCAGACGATACCAGCGTCTATCTGTCGGCCATACGTCAGGGCCGGGAAGGGCAGTGGCTTTTCGCTTTCCAATTTTCGCCAGAAGCTATCGGGCCAAAATTTATGTATTCCTTTTATTTGCTGCTCGGTCATCTGTCGGCGCGATTGGGCGGCGAAGCGCTGCTCTGGTTCCATGGAGCGCGCCTGCTTTCATCGCTGTTCATGCTGCTGGCGCTGCTGGCCTGGGTGCGCGCTGCCTTGCCCGGCCAACCGCGCTGGCAGGCTACCGCCTGGTTTCTGGCCGTCTTTGGCGGCGGCCTGGGCTGGTTGGCGGCCATCACCGGCGCCCCGTTGAAGCAAATCCCGGAATTAGGCGTAAGCGAATGGGGGGTGATGATGCCGCTGATGGCTACGCCTCACTTTGCTCTGGGCCTGGGGTTGGTTATCCTGTACCAGGCGTGTCTGCTTTCTGCCGCCCGCAGCGGCCAGAAGCGGTTTTGGGGGGCAACGGCCGTTTGCGGCTGCCTCACCGGCCTCACTTACCCCTACATGGTCCCCGCCCTGGGCCTGATCACTGGTGTCTATCTGCTGGTTCTGGCCGGGCAGCGGCGGCTGCCCTTTTGGAAACTATTTCTCGGCGGGGCGACGGTTTTAGGCCCGATGATCCCGTTTGTCTTTTACTATGGTTTCTGGGCCTATCGTGATGCTTTGTGGGCGTTGACTCATGTGCAAGACAACGTTGTCCCCCCGCCATCCATCCTGGGATTGGCGCTCTCGCTGGCGCTTATTGGACCAATGGCTCTGATCGGCGCGTGGCGTTGGTGGCGTGATAAGCGCGAGATTCTTGTTCTGGTCTGGGCCGTGGTGCAGATCGCCATGCTCGCACTGCCTGTCTCCTATTCCGGCCGTTTTTTGCTGGCTTTGGTTGTACCGCTGGGCACGTTGGCGGCTTACGGATTGGAACAAGTCATTCTGCCCTGGTTGTGGCAAAGAGGTAGCCCATCCTTCTGGTCCCGTTTATCGTCCACGCCTTACGACACAATCCGCCGCCTGATCCTCATTCTCACCCTGCCCTCGACGTTGCTGGCTGCCCTCTTTTTGACCCAGGCAGCCGCCGTCCGGCCAGATTACCCGCTCTTTTTGCCGGAAGCCGATGCCCAGGCGGTTGGCTGGCTGGCGGCGCACACCTCCACTGACGATCTGGTGCTGGCCCATTACCCGGTGGGCAATTATTTGCCAGGGCAAGCGCCAGCGCGGGTTTTCTTGGGACAGAGCTATCTGACGTTGGACATGGCGGAGAAGTTGGCCCTGGTGGAGACGTTTTGGCAGCCGGAGACAACGGCCGTTTGGCGGGAGCAATTCCTGGCTGAGTGGGGGATCACGCTGGTTTATGCCGGTATCTATGAACAGGCGTTGGCGGAAACGGCCGTTATCCCTCCTGGCCGCCTGGTATATGACGAAGCTGGGGTAAGGATTTATGACGTTCAACAGTAATAAGCAAAACCGGGTCGTTCTCGGGATACTTTTGGGCATCATCTTCCTGGCTTTTGCCCTGCGCCTGGTGAACCTGAACGGCCGTCCCTTCTGGTATGACGAGGCCTTCAGCGTACTGTACGCCGAAAAGCCGTTCGCCACCATGCTGTATGGCACCATCGCCCAGACCGATGGCGCCGCCGCCGACGTTCATCCCCTGTTCTACTACACCATATTGCATGGCTGGATGGGTCTTGCCGGGCAATCGGCAGCCGCGGTGCGGCTGTTATCCGTGCTGTTGGGGGTGACCACAGTGATCGTGGTCTATTTGCTGGGGTGTTATCTGTTTGGTCGGCGCGCCGGGTTGTTGGCAGCCCTGATCACGGCCGTTGCCCCCTTCGCGCTCTATTATGCCCAGGAGACCAGGATGTACGCCCTGTTGGGATTGGCCGCTGTGACCACCACCTACTTTTTCGCCCGCGCCTGGGTGGAACAGAAGCGCTGGCAGTGGCTGGCTTTTGCCGCAGCCGGCGCGGTGACGCTGTACGCCCATAACCTGGGCGCCATGTTTATCGCTGGCCTGGGCATTTGGGTGCTGTGGACCTGGTGGCGCGAACGCCAACTGCGACATCTGCGCCCCTTTTTCCTGGCCTGTTGCCTGATGCTGCTTCTGTTTGCCCCCTGGCTGGCTATTTTGCCCAGCCAGTTCGGCAAAATCCAGCAGGCGTACTGGGTGGCGCGACCTGATCTGGTCTCTTTGCTGCAAACGAGCCTGATTTTTCATCTGGCCTATGACAACCAGGCGCTGCCTGCTTGGCTGCTGCCGCTGGCCATCGCTTTCAGCCTGTTTCTGCCGGTGATTTTGTTGTTGGAGTGGCGGCGCGGCGCAAAAGCGGGTTCCCTGAGTACCGGCGTTTTCCCGACGCCGGTGGGGCTGTTGTTTTGCCTGGCGTTTCTACCCCCCTTGCTCACGTTTCTAATCTCGCAGTGGCGGTCGGTATTTATTGTTCGCGCCCTGCTGCCATCCGCATTGGCCTACTATACCCTGGCGGCAGGCATTCTGGTAAACCGGTCCTTCCCCCGGCCGATTCGTTGGGGGACGCTGCTTGTCGCCGCGATCCTGGCTCTGTTTTCATTACAGAATCATTATCGTTACGCAGAATTCCCGCGCTCACCTTTTGCGGAAACGGCCGTTTTCCTGGCTCAGGAAGCTGCATCACCAGACGACATGATCATTCACAGCAATAAAATGACTTTTTTCCCCACCCATTATTACAATCGCCGCCTGCCGATGGCCTTTATCGCCGATGAGCCGGGCAGCCCAGCCGACAGCCTGGCCTACGCCACCCAGGAGGCTTTAGGGCTTTACGCCATACCTGATCTGGAAACGGCCGTCGCCAATCATCCGCGTATCTGGTTTGTGATATTTCAGGCTGCGTTAGCAGAATATGAAACTATAGGCCAGACCCACCCCCATCTGTCCTGGCTGAATGCCCATTATCGCCAGACCAATCTCGTCCAATTCAACGACTTATCTATATACATCTTCGAGCAGAAGTAGCCGCGCTAAATCTTCAATACCCCCGCCCTAAATCTACCCGATTGCCCATCGCCTCTCCCCGCGCCGCCTGGTTCAGCAGCTCCGCCAGATGCGCCAGGCGCAGCCGCTCCGTGTCCAGCGTCAGGCCGCCCCGGTGTGGACTCAGCACCACATTGTCCAATTCATGGAAAGGGAAGTTGGCCGGGGCGGTTTGCGCCCGGCTTGTTTCGTCCGGCGGGTAGTTGTACCACACGTCCAGGCCGGCGGCGTATAAACGGCCGTTCCGCAGCCCTTCATACAACGCCGCTTCATCCACAATCGGGCCGCGCCCGATATTCACCAAAATCGCCCCTGGCGGCAGCAAAGCTAGCTCCGCCGCGCCGATCAGCCCCTTCGTCTCCGTCGTCAGCGGCAGGCAGATAATCAGGGCGTCGGCCTGCGGCAGCAGGTGGGGCAGGTTGGCGGATGGGTAGATGGTCGCTTCGGGCGGCTGGATGGTCGGCGGCGTCCGTTTGGTAGCCAGCACACGCATCTCCATCGCCTGGCAGATGCGGGCCACGCGCGCGCCAATCGCCCCATAGCCCAGGATGAGCGCCGTCTTGCCGGCCAGCAGCGCCGCCCGCCGCTCGCCGTAGCGCAGTTCCCAGTTGTTCCGGCGCAGCGCCTGGTCGTAGGGGATGGTGAGCTTGGCGGCGGCCAGGAGCAGGGTAACGGCCGTTTCCGCCACCGGCGCGGCGTTGTGGTGCAGGTTATGCACGGCTACGTGGGGGAATTCGGCCAGCAGGTCAGCGGTCTGGGTCGGCAGCCCGGCCCAGGGGACGATCAGCACCCGCACGTTTGGGCCGCGCAACTGCTCGCGGCTGGGGCGGCCGCCGATGAGGATAACGGCCGTTTCCGGCGCCTCTTGCCCCCATGTCACCTGCACCGCCGGGTCGAGCAGCCCCTCCATCTGCGCCTTCTCTTCCCCGGTGAACACGTGAAAAAACTCCGCTGGTTCATACAAAAAATGAGCGTGAATGGTCATGATGATTTTTGACTCAGAGAGGCGAGCGGTTGACAATTACTCCCCTTTCCAAACCGCCTGGCGCTTTGCCACAAACGCCTCCATCCCTTCCTTCTGGTCGGCCGTGCTGAAGAGCATATAAAACAGGCGGCGCTCGTGAGCCAACCCGGCCTGGAGCGACGTTTCATAGACGGCGTTGATGGCTTCTTTGGCCAGGCGCACGGCCACCGGCGCGCGGTCGGCGATTTGCTGCGCCAGGGTGATGGCTTCGTCGAGATAGCTGTCGGCCGTGTAGACGCGGTTGACCAGGCCGAACTGCTGCGCTTCAACGGCCGTTAACCGCCTGTCGTTCAAAATCATCTCCATCGCCAGCGCTTTGCCCACTGCATACGTCAACCGCTGCGTGCCGCCCGCGCCGGGGATGATGCCCAGGTTGATTTCCGGCTGGCCGAAGACGGCCGTTTCACTGGCGACTATCATATCGCAGGCCAGCGCCAGTTCCAGCCCGCCGCCAAAGGCAAAGCCAGACACCGCGGCGATGATCGGCTTGTTGATCTGGCGCAGTTGGTCCCAATAGTTAATGAACGGGTTGTCCAACATGTCCACCACCGTGGCGTCGGCCATCTCTTTGATGTCGGCCCCGGCGGCAAAAGCGCGCTCGCTGCCGGTGATGACCAGCGCGCCAATGGCCGCGTCGCCGTCAAATGCCGTCAGGGCGTGAAGCAGTTCGGCCATCAGTTCGCGGTTGAGGGCGTTGAGCGCCTTGGGCCGGTTGAACTGGACCATGCCAACCCGCCCTTCTACACGGGTGAGGATGTATTCGTAACTCATGGGGTCTCCTGAATTGTGAATTGTGAATGATGCATTGTGAATTTTGGTTGGGTCGCGGGCCAGACATAGGCAAAATAAAAGGGACACGGCCTGGATGACAAACCTCTCTTTGGGATCAGGTTATGCCTGCCGCCCTACCACAAACGTTAAATCACGGCCGTTTTCCCCACCCAAATAGTCGCGCAAATCCTCCACAACCAGGGGGAGGGTGGGCAGCTTGTGCTGCTTTTTGCTGCGGACCAGGTAGGCCAGCGCTTCGCCGGCGTCTATGGCCTGCTCCAGGTAGAGGGTGGTGGCGGCGTGCAGCAGCAGCGCCTGCTGCGTCTCGTCCAGTTGGGCCAGGGTATCGGCCAGGATGTGTTGCAGCAGGCGGCGCATGGTCTGGGCGTGGACCCAGCCAGGGTCTTCGGCGTAAGGCCAGGGCGGGGATTCGCCGACGGCTTTGGGCGGCGGCAGCAGCAGATAAAAGGTATCCTGGCTGCTGGCCAGCACGGCCGTTAACGCCGGATAGACCAGATTCGGCACGATGGCCAGGGTATGGGTGAACGGCCGTCCGCTTATCTGCCCCACAAAATGGGGTAAAGGGCTGCTGCGGAAAACGGCCGTCAGGTCGTTGGCGGCTGTTTGCCAGGCAGCGGCGTGCTGCGCCCAAAAGGCGGCCCAATCCTTCGCCCGGCTGAACTGCCGCAGCCACATCGTCCATTGTTCGTCGTCGTACACCGCTGGCAGCGGCTCCTGGGCTTGTAGAGCAGGCCAATCACAACGCAGCACGGCCGTAAACAGCACATCCACCGGCCAGCCAATCTGCAAATGCTGATTCACGCGCACAACGGCCGGCTGGTTGGCGGCCACGTCGGCGACAAACTGCCGGGTCTGCTTGGCGTGGGGATGGACGGCATGGGGTTCCCGGCGCTGCTCTTGTTCCGGCCAACGGCTGGCGGCCAGCAGCGCCATGCCCAACCGCGCCCGATCATCAATGAGTACCTGCACGCTGCCTTCAGACACGATAATCTCCCGGCTGTTTGGGCCACAACCGCCAGATAAAAACTAAAAACGCCAGCGATGAAACGAGATATACCATCTGCATGGCGGCGACGGCTGGTGGGTTTTCCGCCGGAACCATGACGACCCAGGCGCTAAAACTTTGTAACGCCTGCACCACCAGGATGCCGATAAAGCTGCCGGTGCGCAGCCGGATGATGCCATAAAACAGGCCCCACAACAGAAAAAATAACAGGCTGCTCAGGCTGCCGTAAAAGGATTCCTCGAAAAAGAGGAAGCCCACCATGCCGAATAAGAGGCCGCTGCCGATGGCCGCCGTCAGCGGACCGCGCCAATCGGCCAGGGCGCGGAAGAACAGGCCAAAAGCCCAAATCTGGACGGCAAACGCTTCAAACAGCATCAGGTAAATGAAGGCGCGGGTGGCCCCGGCCGGGCCGTAACCCGCGTTGAGGACCCAAATGAAGCGCGCCGCCAGAAAGGCCAACCAACCCATGCTGGCAAAGGCAATACCGGCGTATAACGGCCGTTTCCCCCGCAGGCCCACCCCATCCAGACCATACCACGCCATCCCCAGCAGCAGGCTAATGACACCGGCGCAGGCCAGGAAGAGGGTGTTGGCGGCACGGCCGTTGGCCGGGTCCGGCGGGCGGATGAGACCGGCCAGGTTGCTCAACAGCACTGCGCCAATCAGCGGAACCAACAGGGCCGCCGCCACGCGCATTGGCGTTGGCAACCCTGTGGTTGGGTTCATTGTCGAATTGGATTTTACTTTGGACATAGTAATCGTCTAAGAATAACTTCCTGTTTTTTAGATTGGACCAATCTCCAAGATTGGTTCAATCTGGACCATGTAATTTCCAGATGATCACAAATTTGCCAGATTGTAGCACTTTTGCCGGGGCATGGCGATGGCGTCTGGCCTGGTCGGCCTGGTCGCTGTTCCCCAAGCCCGCCTATTCCCTTGTTATCTTGTCGGGTATAATCCTGCCGCTATGGATACAAATCAGAAACAAAAGGGCCAATTCTGGCTGGGTATGCTGGTTAGCCTTGTCTGTCTGGCGGCGATTTTCTTGTTTATCGAGCCGACAGAGATTGTGGCCGCGTTGGAGACGGCGCATTGGGGCTATTTGGGGTTAACGGCCGTTGGCATTCTCCTCTATCTCTTTTTCCGCGCTGTCCGCTGGCGCTTCATGCTGGAAAACGATGTTGCTCTCGGTCAGGCGTTCCACATCCAAAACATCGGCTACATGCTCAATATGCTCCTGCCTTTCCGGTTGGGTGACATAGCCCAGGCCATTCTCATTGGCAATGTGCCCCCGGTGACAGTGGCGCGAGGGTTGTCTACGGTGGTGATGCCGCGTATTCTGGACCTGATGTTTATGGTGCTGCTGCTGCCGCTGACATTGGCAGCCACGCCAGCCATCCCGCCCAACATTCAATCGGCCGCCCTGGTGACGGGGCTGGGGACCTTTGTGGCAATTGTGGTGATGGTGGTGGCGGCCAACCAACGGCCGTTCGTCCGCCGAATGGCCGCGGCCGTATTCCAACGCATTGGCCGCCTGGACGTAGACGCCTGGGTTACCCGCGTAGACGACCTGCTGGCCGGACTGAGCAGCCTGACCAACCTCAAAGATGGCCTTACCCTCACCGTCATGACGCTGTTTGTCTGGCTGCCCATCATTTTTGCCTATTGGATTGGGCTGCGCGCCGTGCAGTTGGACCTTACCTGGGCGATGTCGGCCTTTGTCGTCTGCGCCGCTGCCCTCAGCGTCGCCGCACCGTCATCGCCGGGGCAGGTCGGCGTGTTCCACGCCGGCGTCATTTTTGCCCTGACCAGCATTTTGGCCCAGCCAGCCGCCCCCGCCGCCAGTTTTGCCTTTTTGTATCACGCCGTCAACCTGGTCACCATGATTATCGTCGGCGTCATTGGCCTGTTCGCCACCGGGGCCACCTTCCGCAATGTGCTGGATGCCACCCGCCAGTTTGCCAATCGCAAATCGGCAAGCCATTCGTGACGTGGGGGTGTATAAAGCTGTTAGCAGAAAGCCGAAATATGAAATATGAAATATGAAAATCCTCGAAGTATTAACCTATTATCGGCCGTGGGTTAGCGGCCTGACGATTTATGTGGAGCGGTTGAGCCGCGCACTGGTGGAGTTGGGCCACGATGTGACGGTGTTGACCTCGCAGTATGAACCCGACCTGCCCCGTTACGAAGTGCTGGATGGCGTCAAAATTGTGCGCATCCCCGTTCTGCTGCGTGTAAGCAAGGGGGTGATTATGCCGGAGTTTGGGCCGATGGCCTGGAAACTGGCCCATCACACCGACGCCATCCATCTGCACCTGCCACAGTTCGACGCGCCCGGTGTGGCGATGCGCGGCCGCCTGCTGCGCAAACCGGTCATCCTCACCTATCACTGCGATTTGCAACTGCCGCAGGGCGGTTTCAATCGGCTGGTGGACAAGGTGGTGCAATCACAAAATCGTCTGGCCGGGGAATTGGCCGACGCCGTTGTTACCTATACCCGCGATTATGGCACGCATTCCCCTTTCCTGGCGCAGTACCTGGACCGCAAGCTGCACATTATCCCGCCGCCAGTGGAATTGGCCGCCTGCGCCGATGCCGACGCGGCGCGCTTTAAGCAGCAGCATGGGTTAGACGGCCGTCAGGTCATCGGCATCTCCGCCCGGCTGGCCGCCGAAAAGGGGGTGGAAGTTCTGCTCAACGCCCTGCCCCACATCTTCGAGAAATACCCGCAGGCCGTCGTCTTGCACGCCGGTCCTTATGAAAACATCCTGGGCGAAGAGGCTTACGCTGCCCGGCTGGCCCCACTCTTTGCAAGATACAAAGAGCAATATATTCGCCTGGGCACGCTGCATGGCGCGGAGCTAACCGCCTTCTACAAAAACCTGGACGTTTTGTGCGTCACCAGCCTGAACAGCACGGAAAGTTTTGGCCTGGTGCAGATTGAGGCCATGACCCACAATGTGCCGGTGGCTGCCTGCGCTTTGCCTGGCGTGCGCCAGCCGGTAACGATGACCGGCATGGGTGAGGTGACGGCCGTTGGCGACCACCACGCCCTGGCCCAGGCTGTCATCCGCATTCTGGACCACAAAGAAGCCTACCTGCGCCCGCCCGACCTGATCGCCAACAGTTTTAGCCCGACGCAAACGGCCGTTGAATACCTTCGTCTGTTCACCGCGCTGCAAACGGAAGGGGGTACGGCCGTTCACCAAACGGCCGAACCACCCGCCTACGAACGCCTCCGCGCCATGCGCGACCAGGTAAAGCAATAGGACGCGGATGAACGCCGACAGGCGCGGATTTTCGCCGATATTACAAAAAATACGCGCCCATCCGCCGTATCTGCGCCCATCCGCGTCCCATTTCTTACAGCCATAGATTGCGAGAACCAACAATCGTGACCATAAACCAACCAACAGACCAACTAACCGACCTCCCACCTTCCCCCTTCGCCAACGACGACTTACTCTGGCGGCAGCTTAAAACCATCCCCGCCTTTCGCGCCATCCTGCGGGCGGTGGAATCCCGTTTTTATTTTGCCATAGATCTGCCGGGTCCCACGCTGGACGTCGGCTGTGGCGACGGCCACTTCGCCCAAATGACTTTCAACCGGCGGATTGACGTGGGCATAGACCCCTGGTGGGGACCGCTGAACAAAGCCCATCGCTCCGGCCAGTATGATCAGGTGATGCAGGCCATGGGCGACCGCCTGCCTTTCCCCGACCACACCTTCGCCAGCGCCTTCTCTAATTCGGTGCTGGAACACATCCCCGACGTGCAGGCCGTGCTGAATGAGACGAGCCGGGTGTTGCAGCCAGACGGCCGTTTCCTCATCACCATGCCCAGCCAATACTTCAGCCAATGGCTCGGCGGCGCGCAGTTCTTGGAGAAGCTGAGTTTGCCGGGCGCGGCCGACCGCTATCGCCAGGGCTTCAACTTTATCTCGCGCCATGTTCACACCGATGGTCCTGAGGTGTGGGCGGCGCGATTGGCCGAAGCGGGGCTGGCGGTGGAACGCTGGCAGTATTATTTTTCACCCCAGGCGCTGCACGCGCTGGAAATCGGCCATGCGCAGGGCTTGCCGGCGGCGGCTATGCACTTCCTGACCGGCCACTGGATTTTGGCGCCCTGGCAGAACAGCCTGGGTCTAACCGAGCGCTGGTTACGGCCGTTTTACGACGAAGAAGCCCAGGAACGGGGCGCATACGTGCTGTTTGTCGCCCGCAAAGTGGCCGACGGCCCCATCGAACCGTACCTGCCGCCGGCCCGCCCGTTTACCATTGCCGAATTAGAAACGGCCGTACAGCGCCGCAGCGCCGCCCAACCTGGCGCCGAGGTAGTAGATTGGCAGCCACTCCCCCCTGAGAGAGCGGGCGTCCCGCCCGCGCTCCCAGAGGAAGAAGCGAACGGCCGTCGCTCCTTCGACGTGATCGCCGCCGGGCTGCTCTTTTTAGCCCTGGCCCTGACCTTCATCGGCCAGACCACCATCGCCAGCGCGGAAGCCAATCCACCTGGCGGCCTGCGCTGGTTTGTGTATGGCTTCGTCGCCCTGCTGATGTTCCTGTGGCGGGTGGGGGCCGTGGGCGCAATGGGGCTGGTCAGGCGGCCGCTGCCCAACCTGCGCGATTTTTCGTTTCCCCGACAGCGCTGGTGGTTTTTGCTCGGCCTGCTGTTGGTTTGGCTGGCCTACCGCCAGGCCAACGCCAACGGCCCCTGGCCGCCGTGGCTGACGTTGAGTTTGTGGCTGCTGGGCAGCGTGGTCGGGTTTATGGCCCTCCACCGGCCAGCCGCTCCCACCGCCGCTGCCAGCGCCGGGCATGGCCTGCCGCTGAACCGGCGCTTTGTGTGGATCGGCAGCGTCGTCCTCTTTTTTACCGCCCTCATCATCCGCACCGCCGGGCTGGCCGACCATCCATTTATCCTGAATGGGTTGGAAGCGGGCCTCGGCCTGGACGTGCGCGCCGTGGCTGATGGCCTGGCGCGCAGTCCCTTCTCCACCGGCTGGATGAGCAATCCCACGCTGCCTTATTTTCTGATGGCCGTGCCGGTGAAACTGCTCGGTCCCACCGTGTTGTCTATCCGCATGTTGTCGCCGCTGGTGGGGGCGCTGACTGTGGTGGCGGCGTTTTGGCTGGGGGCGCGGGTGTGGAGCCTGGAAGTGGGACTGGTAACGGCCGTGCTGCTGCTCGGCTCCCATTTTCATCTGCACTACAGCCGGCTGGGGCTGACCAATATCTGGGATGGCTTGCTCTTGCTGCTGGCTCTGGGTCTGTTGGCTGTGGCCTGGACGGAGGGGCAAAACGGCCGTCAACCGCGCCGCGCCTGGTTGTGGGCCGGGCTGCTCAGCGGGCTGAACGCCTATGTTTTCACCGCCTCCCGGCTGCTGCCCCTGGCGCTGCTGCTGTTGTTGTTCTGGGCGCTGTTGGCTGACCGGACGGCGCTGCGGCGGCAGGCGCGGCACATCCTGGCGGCGGCGCTGTTGGCCTGGCTGGTGGCCCTGCCGCAGATGTTGTTTTACGCCGGGCATCCCGGCGTGTTCATGGAACGTTTTCAGGGCTACGGCATTTTGGCCGGGCAGACTGGCTGGCTGGCGCAGGAAGCCAGCCTCACTGGCCGCAGCCAACTGGCGATTTTTGGCGATCAGGTGCAGCGCGCGCTGCTGGCCTTCAACGCCGCCAGCGACGTCAGCCCGGCGTACCGGCCCGGTGTGCCGCTGCTGAGTACCATTCCGGCGGTGCTGTTTGTCTTGGGCGTAATGCTTGCTCTGCTGCGGCTGCGACAGGCCCGTTATGCGCTGCTGCTGGCGCCATTGTTTGTCGCGCTGCTGTTTGGCGGTGCGCTGCTCATCGAAACGCCGGGCAGCCACCGGCTGGTATTGGTCGCGCCGCTGTTGAGTTTACTGGCGGCGCAGGCGCTGGTGGAGATTGGGCGTTGGCTGTTGGCGCTGCGCCCCGGCAGCGGCCGTGCCGATTATCTTTTGCCAGTGCTGCTGGTTGTTGCCATGTTGTTGTCGCTGAATGAAATGTTTTTCTATTACGGCCGTTACCGGCAATCTTACAGCTTTGGCGACCGCAATACGGAGATCGCCCAGGGCATGGCCGATTATTTAAACACCTTGGCTGGCGCGGACTGGACAGCTTATTTTTACGGCCCGCCGAGCATGTATATCAGCTTTCCCACCATCCCTTTCCTGGCGACTGAATTTCAGGCGAATGCCAATTTGTTTGATGTGCCCGATGCCGACGCCGAACTGCCGGCCCCGTCCGGCGATCAGTTGACTTTTATTTTTTTGCCGGAGCGGGCGGCTGAAATGGAAGAGGTGGGGGCGGTGTATCCAAACGGCCGTGCCTATTCCCAACCCGGTCATCACGCCGACCCCCTTTTTTACGTCTATGAGGTAGAATTGACGCGGTGACGTTAAACAGACATTTTGCTCACGATGAACCATACTATTATTTTCAACTGAGGCATGTATGACAGTAGATTCACCCACTTCTGCCGCAAACGAGCCAGAGTATCAATCACCCAGGTGGAGCCAGAATACCAAAATTATTGTGGCGGTCACCGGGCTGGTTTTGCTCATTACCCTGACGCTGCGCTTTACGTCCATCATTCGCCTGGTGACGATAGCGGCTATTCTGGCTTATCTGGTGAATCCACTGGTTGTTTTTATTAACACACGTACCCGCATTAGCCGCAGTCTGGTGATTGCGGTTATTTATCTGATGTTGTTGGTGCTGATTGTGGGGGGCAGTGTCGTTTTGGGTGTTACCATCTATGATCAGGTTGTGTCGTTTGTGAACCGGATTCCTTCGCTGATCACCGACTTATTGGTGCTGCTGGAAGAGCTGAGCGAACGCACGGAGCCGCTGCGGTTTGGCCCATTTTCAATTTCGCCCACGTCTATCAACTGGGATGCGGTGATCAACCAGGTGCTTGGTTATGTAGAGCCGACCGTAACGCGCAGCGGCCGTTTTTTGACCAGTTTCGCCACCGGGACGATTAACTTACTGGGGCAGATGTTCTTCATTTTTATCATGTCCATTTACCTGATCGCCGAAATTCCCAAATTAGGCGGTTATGTGATGCGCTTTGCCAAAACGCCCGGCTACGAACAAGACGCCCAACGGCTGATGCGTTACAGCAGCGTTATCTGGAGTTCTTATTTGCGCGGGCAGGTTATTTTGGGGCTGGTCATTGGGGTGGTGACGGGGATCAGCCTGGCCGTGTTGGGGGTGCAGTATTCATTGGCGTTGGGGGTGATGGCCGGGCTGCTGGAATTTGTGCCCAACCTGGGGCCGATTGTGACGGCCGTTGTCGCTATCACTGTGGCTGTTTTGCAGCCAAGCAACGCCTGGGGCCTCAGCAGCGTGCAGCTTGCCCTGGCGACGCTAGGCATTATGATCCTCATCCAACAGTTAGAGAATAACTTGCTTGTGCCCCGCGTGGTGGGCAATGCGCTGGATTTGCATCCGCTGTTGGTGCTGCTGGGGGTGTTGATGGGCGCGTCGCTGGGCGGCATTCTGGGGGCTGTTTTGGCCGCGCCGCTGCTGGCCTCTATCAAACTCATCAGCACCTACGCCTGGCGCAAATTGTTCGACCTGCCTCCCTTTGCCGAAGATATGCCGCTGCCCGCCGCTGAACTCCCACCACCGCCGGAACAAGAGCTGCCGGAGGCCGAGATGGTTGATCTTCCAGGGGCTTAGTAGTGTTCAGTGTTCAGTGTGGGGCAGCGCGGACTGAAAACTGGTCACTGAACACTGATTACTGATTACTGATGACGGCCTCAGGCAAGCAGCAAGACCACCTTGCCGATGTTGCGGTTTTGGGCAACGTATTCGTGGGCTTCTTGCGCCTGGGTGATGGGAAAGGTGGCGTCCAGGACAGGTTGCAGTTCGCCGGTGCGCAGCAGGGGCCAGAACCGTTCCGTGAATTGGCGGGTGATGGTGACTTTTTCGGCCAACGGCCGTCCCCGCAATGTAGACCCGATAATCTTCAGCCGTTTGCCCAGCAGCAGGCCGGTGTTCATCTCGCCTTTCACGCCGCCCAATGTGCCGATGTTCACCAACCGCCCAAAGCGGCGCAGACTGCGCACATTGCCCGCCAAATACGCGCCGCCCACCGGGTCTAGAATCAGGTCTACCCCTTCGTTGTGGGTGGCGGCGGCAACGGCCGTCGCAAACTCCTCTTCCTTATAGTTAATGGCTAACGTCGCGCCCAATTCCCGGCAGCGGGCCAGCTTTTCCGGCGATCCGGCCGTCACCAAGACCCGTGCCCCGGCGACCCGCGCCAGTTGGATGGCCGCCGTGCCCACGCCGCTGGCCCCGGCGTGAATGAGAACTGTTTCCCCGGCTTGCAGACCACCTTCCAGAAATAGGTTCACAAATGCCGTGAACCAGGCTTCAGGCACGGCCGTGCCCAGGGCAAAGGGCCACGTATCCGGCAGCCGCATGAGCATTCCGGCGGGCACGGCGGCCATTTCGGCGTAGCCGCCGCCCGGCAGCAGGGCGCATACCCGGTCGCCCGCCTGCCAGTCGGTGACGTTGTCGCCAACGGCGGTAATCACCCCAGCCATTTCCAGCCCTAAAATTTTGCTGGCTCCCGGTGGGGGTGGGTAATGGCCTCTGGCCTGGGCAAGATCGGCGCGGTTTACGGCCGTTGCCCGCACCGCCACCAACACCTCATCCGGTCCGTTGGTCACGTCGGCCACCTCTTGCCAGACCAAAAGCGGCTTGTCCGCTTCGTTTTGCACAGCGATTGCTTTCATAAGAACTCACCTCTGGCGCATCGCACTGACCCAGGCATCATAACATTGGTCAGTACGGCCGTCCGCGCCAGGCCGGCCCAATCATGGTGGACTCGCTGCCCGTCGCCTTGTCATTCGTCGCTATCCCTTTGAAATCTGAACAAAATGCCAATCTTTCTATCTTCTGCGTGCCCATTCAGGTAAACTATGCTTGTTTGCAACTGTCCGCATTTTACCTGATAAAAAGGAGACCATCACCCATGTCGCAACGCGAGACCTACATGGTTCAGATCGCCGGCATTATCCGTCATCTCCCGCTGTTTGAAGTTGCGCCGGGCGTGCGCATTGCCATCTTCAATATGCTGGGTGACACCAACATTGTCAAAGCGGCCGCCGCGGCCCTGGCCGAACGCCTGAAAGAAACCGAAGCGCAGGTTTTGGTTACGGCCGAAGCCAAAAGCATCCCGTTGATTTATGAAATGAGCGCCCTGATGGGGCTGCCTTATGTGGTCTTGCGTAAGTCATACAAAACCTACATGGGCGCGGCTCTTGAGGCGCAAACGGTGTCTATCACCACCGGCGCGCCGCAGCAGTTGTACCTGGACGAAAAAGACAAGAGCCTGATTACCGGCAAAAAAGTCATCCTGGTGGATGATGTGGTCAGCACGGGCAGCACGTTGGAAGGCATGGAAATGATCTGCACCCAGGCCAGGGCGAAAGTCAGCCGGGTTGCCGCCGTTTTCACCGAAGGCGACACGGATTGGTCGCACATTGTGGCTTTGGGCAATTTGCCGGTCTTCACCGAGTGATGGCGTCGTCTACGGAATTCTCCTGGCGCGGCAGTGCAGGGTCCTGGTTGAAGCTGGGCGCAGTGTTGGGGGGCACGGCCGTTTTGGGCGGCCTCATTCTTGGCTTTGGCGGACCACTGGCCGGGGCGGCCGTCTTGCTGGCGCTTTTGGCCGGCTTCATTGTCCTGCGCGACATTGAGATTGGCTTTTGGGGCGTGGTTCTGGTGGTCTGCCTGCTGCCTTTTGCCACTTTGCCTATAGACATTGGCCTGACGCCTACTTTTTTAGACATGGCTCTCGGCTCAGTGTTTGTGGTCTGGGCGTTGGGCTTGGTCACCGGCCGGCAGCGCACCATCGTCCTGTCGCCGCTGACTTTGCCGCTGGGACTGTTCATCATTGTCGCCGTCTTTTCCTTTATATTTGGCCTGAGCAACGGGCCGCTGACACCCACGCTGCTGCGCAAATTTGCCGAATTGATCCTGAGCCTGTCGTTTGTGTTGGTGGTGATTGATTATTGCACCACCTGGCAGCGGTTGGAACGGCTGGTGAAAGTGGTCTTGCTGGCCGGAACGGCGGCGGCCGTCCTGGCAATTGGCTTATGGCTTATTCCCGAAGAAACGGCCAATGCGTTGTTGAATATGTTGCAGCGGTTGGGCTATCCCGGCGGCTGGGTGATTCGCTACATCGAGGAGAATCCGGCGCTGTCGGAGCGGGCAATTGGCACGTCGGTGGACCCGAATGTATTGGGGGGCTTGCTGTTGATGATTGGGGCGTTGGCCGGACCGCAGTTGGTGGCGAAACGGCCGTTGTTCTCCCGTTGGTTCACCATGCTCTTGTTTGGTCTGATTGTCGTCGCCCTGGTTCTCACGTTTTCGCGCAGCGCCATGTTGGGCTTGGCGGCCGGTCTGGCTTACGTGGCTGTGCTGCGTTACCGGCGCTTGCTGCCGGCCATGGGCATCGCCGGGCTGCTGTTTTTGCTGCTGCCGGTTACTCAGGGGTATGTTGCTCGTTTTGTCGAGGGCATCCAGGGGCAGGACCTGGCGACGCAAATGCGTTTTGGCGAATACAAAGACGCTCTCATCCTCATCCAACGGTATCCGGTGTTTGGCGTAGGTTTTGCCGGTACGCCGGATATAGACATTTATTTGGGCGTCGCCAACGTCTATTTCACCATCGCCGAAGTGATGGGGTTGGTGGGGTTGTTGGCCTTTTTAATGGTGATTGGCGTTCTCTTCGCCTATGCGTTTTTCAATCGGCGCATATTCAAAGGACACGAGCGCTTGGATGCGATCTGGTTGGGGCTGCACGCGGCCGTTGTTGGCGGGTTGGTGGCCGGGGCATTTGACCATTATCTGTTCAATCTGGAATTTCATCACGCCGTGACGGCGTTTTGGCTGCTGGTGGGCATGGCCGCTGCCGCCACGCGCCTGGGGCAAGAGTTGGCAGAGTAAGGGAGGCCTGTCGTTACCGTCACGGTCGTCTCTAGCCCTGTTTACGGGGCATCGTTTTTTAGCCTGGGGCTTTAGCTCCAGGCGCAGCGGATAACCGGCAACGACCAGCGCTTGAGCGCTGGTCTATAAAACAACGCCGGGTTTACCCGGCGTTTACCTCTTTACCACCGATCGACCCCGAAATACTGAGAACATACCTATGTCTTTTGCCAGACAACGCTGGCAAAAGAAGGCGTCATTCTGACGAGTCTTCGAAGAAGATTCCCTTTGCGGCAGACAAAAGGGGATTCTTCGCTCCGCAGACTCCGCTCAGAATGACACGGCCCACGGCCTTCCTACTGCTGACTCTGCCCCACCAAAGAAAGCCATTCATCATTGAGGCCGCTGTCGGTGACGCCATAGTAGACGTGAACAGCGTCATCGTCACGCAGGGCCAGGTCGTAGAAGACTTTGTCGCCCTGTTTGCGGGCATCTACAATCGCCACATTGCCTTGCCAGCGCAGTTTGTCGGTTTGTGGCAGTCCGGCCTCGGTTTGGGCGATGGCGTAATGCCACAGCTTGCGCGCCGAGGATTTGGTGACGTTTTGGATCAGGTTGCCGTTGCGTAAATCGCGCACTGTATGGTAGATGACCCCGTTGCGTTTTTCGCTGTTGAGAATTTCCACGCCGGTGCGTGGTGGTTCCAACTGCGGCGCGGCGTTGCTGAGTCTGGCGGGGGAAGGGTGATGGTGATGTTTTTCTGGTTTGTTGACGGCCGTTGGTTGGGCATCTGGAACCAGTTCCGGGCGCTTGTCACCGCCAGCCAGTTCAATTTCCCCGCGCTGCAGCCCGTGGGCCACCAACCGCACGATCTCATCGCGCACGGCCAGGTTAGACTCCGACTCGTCGCGCACATAGAACTGGTTGTCATCTATGGCATACGGCCGTTCTGCCCCTGGCTGCACGGTGACGCGCACGATCTGTTTCTTTTGTGAGGGTAGGGTGTCTATGTGGATGTTGGGTTCGGGGGTGATGCGGCTGGATACGCCGGTATACAGCAGGTCTATTGTTTTATCCACTTCGCGCACGCCCAACGGTTCTTCCGCGGGATTGTCGGAAACGCCGATGTAAATGGTGCCGCCATTGGTGTTGGACATGGCGCAGACATCTTGCAGCAAACGGTCCAGGTAGCCACCCCGCTTGGCGACGGTGGGATAAAATGTCTGGACGATGGATTCACCTTCTTCACGGGCCAGCTGCACAAAATCTATCGGGTTGGCGGGGCCGCGATACGGCCGTGTCAATGACAAATCGTTCCCCTTGATCACCTGCTCAATCGCCGTAAAACTGACTTCATCCAACAAAATCTCGGTGGTGCGGTCGCCCACGCCCAGCACCTTGGCCTGTGGCGATTCACGTATCAGCCGGTGGGCGTCTGAGCCTTGAATGCAGCGCATCGGTCGGGGGTATTCCGGTTTAGAGCCATCAAAAAAGCGCCGGGTGGTGTAATGGCCGCGCTTTTCCAGGTCAGTTACCTCCAGGGCGTGCAAATTGGCGTCTTGCGTATAGGCAATCCGCGTCTGACCGCCAAAATCCAGGCCGCGCATCACCACGCCGTTGTTGGAATTGGCATGGGCGGCAATGACCAACCCCCCCGCCTGATTAATGACCTGATAGGCCCGCAGCACGTCGCTGGTTGATCCCACAGTAGAACTGCCTTCGTTTAATTTGTCTATCGGGACGTTTAGGGTTAACAACAGGTGTTCCAGGAAATTTACCGGCGTCTCTGAAGGGAAAATGCCCAAAATGTGGAAGCCAAATGTGGCCGTAAATTCAAAACCGGGCAGCACCAAAATTTTGCCCAATAAGCGGCGATATTCTTCCAGACGCCGTTTTTCGTCGCTGTGCATCCGGTCTAATTCTTCGAGCCACAAAAGCTGCTCGATTTCTTTTTTCATGGCGGCAAAGCCGGCCACTGTGTTGTGGTCGGTGAAGGCAATGATGTGCAGGCCGCGAATCTCTGCCTGACGCAGAATGTCCAGATAGGTGACGCCGGATTGTTGGAAATCGTTGGAAGCAGGGGTATGTAAATGAAGATCCATGCGACGCCACTGCCGTGACGCTTTACTGATCGGCGGTTTTTTGCGATTTGATCTAGCCACTATGTTCCTTTTTAAGCAGCAGAGCATGTAGGTTGTTGCTTAGGGTACTGGGGGAGTAGGGTTTCAGAAAGAAGTCGTCGGCCCCGGCAGCCAGGGCTTCGTTTTCCAGGCGATAATCACCGGAGACCATGAGGACAACGCAGTTTTTATTTGCGGCCGTTTGCCCCGAACGAACGTCTTTAAGCAGACTTAAGCCGCTGGCGCCTTGCGCCAGGTAACAATCAATGACAAACGCATCAACATCTTGGGCGGCGGCCGTTTGCGCTTCGTCTATATTCTTGCAAGCTAAGACGGCATAGCCGTCCAATTCGAGCAACATCTTCAACAGACTGACGTTTGTTGAATCGTCATCTACGATGACCACCGTATTCATGGGCGCACCCTTGCTAACTATCGCCTAACGCGGCAATGCCCCGAATAAGACCGATGGCGTTGATGCCGATGCGCAGCGCTTCGGTTGTGCTGATTTCTGGTGGTCCGCCATGTTTTTCTTCAGATGTGCGCGCCATCAGGTAAGCTGTGCCTAATCCAATGAGGGCGCCGCTAATTGCACCGATGAGCAGCATCTTTGTTTTCCAATTTCCATTTTCTTCTGTTGACATAATTTATTAGCTCCGTTTCAGGTACGTGCCTATTTTTTGCAGGAAGGCCGTCAGGTAAGACAACCTGGCGTTGAATTCGATGATGACGCCGCTGAGTTTAGGCGTTATTTCGGCTGTTCTGGTTTGTGCTTGTTGGACCAGACTGTCGAGTTTCCATAACAATTCCTGGATACGGCCGCCATCATCCAGCCGCGGGATTCCTTGCTGGCGTCGGTTACGGCCCCAGGCAATCAACCCCACCAGCATCGCCGGACCCAGGGCGCAAATCATCATCAAAGGAAGGCTAAACAAGATGATGATGATGTCGGCCAGGGCGGAGGCAAACTCGGCCGCGCCGGTTAAGCCAGGGGCCAAAACGCCAACCAGCAGCAAGATAATCAGGGATAGGGCGACAAGGATCACCACACCGAGGGGCAGGTAAACAAACAGGCGGTTAAAACGATGCAGCGCTGCTTTTCGCTCCAGTTGTTGCGGACTGGGCTGAAAGGGGAGTGGCTGCGGCGTAAAATAGGGTTCTGACTGTGACATAGGCATCTTCTTAACTGTTGGTGATTGTATCACAAGTCATGAAGTTGCTGCGAACATTTTTGGTGATTTTTTAGGGCAGGCGGCACGTTTGTGGGTCAGCGGAGCGCGTTTGGCCTGTTTGGGGATCAATACACTGGCAGTAGACGGTATTTTCACCTTCACCAACCCACATCAGGTAGGTGACGCTGGTTTTAAGGCAGTTGCTTTGCCGGGTGGACGGCCGTTTCCATTCCACCGCCACCCCTTCCTTTTTTGGTTCCTGAAGCAAAAAGATGCGAATATGGCTGCTTTCTTCCTGGCCCAGCGCTATCTGCTGCTCCATTGCCAATGTAAAGGCCATGCAGGGGAATATCATCACCATCAGCCACACGCTAAAAATCAGAAGGTAAACGAAACGACGCAGCCAGCGCATAGAAACGATGTTCCTGAATCAGGCGTCATGGGCCTTTGGCTAAAGACCCATGACGCCTATATTTCAATCAATCTTCAGAATTCATGGCCGGAATATACAATTCGGTGGTGTATTCCTTGACCATGCGCCGCGTGCCGAAGTTGGGGGCGCAGGAGCGAATGGATTCGCGCATAATTTCCACCCAGCCGCGGGGCACATTGTCCCCGTCACGTTTATAGAACGTGGGGATGATTTCTTCTTCCAGGAGTTGGTAAAGGGAACGGCCGTCTTCCGTGTCTTGTTGGTATGGATTATCGTAATGTTTGGCCTTGCCAATAGCCCAACCATTGGCCCCATTGTACCCTTCGACCCACCACCCATCTAAAATGCTGCAATTGATGACCCCATTCACGGCCGCTTTCATGCCACTGGTGCCGCTGGCCTCGCGCGGCCGCTGCGGCGTGTTCAGCCACACATCCACCCCTTGCGTCAAATAGCGGGCCACGTGCATATCATAATCCTCCACAAACGCCACCCGGCCGCCCAGGTTGCTGTTGCGCGACAGATTATAGATTTGCTGAATCAAACTTTTGCCGGGATCATCGGCCGGATGCGCTTTGCCGGCGAAAATAATCTGCATTGGCCGGTGGATATCATGCACCATTGCCTGTAAACGCCCCATGTCACGGAAAATCAGATCGGCCCGCTTATAGGTGGCAAAACGGCGCGCAAACCCAATGGTCAGCGCATCTGGGTCCAGCAGCATACCGCCGGTGAGGATTTGTGACGGATCGTTGGTGCCATCCACCCAGCGCCGCCGCGCCCGTTCGCGCAAGAAGCTGATTAACTTCCGCTTCAGGTCTAGATGGACTTCCCACAATTCGGCGTCCGGTATGTCGGCCAGCCGCTCCCAGATTTTGGGGTTGTCTTCCTCGGTCACCCAATCCAGGCCAACATATTTGTTGTACAGCGCATACAGCTCGCTGCTAATCCAGGTGGAGATATGCACCCCATTGGTGATGGAAGTGATCGGTATATCATCTTCTGCTTTTGTCGGCCAGACATGCTGCCACATTTTACGCGACACTTCGCCATGCAGCTTGCTCACCCCATTGGCCCGGCCGGCCAGAGCCAGGGCCATCACTGTCATGTTAAAAGCAACTCCCCAGGCTTCCTGGTTTTTGCCCAAACCGAGAAACTCTTCACGGCTGATGCCCAATTGGTCCCAAAAACCATTGAAATAATGTTCCACCACCTGGAAAGTGAACGCATCATGGCCGGCCGGAACCGGCGTGTGGGTGGTGAATACAGAATGTTGGCGCACCTGGGCGGAGGCTTCGGCAAAACTCATGCCGGCGGCCACTTTTTCCCGAATCAATTCCAGCAGTAAAAAGGCCGAATGCCCTTCGTTCATATGCCAGACGGTGGGGTGGATGTTTAAGGCGCGCAGCACGCGCACGCCGCCAATGCCCAACAAGATTTCCTGGCGAATGCGCGTTTCACTGTCGCCAGAATAGAGACGGGCTGATAATTCTCTGTCCCAGGGGTCGTTTTCATCTACATCGGTGTCCAGCAAGTACAGCGAAATCCGTCCCACCTGAATGTGCCAGATACGAACATAAACGTCCCGGTCGCCGACGCGCACGCTGACGAGCAGTTCCTGATCTTCCGAAAGGTAAACCGGCGCAATCGGCGCTTTGTCTACGTCTAATTGTTGGTACACGGCTTCTTGCCAGCCATGCCCTGGGATGCGCTGCCGGAAATAGCCCTGCGGGTACAAAAAGCCAACGCCGACAAACGGCAGGCCCAGGTCGCTGGCCTCTTTGGCGTGGTCACCTGAAAGAATGCCTAAACCGCCAGAGTAAATGGGCACAGAACTGTGCAGGCCAAACTCGAAGGAAAAATAGGCGATGGTTTTGTTGGTAACTTCGGGGAATTGGGTGCGGAACCAGGTATGGTTGCTGCGGATTTTCTGGTCATACAGCAGCATGGCTTTGTTGTATTGGTGGATAAAGGTCACATCTTCCGTTGCCGCCTGTAACTGCTGGGCGCTCATTTCTTGCAGCATTTGCACCGGGTTATGCTGCGTGCTGCGCCAGAGCGTATAATCCAATCGCTTGAATACGTTACGCGCTTCGGGTGTCCAACTCCACCACAGGTTATAAGCCAGTTCAGGCAGACGGCCGATTTTTTCGGGGATCTTATTTTCAAAGTTAATCATTGAGATATCCTTGCTTGTATGTTTGTTAACTCGTTTTTTGAATCAGGTGCATTGCCCAGATGTAAGGCGTTACCGCGCCAGGGGGCGGTATCCTTTTGCCAGATTGCCGTTGTATACAACGGCATGGTTGCTGTGTCAACCATGCGGCAGGTGATTATACCATGTTCATTTTGGGCGGCGACAATTTGCGCTGCGCGACAAAGCGGCGTTCTGTGACCCTGGAAACCGCGCCGTACCCAGTAGGCTCCTCTGGCGGTTTAAAAATCGCGCAATGTTTTTTGCGCGGGTGGCTGATGGGCGCGGTCAATGGCTAGTTTCGCCATTTGCTGAATGCACCAGTTGAACTGTTCATCACTCATGAGCGTGTGGTCTATGACGGGCACGGGATTGGTGCTGTTAATGACAACGGGGCGGTCGTCTTTAATGACAAATTCGACCATGTTGACGTCGTATTGATAGGCGCGGGTGAGGGTCAGGGCGTCTTTTTGCAGGTAATCTTTTAGTTTTTTGGGCAGATGGGTGGGTTGGGGGAGGTAACGGCCGTTCCCCACATCATATTGCAGCAGCAGTGCCGTTTCCTGGCCGATGACCAGGGCGTGAAAATGCACATCAGACTCGATCAGCTCCTGCAAAATCATACTGCGGGTGCCGCTTTCATCGTACTGTTGAATCAATTCATCTACATCGTGGACACGGTGGACCACATGACGGCCGCCGCTGTTCATGTCTTTGAAGATGGCCGGCACACCCACATAATCCACGATCCCCTCCCAATTCATGGGGTAAACCAGGTTGCGGAAGGCGTCTGGCCCAACGTCTTGCAGGCGAATATATTTGTTGGGCAGGGCCACCGTACGCGGGCTGTTCATGCCCAACTGCTTAACCAGGGCCAGACCGTAAAATTTACTGTCGGCTGACCAGATGAAGGGGTTGTTGATGATGTAACAGTTCTGCAGCGCGGCATATTTGGCATAGGCGCGGTAATAGGGCGTTTCGTTGGAGATGCGGTCTACGATGACGTGATACGGGCAGGCTTCGTCTACAAATGTGCCGCCAATCTGAACCAGTTCAGCGACAACGTCTTGTCCGGCGCTGTTGACGGCGTGTAAAAAGGCGTCAGGCCATTCAGCTTCTCCGCCGATTAGAATGCCAATACGTTTAGGCTCTTGTTGGGTCATATCGTTTCACCTTTCCAGGTTGGGCAATCGGTTAAAAGGTCAAAGACTATACCCCATTTCAGGCGGCCTGCCGAAGAAATCAACGGCTGAATTGGGCCAATATCTGGTCGTAACGGGGCGCCAGTTGTCGCCAGTCGTAGACAGTAATGGCCGCGGCCATCTCCCGCGCCACCATTTTCATTTCCTCTGGGTGGGTCAGGGCGTGCCCCAGCCGCGCCTGCAAACCGGCCTGATTTTCGTATAGACAATATTGGTGGTACAAGTCGGGAATTAACTCCGGGTAGCTGAGGCGGTTGGGCAGCAGTGGGAAGGTGTGGCAGGCAATGGCCTCCAAAATACTGATGCCAAAAAACTCATGGTGGGCCGTCGAAATAGTCAGGTCGGCGGCCCACAGCAGGGCGCGGTACTGTTCCCGCGGTGCATAGCCCACATGGACCACCCGCTCGCCCAAACAAGTGATGGCTTCCTGGAAGATGGACGGCCGTTTACCAAATACCTCACCGCATAGAGCCACCTCAAAGGCTATCCCCGCTTCAGCCAATGCCAACAGCGCCCGAAAAAAGTCATCTGGGTTCTTGTCATATTCCCAGCGTTGATTCCACAGGATGAGGGGTGGGCGCTGGGGCGGGTGGGACTGTACGGCCGTTGCCCCACTTTGCAGATCCGCTAGATGAATACCCACTGGCAAAACCTGGCTTTTGGCCCGCAGCGCGGCCACGCTGGACAGTTCCTGATACTCCGGGAAATGGCGCAGAAAGCCGGGCAGCGCCGCAAACCAGCTTTCCAAATGATAGCGCGAGTTGAACAGCACAAAGTCGGCGGCCAGCATGGAGGCGAAATTGATAAACACGTAATGCAAGTCACGCTCGCCATGTTGGCGGCGCATGGGTCCGGTACGGCCGTCTATCGGCAGTGGATACGTGAGCTGATTTTCGTGCATGTACAGGCCCACCGGTGTGCGGCTAGTTTGCGGGCGGGTCAGGGCCAAAAACGTCGTCAGGTCCAGCATGTCTGTCGCCAAAACCATGTCGGCGGCAAAGCGCGCGGCGCGAAACTGCTGCGCCAGCGTGACCGCGCCGCCATGCATCCGCCACTTCCAGAAGCGGTCCGGCAGGGCAAACAGCCGCATCTCCTGTTGGCTTTCAGCCATCAACCCCTCCGCCCAGGATTGGTGGCTGCCGCCATGATAAGGGGAAACCAGGGCTATGCGTAGTCGTTGGCTCAAATTATCTTCCTCAGTCACTGAACACCAGCTTAAAAACTTTGACAATCACCAGACCCAAAGATACACTCATCGGGAAAATTCTCATAAATAAGTTCTCGCCCCGTTTATGACAATAGTTTATACTTACCTGGCATATTTTCCAGGTCAGGAGACACATTTTGACGGGAGATAATCCTGAACTCTTTTGGGATGCCACATATGCCATTGCCATGGCGCTGATAGACAATTACCCAAACCTTACCCCTGAACAGGTGGGTCTCCAGGAAATGACAGAACTTATTCAGACCTTGCCTGGTTTTGCCGATGATCCTGATCTAGCTACCGAACGAATGTTAATGGACATACAAATTGTATGGTTTGAGGAGACAGCGAATTTATGACCAGTTCAAATGCAGGCGCAGTCGCCCCTGATTTAGTTGTTCCCGAAGAATTGTCGAACAACGTCATGATCACCAACATCGCCAAGCTGCTGGACCCAGCTTACAATTGGGCCAGACGTAATTCCATTTGGCCGATGGTTTTCGGTTTGGCCTGCTGCGCCATTGAGATGATTTGCACGGCCTCCAGCCGCTACGATCTGGCTCGTTTTGGCATGGAAGTATTCCGCGCCACGCCCCGGCAGTCGGATCTCATGATTATTTCGGGCACGGTGACGAAAAAAATGGTTCCCACCATTGTCCGCCTGTACAACCAGATGCCGGAACCACGCTACGTACTGAGCATGGGCGCTTGCGCCTCTGGTGGCGGCCCATTCAAAGAAGGGTATAACGTGGTGGATGGCATAGATAAGTTTTTGCCGGTAGATGTCTATGTCCCCGGCTGCCCGCCAACCCCTCAGGCGTTGATCAATGGTCTGATTGCCTTGCAAGAGAAAATTGATCAGCAGTCTATTGCCACCGCCCCCTGGTACCGCAAAGATGATCCAACGGCCGGCGTTGTGCCGATTCCGGTGTTGGGGCCTGATCTGGTAGACTTGCGCAAAATTGACACCATCAAACGGGAAGCAGCCAAAGCGTTGGCTGAGCAGGAAAAGCAAGAAGCGCAAGAGCGGGAAACGGCCGTTTCCCCTGAAGCCGCCTGATATAACTCGATTAACTTCATTCACAAGGACAAGCAATGAACGAAGCAATACTAGAAGCCCCCGGTTCTGTTCCCCCGGAAACGGCCGTTAATCCCGTCGAACAGGCCATCAACGCCCTCAAAGAGCGCTTCCCCGAAGCCGTCAGCGATGACCCCCGCGACGGCTACAGCGGCCTTCTCGTCGCCGCCGACAAATTGCCTGAAGTCGCCCTGGCCCTGCGTGACGACCTGGGATTTGATTACCTCTCCAGCGTTACCGGCGTGGACCTGATAGAAGATGGCAAACTCGAAGCCGTCTACCACACCTACAGCATAGACCAGGGCGGTGGCTCTGTCGTTTTACACGTCCAGGTAGACCGCGAAAACCCGGTTATCCCCACCCTGGTTCCCGTCTGGCCCGGCGCAGATTTTCAGGAACGTGAAGCCTGGGACCTTTACGGCATTCATTTTGAAGGCCACCCTGACTTACGCCGCATTCTCACCTGGGACGGCTTTCACGGCCACCCGATGCGCAAAGATTGGAAAGAACCTTTCTACGAAGAAGACACCAAACCATTTGGCAGCCGTTGGCCCGCTGGCGGCGTCCTTCGCGCCGAAGAGCTAAACCCCTACGGCCAAAATGTGCAGTACCCGCCCGGTTGGGTCCCCACCGGCGAAGAATACGACGTAGAAACCGAGATGTACGCCATCACCGGCGCTGACCTGGCTTATTCCATTGACGCCTCCCAGCAGATGAAAACCGACAAAATCACCGTCAATCTGGGTCCACAACACCCCTCCACGCATGGCGTGTTTCGTATGGTGGTGCAGCTAGACGGCGAAACTGTCGTAGACCTGAAGCCGGTAATGGGTTATCTGCACCGCAACCACGAAAAAATCGGCGAACGCAACACCTTCCTGGGCAACATTCCTTACACCGACCGGCTGGATTACCTCAGCCCCATCAGCAACAATCATGGCTATGTGTTGGCGGTGGAGAAGCTGTTGGGTTCCGTTGTGCCGGAGCGGGCGGAGTGGATTCGTATCCTCACGGTTGAACTGACGCGCATGGCCAACCACTTGTGGGCGATTGGCTTTTTGCTGAACGATTTGGGCGCGCTGCAAACGCCGATGCTCTATTTCTACATCGAACGCGAGCTGATTTTAGACTTCTTTGAAACGCTTACCGGGGCGCGCATGATGAACAACTACATGCGTTTCGGCGGCGTAGCTTACGATTTGCCCGATGATGTGCGCGGTCAGCCGACGATGTCGTTTCTGGACGAACTGGTCAACGAACGTCTGCCGAAAGCAATTGAACAGGGCAACAACCTGATGACCTTCAACGAAATCGTGCGGGCGCGGAGCATTGGCGTGGGGCGTCTGACGCGCCAGGAAGCCATCGCCTACAGTATGGCCGGCCCGATGCTGCGCGCCAGCGGCGTGAACTACGACGTGCGCAAAGCGGAGCCGTACTCCTATTACGCGAGCCTGGATTTTGACATCCCGGTTTATTACGATGGCGACGTGTATGATCGTTATCGGGTGCGGATGGATGAATTGCAGCAGAGTTTGCGTATTTTACGGCAGGTTTTACCCTATCTGAAGGAAACGGAAGGCAGCCCGGTAATTGATGGCAAGCCCTCTTACGCCATCCGTATCCCGCAGCCGGGGGAGGCTTACGGCCGTGTGGAAAACCCCAAAGGCGAACTTGGCTTCTACATCACGGCCAAGCGGCGCAGCGCCAGCCCGGAGCGGTATCATGTCCGCGCCCCATCGTTCATTAATCTGACCTCTTTGGGCAAAATGTGCCAGGGGCACAAAGTCGCCGACATTGTGGTGATCCTGGGTAGTATAGACATTGTACTCGGTGAAGTAGACCGCTAAAACACCAATCCCGACAGGTTGCAGAAAACCGGTCAGGTCTAAATAGGGAATACGTATGTACGGACTTGGAATTGTCAAAGGCATGGCGATCACGCTCAGAAACTTTGTCGAAAGTTATCTGGACGATATTTTTTGGTGGGGCAAAGGCGGCCGTTATTACAACGACAACGCTTTGCAAGTGCGGCAAAGTCTGAAGGGCGAGGGTGTTGTTACCGTCTTCTACCCGGAAGAAAAGTTGGGTGTGCCGGAGCGTTTTCGCTTTGTACCCTTTTTGGTCACGGATGATCCGGCCCCGGGGCAGAAATGGGGGCATGATTGGTGTACGTCGTGCGGCATTTGCGCCAAGGTGTGTCCGCCGCAATGTATTTGGATCAAACGTGGGACGCAGCCAAACGGCCGTCCCAAACCGGAGCCGGAAGAATTCTACATAGACATAGACATCTGCATGAACTGTGGCTACTGCGCCGAATTTTGCCCCTTCGACGCCATCAAAATGGACCACGACTACGAACTCGCCAGCTACGACCGCACCACAGCCCATATTCACGACAAAGAACGGTTGAGCAAGCCCATCAGCTATTGGCGCGAAATTGCGCCTAAAAAGGCCGAAGCCGAAGCAGCCGCCCGTGATTTTGCTGAAAACGCCAAGAAAAAGAAAAAGTCCAAAGATGGCGAAGATGGCGAAGCAGCCCGCCTGGAAGAAGACAAAGCGCGTCAGCTTTTGTATCGCGGCGAATACTATTAGCGGCCGTATTCGGTAATCCGTAATCCGTATTCCGTAAGGCGTGACCTCTGGCAAATGCCAATGGAATACGACACAGGGACTCTGGTTTACGGCTGTTGGTGGCCGCGATTTCCTAACCGCGTCGTTTAGTTGCATAGCTAATCAGGAGATTGGAGAAGGAGGGGGTGGCTTAAAGTCAATCTTCCGTCTCCAATTTCTGGTTTAAAGGACAAGATAATGTTTACCGCAAAAAGTAAGAACAGCGTCAGCGAAACGGCCGTCATGGCCGCTCTTTCCACCGTGATTGAGCCGGAACTACACCGTGATCTGGTATCGCTAAACATGATCCGCAACCTCAAAATTGAGGGCAGCGATCTGAGCTTCACCATTATGCTCACCACCCCCGCCTGCCCGTTGAAAGGGCGCATGGAGAGTGAATCCCGCGCCGCCCTGGCGCAGGTTCCTAACCTGGGTAAAGTCACCATCAATTGGGACGCCAACGTACCCACCGACCGGCGTATCAGCAGCCAAATCGGGCAAAATTTCCGCAATACCATCGCCGTTTCCAGTGGCAAAGGTGGCGTGGGCAAAACCACCATCGCCGTTAATCTGGCGATTTCGCTGGCCGCCGAGGGGGCGCGCGTCGGTTTGCTAGACGCAGACATTCTTGGCCCCAACGTGCCGATGATGATGGGTTTGGATCAGATGCCCCCGCCGCAAGACCGCAAAATGGTCCCGGCTGAACGTTACGGCGTTAAGGTCGTTTCTATGGCCTTCCTGGTAAAGGCCGACCAGCCGTTGATCTGGCGCGGTCCCATGTTACACAGCGCCATCAGCCAACTTTTGTCGGACGTGGCCTGGGGCGATCTCGATTACCTGGTGATTGATTTGCCGCCAGGAACCGGCGATGCCCAGTTAACCCTGGCGCAAGTGCTGCCGCTAACGGGGGCGATTATCATCACCCAGCCGATGCAGGTGGCGGCGGCCGATGCCCTGCGCGGCTTGAAGATGTTCGAGAAGCTGGAAGTGCCGATTATTGGCATTCTGGAGAACATGAGCGGTGAATTTTTTGGCTCCGGAGCCGGTCCGAAGCTGGCGGAAGATTATAACCAGCATTACCTGGGCAGCGTACCCCTGGAAGCCAATGTACGCATTGGTGGTGATTCCGGCCAGCCGATTGTTGTCTCGCATCCTGATTCGGCGGCGGCGCTGGCAATTCGGGACCTGGCGCGGGGCATTGCGGCGCGCGTGAGTGTGTTGAACCTGAGCAGCAAAGACGCCAATTTTATTCCTATCAACATGATTGGGTAGGCACGGCCGTTTGGCCCAGTGACCACTCACAACCCCTAGCAGGCCAGCCATCCGGCTGGCCTGTGGCTGTGCCAATCACATTTCTGGCTATTTTTCTTAAAATGGTTATAACTATCTGATTAACTATTCTCACACGCACTGGCGCCGCGGTCGGCCGCCAGACCGCGACCGTTATTAGTGGCTGAGGCACCGTTCTGCGGATTGAGCCATACTCAGGCAGTCTGTATCGTTGCTACATATAGTACGGAGATAAATCATGACAGCAGCTATTGCTGAAAAAACATCGGTGGTTGCCATTCGCTTCCAGAAGCTGGGCAAGCTGTATCATTTTAAAGTAGGTCGGAACCAAGATTTAACGCCAGGCGATCACGTTATTGTAGAGACAAAACGGGGGCAGCAGTTAGGGCAGATCATGGCGTTTGTGGAACCGGAAAAGTCCCACAAACAACGTGGCCTGCGCCCGGTGCAGCGCAAGGCTACCCCGCGTGACCTGGTGATGCAGCAGGTGTGGGAAACCAAAGAATTAGACGCCCTTATTTCCTGCCGGGAAAAGGCCAAAGAATTGGGCATCAGCGATGCCAAATTTGTCAAAGCGGAATACAGCTTTGACGGCAGTTGGATGACCATCCATTACACCACCGAAAACAAAAATCTGAATGTTCAGGGTGTGAAGGCTGCGTTGGGCCGTTCGCTGCGAACCCGCGTGGAGATGCGCCTGATCGGCCCGCGTGATGTCGCCAAGATTATGGGTGGTTATGGCGCGTGCGGCGCGCCGCGCTGCTGCTCCACCTTTCTGACTGAGTTCAGCCCAATCTCCATTCGGATGGCCAAGGACCAGGGCGTCTCCCTGAGTCCACAGGAGATTACGGGTATGTGCGGCCGTTTGCGCTGCTGCCTGGTCTATGAATATGAACAGTACGTGGAAGCCAAAAAGACGCTGCCCAAAATTGGCAAGATTGTAGATACGCCACATGGTCAGGGCAAAGTCCGCGATGTGCGCGTATTGCGCGATTCGGTGATTGTGGACATCGAGGGCGAATGGCACGAGGTCTTCCGCGAGCAGCTTGAGCCGACAGACGAACTAAAAGCGCTGCAAGACAAGGCAGAGAAAGGTTGCGACCGACAAGAAGGGGGCGGCTGCACCTGCGGCGCCCATCGCCCAGCCGATGCGCTGGAAGGTGTGGACGTAGATTTGGACGTGGATTTGGATGAAAGTTGACAGGTTTCGCCAAACCTGTCAATTCTTGATGGAACCGATAAGGAAAGAACCGTGACAAAAACGCGCACTGAGGCGTGGGACCTCGTTTGTGAATTTGTGCAGGATGGCGGTCTGCGGCGGCATATGCTGGCTGTGAGCGCGGCGATGGGCTGGTATGCGGCTCAGTTGGGCGAAGATGTCGCCCGCTGGGAGCAAATCGGCTTGCTGCACGATTTTGATTGGGAGATTCACCCAGATTTGGACCGGCATCCCGGCGCCGGGTCGGCTATTTTGCGCCAGCGTGGTTGGGATGAGACAGTCATCCGCACTATTTTGTCTCATTACACGGCCGGGACCGGGGTAGAGCGGGAGCAGCCAGTGGATTTTGCCCTGCTGGCCTGCGACGAAATTACGGGATTGTTGATTGCCACGGCTCTGGTACGGCCGTCGCGTGACATCCGTGAGGTAACTGTTTGGTCGGTACGCAAAAAGTGGAAAGACCTGCGTTTTGCCGCCGGGGTAGACCGCGCGCACGTCACCGAGGTGACGGCCGATTTCAGCCAGGTTTGTTTTGCTGGGCAGTTAGAGTTGTGGACCCACATTGGCAATGTGTTAACCGCCATGCAAGAGGAAGCCGCGCTGTTGGAATTGGACGGCCGTTTAGCCGTAACATGATGCGATTGACGATTGACGATTGAATATGTCTTTACAGGAAGATTTAAGCGTTGAACAGGCGTTGGCTGCTGTGTTGGCTGGTGTGTCTGTGCTGCCGTCGGAAAATGTGCCACTGCTGGAGTCATTGGGTCGCGTGTTGGCGGCCCCAGTGATCGCCCAGGATAGTCTGCCGCCGTTTGCTAACTCCTCAATGGATGGTTACGCTGTGCGCACCGCCGACGTGGCTGCCGCCACCGAACAACCTGTCACCCTGCGCGTGGTGGCCGACGTGGCCGCCGGGCAGATGAATCCCACAGTAATTGGCCCTGGCCTGGCAGCCCGTATTATGACCGGCGCGCCCATGCCGCCAGGCGCAGATGCGGTTGTGCCGGTAGAAGCCACCAACGAGGCATGGCGGGGCCGGGAACGACCGCTGCCCCCCACCATCCAAATCAGCCGTTCCGTCCAGCCCGGCGATTATGTGCGCGGCGTTGGCGAGGATATACAGGCCGGGCAGACGGTGATCCCGGTCGGGCGGATTGTGCGGCCGCAAGAGATTGGCGTCATGGCTTCGTTGGGCATTAGCCAGGTGGCGGTCGTGAGACGGCCGTTGGTCGGCGTGTTGGCCACCGGCGACGAGCTGCTGCCCATTGACCAGCCGTTGACCCCTGGCAAGATTCGCAACAGCAACGGGTATACGCAGGCGGCCCAGGTGGCCGCTTTAGGTGCGCAACCCCTGATGTTGGGCATTGCCGGCGACAGCGAGGCGGACGTGAGGCGCTGCCTGCAAGTGGGGCTGGAGGCGGGGGTAGACCTGTTTGTTAGCTCGGCCGGCGTGTCTGTGGGCGCCTACGACGTGGTAAAGGCGGTGCTGGAGCAGGAAGGCCAGGTAGGCTTTTGGCGGGTGCGGATGCGTCCGGGCAAACCGTTGGCTTACGGCCGTTATCAGGGAATTCCTTACTTAGGACTGCCCGGTAACCCGGTGTCTGCCCTGGTTTCATTCGAGCGGTTCGCCAGGGCGGCTATCCTGAAAATGGGCGGGCATACCAGATTAGACCGTCCACAACTCACGGTTGTGTTACAAGACGCAATTCATTCAGACGGCCGTGAAAGCTATATTCGCGCCGTTGTTGCTCGCAGCGAAGCTGGTGGTTATTCGGCCACCACCACTGGCAGCCAGGGTTCCCACGTGATGACTTCCCTGGTGAAAGCCAATGCTTTGTTGATCGTGCCTGAGGGCGTCACCTTTGTGCCTCCGGGCGAACACCTGCGCGCCTGGATGCTTGATTGGCCTGAGATGGTGTTTTAACGGCCGTACAGCATAGAGAAAGCAACAGTTCAGCTCTTCAAGAGTCGGCACGTCTGAGCTGTTACCTAAAAAAAAGCCCCGTGTTAGCGGGGCTTTTTGTTGGTTATGATTGTTCCACGTACAGCGTGCGGCTCAATAGTTCTTCCTGCCGGGCGCGTTCTCTATCACGATCACGCTGGCGGCGATTTTGGCGGCTTTGCCGCGACTTTCTGGAAGTAGGCAGGTCATCGCCCATCGCTCGACGGAGGGCAATTTCCATCGCCGTCGGCAGGGATTCATCTTCCTGTTCCATATCATCTTGGGGCATTTCATGCTTGTACTCAATCACCGAAGCCACCGACTGCTGCACGTCTGGTTTTTCCAACAGCGACTTGACGCTCAGATCGATGCGGCGCTTGCGCTTGCTGTAACCAAGCACCTGCACCTGCAACTCATCGCCAACTTTCACAACCTCAGATGGCTGCTTCACATAATCGTGGCTGAGTTCGCTGATGTGGACCAGCCCTTCACGTTCGGCGCCAATGTTGATAAACGCGCCGTAAGTTTCCAGACGACTAACTGTGCCGGTGTATATCTGGCCTTCTTCCAAATCGCGCCACTCAACCGACAGCGGTTCGATCATCGTCACCATCAACTGGGAACGTTTTTTATCCACTTTGTCAACCCAAACCGTGACTTCATCCCCTTCATGCAAGACATCGCCGACGCGGTTGACATGCTCTGTGCCGAGTTTGGAAATGTGAATGAGGGCGTCAACCCCAACACCAACATCCAAAAATGCGCCATACAGCTCCAGGCGTTTTACAACACCTTTGAGCTTCATTTTTGGTTGGAGGTCATCCACGGTTTGGGGGTTTATTTCTGATGGCGCTTCCATCAGGTTGGTTGTGTCATTTTCGCTCATGACTAGATTCTCCTACGCAGGGTTTAATGATTGTGCGCTCTGCGCAGACTAGATGGTCAGTTGTTCATCACTCGTTGGGGGCAGAACACAGTTAAATTTGTAATTAGACAATGCGCAATTATAACAATGGGCGTTAAGCTGTCAACTGGCAAAGCCCTGTTTTCCCCAATTCCGATGATGGGTCTGGTGTAGAGGCGGGGCAGGCGGCCCGATGCCTCGGCCATTTTCCCACACCTTTCCGCCCGCCCGCCTCGCTTCAGTTTGGAATTGCTGTTCACCTGACCTGGACAAACCAGAAGCAAAAAGGGTTGTCAAAGATTGCGCAGTTGGAAGATAAAAATCTGCGCAATCTTTGACAATACTCTTATTGCCGGTCCAAGAATTCGAGTCGTGAGCTATTAAAACGTCGCTTCGGCGATGGCTTTGTTGGCCGATGGTTCAAATTCATCGGTGGGCAGGTTGGTTGCCCGGCGGATGAGGTACTCCAATTCGTCCAGGATGGCCGGGTTTTCGGTGAGGTATACTTTGGCATTTTCACGTCCCTGGCCCAACAGCGTTTCGCCGTAGCGGAAATAAGCGCCGCGCTTGTTGACCAGTTCATATTGCACAGCCAGGTCCAAAATATCGCCGGCGGTGGAGATGCCTTCGTTATACATAATGTCGAATTCACATTCGACAAACGGGGGCGCCACTTTGTTTTTCTTAACCTTGACACGGGTGCGGTTGCCTACCACTTCGTTGCCTGCTTTAATGGCTTCAATGCGGCGAATGTCCAGGCGCACCGAGGCGTAGAACTTGAGGGCGTTACCACCGCTGGTGGTTTCCGGGTTGCCGAACATCACGCCGATTTTGGAGCGAAGCTGGTTGGTGAAGATGACGACGGTATTTGTCTGTTTGATGGCTCCAGACAGTTTGCGCAAGGCTTGCGACATCAGCCGGGCCTGCAAACCGACGTGGGCGTCGCCCATTTCACCTTCGATTTCGGCGCGTGGCACCAATGCCGCCACTGAGTCCACCACGACAATATCCATTGTTCCCGAACGGATGAGAGCGTCGGCGATTTCCAGCGCTTGCTCGCCGGTGTCTGGCTGGGAGACGTACAGATTGTTGGTGTCTACACCACAGCGCTCGGCATAGTTGGGGTCCAGGGCGTGTTCCATGTCTATGAAAGCGCAGACGCCGCCCCGTTTTTGCGCTTCGGCGATGATGTGTTGGCACAGGGTTGTTTTACCGGAGGATTCTGGGCCATAAATTTCGATGACCCGGCCGCGCGGCACGCCGCCGACTCCCAGGGCAATGTCTAAGGATAGTGAACCGGTTGGAATGGATTCGACTTGCAGGTGTTGGGCATCGCCCAGGCGCATGATGGCGCCTTCGCCGAAGCGTTTGTTGAGGGATTCTAATGTTTTTTCCAGCGTTGCGGTGCGGGCATCCCCGTTGGAACCAGCCATGAGTTTGATCTCCTTGTGAAGAGTTTAATAGGACAACAATGCGACCATGATAGCACGTATGTTCTGTTTTGTCAATATTGAGTTATTGAAAATGAACGTGCGTTCGGAAATTTAATTGACGACGGTTTAATCGAAGGTGACCGGGGTCTGGCGGCGGATTAAATGAAGAAGGGTGGGCAGTTCACGGCCGCCCAGGAGCAGGTTAAGCAGCAGGTAAGCGGCTGCCCCGGCGGCGCCGCCGACAACCAGAAAGGGGAGCGGCTGGTGGATGGTTTGGCCGATGCCCAAAATAACGGCCGTCATCCCCCCCGTCGCCAGCATGGTCCGGCCAAAACTGAGGCCGAGTTCGCGCCAGGGCAGGCCGTTCAGCCGTCGGTGGTTGAGCAGCAGCAGCACGGCCGTTTGCAGCGTAAAAGCGATGGAACTGGCTAGAGCCAATCCTCCCGCGCCTAACGGCCGTACCAACAGGTAAGCCAGCCCAATATTGGTCAGCAGCCAGCCCAACGCGACAAACATCGGCGTCCGGGTGTTGTGCTGGGCGAAGAATAGGCGGGCGGCAATTTCCAACGTGGCCTCGCTGACGACCCGTAAGCTAAAAAAGACGACGATGCTGTAAACCAGTTGGGTGGATTCCGCCGTAAAAGCGCCGCGCTGCAACAATACCACAATGGCCGGGCGGCCCAATAAGACCAACCCGGCTGCAGCCGGTATGGTGAGCATCCAAATAATGCGCAGTCCGGCGCTGGCGACGCGCTTCAGCGCCGCAATATCCCCTTTGTTGAACAACTCGGCCATGGTGGGGAAGAGGACCAGGGCAACGGCCGTGCCAAACAAGGTCTCCGGCAGCTGCTGCAAATAATAGCCATAAAAGTAGCCCGAAGTCGCCCCATCGCCCAGACCTGACGTGATGCGAATGATAAACAAGTCGGCGACCTGCACTGCGCCCAGGGTAACGATACGTGGTCCCATCAGCCAGATCACTTCGCGCACCCCGCTCAGGTTCAGACTTAGCGCCGGGCGCAGGCGAACCTGGTAGCGCCGGAGTCCGGGAAGCTGGATGGAAACGTGGAGTACAGCCCCGACCACCGTGCCCCAGGCCAACCCGGCAATGCCCAAAGAGGGCGTCAGGATAAACAGCCCCACCAGATACCCCACATTCAGGGTAATGGGGGCCAACGCCGGCAGGATGAAATGTTGGTGGGCATTTAAAATGCTGCTGAGGACGCCGCTGACGCCAAAAATGGTGGTTTGCACCAGGATGATGCGCATCAAATCGGCCGTCAGCTCTTGCAGGGCGGGGTCGAAGCCGGGCACGAGGATGTGGCGCGTAACCCAGGGCGCGAATAACGCACCCAGGGCAGAGACGCTGCTCAAAATGATCAGCACCAGTGTGAGAATGGTGTTGGCCAAACGGCCGCTTTCCCGTACTTTGTCGTTGTTGAGATAGGCTGAATAGACGGGGATGAAGGCGGCGGCCAGTGCGCCGCCGGAAATGAGGGTGACAAATACTTCCGGCAGTTGGTTGGCGGCGGTGAAGGCGTCGTAGTCAGGGCTGGTACCAAAGGCCGCGCCGACCAACTGCGTGCGCACCAGCCCAAACAGCTTGTCTATGCCCAGCAGCGCGATGACGATGATGGATGATTGCAGCAAATGGCGTGCGCGATTCATGGCGGCGATTGTACCTTGCTCTGCGGCTTGGGCAAACGGGCGGGGTGGGCGACGGCCGTCTTCATCTTCAAATTCTGCGACCGCAAAAGCGGTGTATAATAGGAGATGTTGTTCAATTCCCAATGTAGCGTCATTGAACCTCTAACAACCAACGTGATAAAAATGTCAGTTTGTAACTGCTTACCCCAGGGAGGTCGGGCAGTTTCACCAATTTAGCCAAGGAGAAAAACATGCGCAGTATAAAATTTATTACCCAACGTGCCGTACAAATCCTGCTTTTAACGCTGGTGGCGGCGCTCTGTTTTGGTGCGGCGACGTTGTCGGCGCAGGAACAGACACCGTCAGAACCGGAATCGCCCACGGTTGACGAATATGGCGTTCCTCTGGAGGCCAGCATCGTGAGCCAGGTTCAAACGCCAGAAGGCGTGCGCACCATCACCGAGATTCCGGTGCAGATGGATTCCTTTGTCACCTCCGGTATCCCGGAAGGGCAGCCACCGGTCGCCTTTACCAATTATGGCAATCGCACCGATTTACGTCTGGGCTACCGCACGGCCGATGGCTTTGGTGCGCAGCGTATCTATTTGTTGTTTAATGTGGCCGGCGCCGGCATTCCCAGCAACGCCACCATTAACTCGGCCATTTTCAGGATTTGGACCAGCGATGCCGCCGGCGACATGGGCTTTGAAGCGCGTCATCTCAGTTCCTCCTGGAATGAATTTTCCGTTACCTGGATGAACAACCGGCCCCAGTGGGGCGGCTCCTTAGGCACGGGCGTCATTACGGCAGGCGCCGGCGAAAAGACCGGCAGTGCCACCAATCTGGTGCGCGATTGGGTCACTGGCGCACATCCCAACAATGGGGTGATTATCATCGGCAACGAGGGCACGGCCGCGCCGTTTGAGCGTGTTTTCCATTCCCGTGAAGCGGCCAATGGCCTGTTTGCCCGGCTTCGGGTGGACTGGACGGTAACGGTGGATACCGTGCCGCCCGAATCCACCATCACCCAACTGCCGCAGTTCTCGCGCGCTGACTTTACTGTCGCCTGGTCTGGTATTGACCTCGGTTCGCCGGCCACAGGCATTGCTTTTTGGGATGTAGACTTTAGCATAGACGGCGTGAATTGGTCGCCCTGGCTGCGGGGCACAACGGCCCAAAGCGCCAATTGGCTGAATTCTACCGATGGCGTGCCCTACTTCTTCCGGGTACGGGCAGTGGATAACGCCGGTAACGCCGAAAGTTTTACGCGCAACCCGGCGCAGCAGCAAACCAGCACAACGGCCGATACCGTGCCGCCCATCACCAGCTTCCAAACGCTGCCGCAGTTTACCTATGACGCCGGCTTCCCCATTACCTGGACCGGCGCGGACAACCGCAGCGGCGTGCGCCAATATGCGGTGCAGTTCAACGTCAATGGCGGCCCCTGGCAGGCTGGGCAGGTGTTCCAGTTAGGCGATGGGCAGCATACCCGCTTTGTGACAGGCGCAGTCAACGGCGAAACGTATGGCTTCCGCGTCCAGGCCACCGACCAGGTGGGCAATGTTGGCCCGTGGAGCAATGAGACGTTTACGACGGTGTACACCACACCGCCTTATCCTAATGCCCAGGTGTTGCAGTTTGTGCCGCCCAATCACATCGCCGGCCCGCCGGGAATCTCCAACGACACGACGTTCCGTGTGACCTGGGCGATAGAAGTTGCGCCGGGCACGGCCGTTGTTGATGAAACCAATGTCTTTTATTCCTGCGATGGCGGCCCCTGGACCGCCTGGTTGACCAACGCTTCCGGCACGTTTGCCGATTTTAATTCGACGGCCAATACTGTCGGTTGTGGCGCGGGTGACATTCACATCTACCGCTTCGAGGCGGTGGGCAAAGCGCTCTATCCGGGCAACGTGACGCGCATTGAGCAGTTCCGGCAGCAGGCTGAGGCGTCTGTGGTGGTGGATCCCAACGAAACCATACAGATTGCCGCCTACTTCCCCGTCATCGCTGGCGGACAGCAGGCGGTGACGACCAACCAGGTTCCTCTGGTGGTGCAGCCGGACGAAGGCGATTAGTACCCGTATTCGGTAATCGGTAATCCGTTTTCCGTAGGGTGCTACTTTTGGCAAATGCCACCGGAAAACCATGTACGGAGTGCGGTTTACGAAAACCTGTCCGGTCTAAACGAGAATAGTTCAACAAATAGCAAAAGGGCGCACGGCCGTGCGCCCTTTTTGCGTCTCACGAAGGTGAATAATTCCCCCGCCTGGGATAGAATAGGGCGCTTGTGAGGCACGCACGGATGAGAAATCTATGATTCAAGACATTGGTCGAATTACCCTACAGGACAAACCAGAGGGCTTAAAAGTGGTAATGCCGGTGAAACGAAACTGGCTGTTGTTTTTGTTGTTTTCCGCCTCTCTGGTGGTGTGGGTGGGCATGACATTTTGGATGCTGATTTTCCTGATCCGCGACGTGATTATGCCGGGGGCCAGATTCGCTTTTGTATTGGCGGTGATCGTCCTGATCTGGCTGGTTATCTGGTATTTTTTAGGCCGCGTCTTGCTGCGTCGTTGGCAATATTTTGCCGCCGTGCAAGAGATTCTATTCATCAACAAGGAGCGGCTGACCGTTTGGCGGCCGGTACTTTTGTGGGGAGTGACCGAAGCCTTCGACATGCGTTACATCAGTCCGTTTTATTTGAGTGATCGGCATCGCTGCCTGACGTTTGATTACGCCAATCAGAAGGTTTATCTGGGCATCAGTTTGAGCGAAGATGAAACGCAGCGGCTGATCAAAACGTTGAACACGCTTTATTTCCGGGGGTATGAGGTAGATTTGGACGATTAACGGCCGTCTCCCACCTCTACCCTCTTAATGGATAGGTACACAACGTACCTGGACTCTCTTTAGAACCCATGCGCAGCACTGCCCAACGAATCGCCGCCTATATCCCGGCAACCCTGGCGCAAGAGATCATGCACGCCGGGCTGCCAACGCCGGGGCAGCCCCGCTTGCTTCAGGCTGCCACCCTCTTTTCCGACATCTCCGGCTTCACCGTCATGTCTGAAGAGCTGGCCTCTGATGGGCCGCGCGGCGCAGAGGAGCTAAACCGCGTCTTGCTAACCACCTTCACGGCGATGATAGACGTGATCCACGATTTGGGTGGCGCGGTCAGTCATTTTTATGGCGACGCCATGTCGGTGTATTTTCCGGCATTGGTGGGGGAAATGGCGGCGCGCGAGGCGGCCTTACGGGCGCTGGTCTGCGCCCAAATGATGCAGCAGTTGATGCGCGCCAGCTTTGGCCGCGCCGTGACCAATCGGCCGCCGGGCAAAAATCCGGTCTTCCCCCTGACCATTAAAATTGGTGTGGCCTACGGCCGTTGCCAGGAAATGATCGTCGGCGATCCGGCGGAGAGCCTGGAGTTTGTGCTGACCGGCACGGCCGTAGACGCGGCCGCCGCGGCTGAAAAAATGGCCCAATCCGGTCAGGTGGTTGCCAGCCGGGAAATCATCGCCCTGGCCGGCCTGCCCCAGCTGTGCGCTAACGAGCCGTTTTGTCTGCTAGACGGCCGTCTCCCCCTATCCATACCCTCTCCCAAACCCATTCTGGATTGGTCTACCTACGACGACGCCCAAATCGCCCGCCTCAGCGAAACCGCCAGGGCCTTCATCCCGCCGACCCTCACCGAGCGGCTGCTGCACGGGCACACCAGCGAATTGGCCGAACACCGGCCGGTAACCAGCCTGTTTGTGCAGTTTGAGTATATCAACGACAGCGACGCCAGTTCAGACATCGAGACAGACGAAATGGCCTGGCAAATGCAAGCCTATTATCAGTGGGCCAGAGGCGTAGTCAAACGCTTCGGCAGCCGCAATGCGCGCATCAACCGCATCCTCACCGGCGACAAGGGCAATCAACTGCATATTATCTTTGGCGCGCCGGTGGCCCCAGACGCGCCGGATCAGGCGATTCGCTGCGCGTTGGCGCTGCTGCGCGAGCAGCCCGATTTTATCGCCGCGCAGCGCATTGGCCTGGCGGCGGGCAAGGTGTTTTCTGGCCCGGTTGGCTCCACCACCCGCCGCGAATATACGGTGGTCGGCGATGTGGTGAATGTGTCGGCGCGGCTGACCCAGGTGTGTGGCCCGAATCAGGCGCTAACCCACCCTGGCACAGTCGCCCGTGTTCACGATGTATTTGAGTTTGAAGTTCAGCCCCTGCAGCAGTTGAAGGGCAAACAGCAAGAAATAGCGCCTTACCGACTGGTGGGTGAACGGCCGTCTACCAGCCAGTTACAAATCTATTTTGGTCATGGAGAACGGCCGCTTATCGGCCGCAACACCGAGCTGGATTTGCTGCTGGGCGGCATGGACGCAGCGCTGCGTCGTGGGGGCGGCGTGGCCGCCGTGGGCGGCGTGGGCGCCGTGGGCGGCGTGGCCGCCATTTTCGGCGCGGTGGGGGTGGGCAAAACCCGCCTGTTGGCCGAAGGCATCAAACATTGGCTGGCGGCCGGCGGCGTGGGCGTGGTGGGCGTTTGCCAACAGCACATTACCGATACGCCCTATGGCCCGTGGCTGACCATCTGGCGCGACTTTTTCAATTTGCGCCCCAGCCTGGACCCGCAAAGCCAGGCGGAAGAGGTGGTGCGCCGCACGCGCGCCCTGGTTCCCGACTGCGGGGATGATGTGACGCTGTGGGGCGAGGTGCTGCGGCTGCCAATAGACGCGCCACCGGCCATCGAAGCGCTCTCCGCCGAGGTGCGGCAGGCGCGCTTTTTTGCCCTGGTGCGCCGCTGCTTCCAGGCGGCTGCCCAGGAAAAGCCGCTGCTGCTGGTTCTGGAAGACGCCCACTGGGCCGACCAGACGAGTCTGGCGCTGTTGGATGACCTGACGCAGGCGTTGGAAGGCCATGCTATTTTTGTGGCGGTTACTTTCCGGCTGTTGGAAGAACTGCACCTGGCAACGCTGGAACGGCCGTCGTGCATCCCCATCATTCTGGGCGATCTGTCGGCGACCATGGCCCGCCGCCTGCTGCGTGAACTGGTGGGCGTGGCGGCGCTGCCAGACGCGGTGGAGCAGCATTTGGGCCTGCGTGACCGTGACGGCCGTGACAGCCCGGTCAGCCCGCTGTTTTTGGAAGAGTCCATCAATATGATGTTGAGCGCGGCGGTGCTGCAAGTGAACGGCCGTGTGGTTGTGGATGAGGAAAAGCTGGCGCAGTTGCAAATTCCCGACACCATTCACGGCCTGCTGCTGGCGCGGCTGGACCGCCTATCGCCGACCAGCCGCGATTTGTTGCAGGTGGCTTCGGTGATTGGGCGTGAATTCGCCCTGGAGCCGCTGGAAAGGATTGCCGGGGATGTGCCGCGCGCGGAATTGGATGATTTGCTGCACCAGCTTTCGAGCGAGGAAATGACGCAGTTGGTGACGGCCGACCCGGAGTGGATTTACCTGTTCCAGCACGCCCTGACGCACGAGGTGGCGTATGAAAGCCTGCCTTACGCCCGGCGGCAAATGCTGCATCAGGCGATGGCCGACTGGTTGGCGGCGCGGTTTGCGGCTAATTTACGGCCGTATTTCACCCTGCTGGCCTACCATTACCACCGCGCCGGGGCGCATGAAGAAGGGCTGCACTACGCCCTGGCAGCGGCCAACGATGCCCGCGACATCTTCTCCAACAAGGAGGCGGTGGAGTTGTACCGGCTGGCGGAGGAGCATTTGCTGGTGTTGGGGAGAGAGGCGAGATGGGAAACGGCCGTGACCCTCTACCTCTCCCGCGGCGAATGCCTGCGCTTCCTCGGCGACTTCAACGCCGCCATGCAAGACGTAGAGCAGGCCATCGCCCTCGCCGAAACCTATCAGGACTTGGCGCGTCTCGCTCAAGCCTATAATTTGATGACGGATCTGAAATATCGGCATGGTAACTATGATGAAATGCAGGTTTACGCAGCAAAAGTAGTGAGTGAACTTGCTGATTATATTCCGGTAGATGAATTAGCTTATGCTCATAGATGGTCTGGAGTCGTTGCTACAGCGCTTGGGAATTATGATCTCGCACTGACTCACTTGCAGCGTGCTGAAATTTTGTGTCGGCAAGTAGAAAACAGAGATCGTCTGGCGCGTGTGCTTGAGTCCATGGCTTTTGTTTACTACCTACAAAAAAAGTTAGACTTGGCTCTTTTCTATATGCAACAGAGCGTTGACTTGGCGCGTGACTTTAGTGTTCCAGCAAATACGGCGTCTTCACTCAGTAATATCGCACTGGTTCAATTTCAGTTGGGTCAACCAGAAAGTGCCTTGCATACTCTAACTGAGGCAATCAGTATCGGCCGTGAAGCGAGCCGAAATTTTTTGGCTCATTTCTTGATTAACAATGCTGAGGTCCTGTGTTACCTTGGGCGCTTTGCTGAAGCCCGAATGTTCTTCGACGAAGCAAATGATCTGTTTAATCGGATGGATGATGAACTTGGCCTATTAGAATTGTTGTTGGTTCAGGCTTACGAATATCACCTTCCTCTCCATGAATTGGAAAGTGCGTCAGCGTGTTTACAACGTGCCCAAGAGTTGATTACCCCTTCATCGGAATCCAAACCTGAAGCCAAAGTTCGTTTGTTTGTCGGTTTAGGGCAGATAGCTCTGGAACAACAGAACGAAAAAGCGGCAATGAATTACTTTGAGAAGGCGCTGAAATTAGCAGAAGATAGGGAGATTGCCTGGTGGCGACCAGCAGTTTATTACTTTAGTGGCAAAACCCTGCTGAAATTGGGGCAAAGAGATAAAGCAATAGAAACATTGCGAGTGGGTGTGAACGCTGTGGACACAGAGGGTTGTCCCGACTATTTACCGCTGCTTTATCTGGCTTTAGCTGAGGTTGAACCAGAAAAAAAAGTTCAGCATTTACAGAATTGTGAGGCAACAGCCAAAAAGCGAGCGCGGTTTAATGACAGAGTTTATTGCTTGGAAGTGGTTGGTTCAGAGTTGGGTAAATCTACTTCTGGCTGACGTACTCAATGAGGCGATTGGGCTTTAAGAAAATCACCAAAGTAACTGACTTGTCATTCTGAGCGGAGTCTTCGGCCCTGAGCGAAGCCGAATGGGGAAGAATCCCCGTAAAGAATCCCCATGCCGTGGTCATTCCAGACGAAGGGGATGCTTTGGGGATAGTCTTTATTTCGGCCACGCTTTGTCACAGTTGGTTCAAACGAAGACCATCCCCGATGCTTCGCTTTGTTCAGCATGACAGGGCTTTGGGTGTAGCCGTGGTATCCTTACCGCGTTTGCATCGGCGCGGTAAGGATACAGCGGCTACTAGCAGGTTGTCGGAAAAGTAGAAATGGATACACGGATGACACGGATTTAACCGATTTACACCGATTTTCTGGTGATTTATCCGTAAAAATCCGTCGAATCCGTTCAATCCGTGTACCTATCCTGAGTTCTCCGACAGGCTGCTAGAGGGGATCGAAAATAAAAGACCCCAGACCTATCTCTGGAGCCTTTTGTTTTAAATCACAAGGTGCTTATAAAACGATCACGTGCCGACAATCCAAACACCATCAGGCAAATAGATGATTACGGCCGTGACAAACAATGCAACATTCATCAGGACTACTTTTGTTTTGGCAGACATTTTCATATGTTTTTCCTCCGTTCAAACGTACAAAAATAAAAACAGGCTTGCATTTGTTAGGAAACGCAAAACCTGAAACAAACAGCTTTTTATGCGCCAACAACCCAACTACCTTTGGTTGTCCGGTCGCCTAAGCCGCCCGCGAATTCGTCGAAGTTTTCTTCAGTGAGGCTTTCTAGCAGTTTACGGTCTTCGTCGTTCAGGTCGTAGCCTTGCAGGGCTTCGGCGGGGTTGCTGAATAATAGCTTGCGGAACGCTTCGTCTTTTACGGCGCGATCAATGATTTCTTTTACGATGGCTTCAGACATATCATTTTCTCCTTAAGAATTTTTAACGCAAAGGCGCGAAGGCGCAAAGATTAAAGTGGTTAATGCAGGGACAACGGTTTCAGTATGCCGGGAGAACGGCCGTTTGTCAATACTTCTGCCTTACGCAAACTGGCGCGGCACAAAACGGCCGTGTCCCATCTGCCCCACAAATGTCCCATTCGCCACCACCACCCGCCCCCGGCTGATCGTCACCGCCGGCCAGCCTTGCACCGTCAGGCCATCATACAACGTCCAGCCGGCCGCCTCGTGCAGCGTTTGCGGCGAGAGGGTCACTGTTTTCTCTGGGTCGAAGACCACCAGGTCGGCGTCACCGCCGACGGCAATATCCCCCTTGTTTGCCAGGCCAAACAGCCGCGCCGGGTTGGCGCAGCAGACCGCCACCCACTGGTTCAATGTCAGGCGGCCCTGGCGCACGCCGTAATGGTACATGGCCGGGAAGCGCATCTCAATGGAGGGCACGCCGCCGGGGATGCGGCTGTAATCGCCCAGGCGGCTCTCCTTTTCCGCCGCCGTGAAGGGGCAATGGTCGGTAGACACCACCGACAACACGCCTTGCGCCAACGCCTGCCACAGGTTGGCCTGCTCCGCCTGGTCACGAATGGGCGGCGAGCAGACGGGCAGCGCCCCGGCCACGCCCGGCCGATCGTACAACGACCAATCGGCCAACAAGTATTGCGGGCAGGTTTCGCCGCTGATCGGCAGCCCACGCGCCTGGGCGGCGGCGATGCGGGCCACCGTCTCCTGGCAGGAGACGTGGAAGATGTACAGCCGCGCGCCGACAAAGGTGGCAATATCAATCACCCGGCCGGCCGCTTCCCCTTCCAATGCGGCCGGGCGGCTGCGCGGATGCCAATGGGGTTCCACCCGGCCGGCGGCCAGATTGCCGGCGATAAGCGTGGTGATGACGTCCCAATTCTCGGCGTGGACCACCGGCAGGCCGTTTACGTCGCGCACCGCTTCCAGGGCTTGCAGCAGTTGGCCGTCGGTCAGGCGCAAGCCGTAGGCCATGTACAGCTTAAAGCTGCCACAGCCGGCCGCATAGACCTCTGCTATTTGTCCTAGTTTGGCGATGTCGTTGGGACCAATGGTCATGTGCAGGCCGTAATCAATCACCACTTTGGGGTCGGCTTTGGCGCGGCGGGCGGCCAGGGCTTGCAGCATCGTCTCCTGCGGCGCGGTCTCCACAAAATCTATGAGGGTTGTCGTGCCGCCAAAGGCCGCGGCGCGTGTGCCGGTGAAGAAGTCATCGGTGGAGGTGAAGTCGCCGATGGGCATTTGCAGGTGGACGTGCGGATCAATCGCGCCTGGCGTCACCAACTTACCGGCGGCGTTGATCTCGCGGCTGCCGCTGAGATTGTCGCCAATGGCCGTAATCTGTTCGCCGCTGATGCCAATGTCCGCTTGATAGGTAGCAACGGCCGTTACCACCGTCCCATTTTTGATGACCAAATCGTAGTTCATAGCCAGAATTGTAACAAAGGATTGGCGATTGACGATTGACGCCCATGACCATGTCTCCTCGTCTCCCTCTCTCCCCGTCTCCTTATCTCCCTTTCCCCTTGTCTTGATATATACTTACACTCCCATGAGACGCAAATCACCCTACAGCGGCGCAATACGCCATGTGTGGGCCAACTGGCCGCTATACCTGCTGGCTTACGCCGGGATTGTGTTGGCGTTGGTGACGATTGGCGTCAGCCTGCAAAAAGGGTGGTTGTCGTTTGTGCCGTTGTCGTTGGCGCTGCTGCTGCTGTTGAGCTATTTTTTGGCGGCCGCGCTGTGGGCGGCCCATCAGTTGTACGATGCCGCCGGGCTGCGGCCCCAGCACATATTGTTCGACATGGCCCAACTGCGGCCGACGGATACGTTGGTTTATGTAGACCTGGGGGTGCGTGATCTGGCTTTGCAGCTTGGCAGCCGCCTGACCAGCGGCAAAATCATTGTGGTGGATGTGTATCATCCGCAGGGGACGATGAGCCGGAGTTTGAAGCGGTATCGCGCCCGCCAGCCACACGCCCTTAATGACCCGCGCCTGGTCTGGCAAAACGGCCGTGTAGACCTCCTGCCGCTACCCGACAACAGCGTCTCCACCGTCATCTTGCACCGGGTGGTTTCTGAATTTTGGCAGCAGGGGGACCGGTTGGCGCTGCTGCGCGAGGTGTACCGTATTCTCAGGCCAGACGGCCGTCTTCTTCTGGCTGAACGAGTGCGCAGCGCCAACAATTGGCTGGTGATGGGACCCGGCGCGCTGCAGCTAAGCTTTGCCGATGATTGGCGCGACCTGCTGCAAGAAGCGGGATTTGTGGTGCGTCAGGAGCGAGATTTGCAAGGACTGGTCCATTGTTTTCGCGCCGATAAACCAACGACGCCCCAGGCGTATCAACTGGCGTTTGACCTGCCCTTATGATAACCCGACGTGTCATAATCCAGTTCGTATAGGCTGTGGAGTTAACGTCAGATAGGAATCCGCTTACCTGACTTGACATCGGCAATACCGCCTACTTACAATACGGTTAAGCAGGAAAAAGAGGCGCCGTACGGCCGTTTCTTGCATCATCAGTACCAGAAAATGACACAAACAAGCCACCCCCTTCCCACGAATTTAAACCTGACAGGTTTCAACCTATAGGCTGGCGTCACTGGCGACGTCCAGCCTATGTCTTGGCGACTTCGTAGACCAATTTCATAAGGATCAAACCATGACCCAAACACGCCGATTTTATCTCTTTTACTTTCTGGCCCTTCTTTTTCTGACGACTTTGGCCTGCCAGGTATCCAGCGTCAACCCGGAAACGGCCGTTGGCCTGAATACAGACGCCATCGTCCAGGAAGTCGTGGCCACGGTGCAGGCGCAGATGCCTACCCCGGCAGCCGTCAGCGCACCGACAGCAATAGACACGGTTGTTTCCCCGCCAGCTTCCCTCAGCTTCGATCTGCAAGACCAACTGGTTGCCGTCTACGAGCGCGTCAATCCGGCGGTTGTCCACATCTTTGTCTACAGCAGCTTCGACGGCCGTGAGTTTCCTTTGGGAACCGGCAGCGGTTTTGTCTACAACAGCGATGGACACATCGTCACCAACAACCACGTCGTGGCCGATGGCGACGCCTTCGAGGTGGTTTTTGCCGATGGCTATCGCAGCCGCGCCCAACTCGTGGGCACAGATGTAGACAGCGACCTGGCCGTCATTCGCGCCGAAAGCCTGTCCCCCAACGCCCAACCCGTTCCTCTTGGCGACATGAACGCGCTGCACGTGGGTCAATTTGTCATTGCCATCGGCAATCCCTTTGGCGAGGCGGGGTCCATGTCTATTGGCATTGTCAGCGGGTTGGGGCGCACGCTAGATTCGCAGCGGACCGTGGAAGGCGGCGGCCGCTATTCGCTGCCCCAGGTCATCCAGACAGACGCGGCGATTAATCCCGGCAATTCCGGTGGGCCGCTGCTCAATTTGCTGGGTGAAGTTGTTGGCGTCAACAGCGCCATTCGGACCGACACCGGCGCTAACTCTGGCGTCGGCTTTTCTATCCCGGTGAGTGCCGTTAAACGCATTGTTCCGAGCTTAATTAGCAACGGCGCTTACGTGTATCCCTATCTGGGCATTCGGATGCAAACGCTGGACATTGACACAGCCGAGCAGCTCAATATCCCTTCCACCAGCGGCGCGTATGTGATAGCCGTCTCAGAGAATGCGCCGGCGGCCGCAGCCGGGCTGATTGCCAGTGGGCTGAGCAATTTGGGAACGCCACGGCCTGGCGGTGACCTTATCATTGCCATCAACGGCGCGCCGATTATCAGCAGTGATGATTTGATCAGCTACCTGGTTTTTGAAACGGCGGCCGGACAGACGGTTGATTTGACTGTTGTACGCGGGGGCAAAGAGATTGTCGTTCCGCTGACGCTGGGCGAACGGCCGTAAACCTTCCTGTGTTATTCTCTCGGCGCGGTGAATTGGCGCTGAGTCTGGCGGCCGGTCTGTTTTTCAAGGGAGCGGATAGGTCGCCTTTTACCTCGTTTATTCTGTTTTAGGCTTAGAGGAGGTCACATGTTTAACCAAGAACAGTTGCAGGAATTGCTCACGTATGAATCCGATGGGCGACAGGTTTTGAGCATTTACCTGAATACCGACAGCACCGCCGAATCCGTTGAAGCCATCAAGCTCCGGGTGCGCGGGATGCTGAAGGAAGCGCAACTGAACCAGGTAGAGGAGGCAGACACAGTTGAGAAATATCTCGACCACAGCTACGATTGGGCTAAACCGGGGTTGGCGTTATTTGCCAACCACGACGGCACATTCTTCCGGGCTTATCCAACGGCCGTTTCCTTTCGCAACCGTATGCGGTTAGGCCCTAAACCGTATGTCAAACCGCTGGCCCATTTGCTAGACCATTACGCCCACTTTGGCGTGATTTTAGTAGACCGGGTAGGCGCGCGTTTCTTTGAATACCACCTGGGCGAACTACAAGCCTCCGGTGGCTTTATGGGCGAAGATGTCCAGAAGGTAAAAAAGGGGGGTGGCTCTTCGGCCGTAGGCATGCGTGGCGGCGGCGGCGGCGCGCGCCGTGAAGAGGAAGTGGTGCAGCGTAACCTGCGCGAGGTAGCCGACGCGGCCGGCGATTTCTTCGCCAATCGGCCCATTCGCCGATTGTTTCTGGGCGGCACAGCCGAGACGGTGGCCCCGTTCCGCGAGCTGCTGTCTAAAAAGCTGCAATCATGCCTGGCAGGCATGTTTAGCATTGACATGAATGCCGGTGAGCATGAAATCCGCCAACATGCGTTGAACTTGCTTGGCAAAGCCAACGCCGAACGGGAAGAGAAGCTGGTGGAAAAGCTCGTTGCTTTGCACGCCAGCGGCAGCAATGGCGTCGTGGGTCTCGATGATACGCTGCAAGCCATCAGCGATAAGCGGGTGCAAACGTTGATTATCAGCGACGGTTTCCGCGCACCGGGTTATGAACACCAGGGGTCTGGCTTTGTGGTGGCCAACCTGGCGCGCAGCCCGCTGGTGGAACAGGAATTGGTCGAAGTGGCGGATGTAGTGGACACGGCCGTTGCCCTCACTATGACTCAGGGCGGCCATGTGGAAATCATCACCGATAACCCGGCGCTGGAAGCGGCCGGCCGCATTGGGGCCATTTTGCGTTACTAAACACTGAACACCGAACACTGAACACCGAGGGGCAGACCACCAAATCTGCCCCTCGTTTTCTTTTGCTCAACTGCCATCGGCCGTTTCGGCCAGGTAATCGGTGTAGCCGCCCAGGAATTCGGTCAGACGGCCGTCGCGCAGTTCCACCACCCGGTCTACCACCTTGTCCAAAAAATAGCGGTCGTGGGAAATGACCAGCACCGTGCCCACAAATTCCTCTAATGTTTCCTCCAACACTTCAATGGCGCTGATGTCCAGGTTGTTGGTCGGCTCGTCGAGGATGAGCAGGTTGGGCCGGGCCAGCATCAGGCGGGCCAATTGCAGGCGGCTGCGTTCGCCGCCGCTCAGTTGGCTGATGGTTTGCTGCATCTGGTCGTAGGTGAAGAGGAAGCGATGCAGGATGGCAACGGCCGTTTCCCGGCTCACCGGCGCGGTCAGGCGAATGGCGTCAATCAAAGTCTGGCTGTAATCCAGGGTCTCATGCTCCTGGGCGTAATAGCCAATCTGGCTGCTGGGACCAATTTTAATTTGCCCGCCGCTGACCTCTTCCGGCTGCAACAACTGCTTCAGCAGCACCGATTTGCCGGCGCCGTTAGGCCCAACCAGCCCTACCCGCTCGCCATGCCACAATGTCAGGTCCAGGCCAGAGAAGATGGTACGGCCGTTCGTAAACGTCTTCACCACCTTGTTCAGCTCAATCACCTTGTTGCTGCCGCGCCAGCCGGCCATTTCCAACGTCATGCGCCGCGCTTCGGTTACTTTTTCCACCTTGTCCATGCGCTCCAACATCTTTTGCCGGGCGCGCGCCTGGCGAATATGCCGCTCGTCCACCACAATGGAAGCCCACAGTTCAAACCGTTTGATGGCCGCCTCGATGCGGCTGATTTCCTTTTGCTGCGCCGTGTACATCTGCTGTTGGCGCAGGCGGCGCAGGGCGCGTTCGTTGGCGTAGGCGGTGTAATTGCCAGGGTAGAGGGTGAGACGGCCGTTTTCCAATTCGGCAATGTGGCTGGCAACCTCGTCCAGCAAATAGCGGTCGTGGGAGATGATGACCACGCAGCCCGGATAGCTGCTGATCAGCCGCTCCAGATTACGCTTGGCCGGTAAATCCAGATGGTTATCCGGTTCGTCCAGCAGCAAAAGCTGCGGCCGCTGCACCACCAGCCGGGCCAGCATCACCAACTTTTTCTGCCCGCCGCTGAGAAACTGCGTCGGCGTCGCCCATTGGTCGGCGTCGAATCCCAGGCGGTTCAGCACGTCTTTGACGCGGCTGGCGTAGCGTGGACCATCCAGCCGTTCATATTCGGCCAGCGCTTTTTCGTGGGCGGCCAACACCCGCGCCAGCGCCGTGGGCTGGTTGTAGATGGCCGGGTCGCCCATCTGCGCTTCCAGGTGGCTCATGGTGTGTTCGATGGCCGCCAGGGCGGGCACGGCCGTCATCGCCGCCGACAGCACGGTTTCGCCCGGTTCCATCTCTGGCTCCTGCGGCAGCCGTCCCCATGTCAGCCCAGACCGGCGAAAAATGTTGCCATCATCGGCCGTCAACTCCTGGGTGATCAGCTTGAGCAGAGTGGATTTTCCGGCGCCATTTGGCCCCACCAACCCCACGCGCTGCCCGTCCTGAACTTCCCAATCCAGGTTCTCGAAGATCAGCCGTCCGGCAAAACTGACACTCACTTTGTCCAAATTGATTAAAATTTCAGCCATGCTCATACCTCTTGTAAACAAAAAAAGCCGAGGCGGGTGCGCCTCGGCTTCCTGAAATAGACCTTTTTACTTTACATAAAAATCAGGGAATAGGCGCGTTGAACCAGAGCCGCGCCGCGCTGCAACCACTAACCTGGGGGTGAACCAATCGTCCGGTAAAGCCAGTGACAAAAAACATGACGACAGGATAACCCAAATCGCCCGGAAAGGCAACGATACCACGAGACTTGTAGTCGTAATCAGTGTTTAGTGACCAGTTTTCAGTTGGCGTTTACTCGGTAAAACATGTACTGAATACTGAATACTGAATACTGAATACTGAATACTGAATACTGGCTTCTGGATACTCACTGTCCAACGGCCGTTTGACAAACGGCCGTTCCCCCGGCATACTGAACAGGCTGTAAGACCCGAAGGGCTTCGCCTGATAATAATGAGAGTACCTTATGCCCGATCAACCCCTTGTTTCCTCCCCGACTGCGCTGAACCGGGCCGGTTTTAAAGTCGGCCACGCGACCGATTTGGATTATCTCACCGGCTGTACAGTGATTTTGTGCCCGCCCAACACCGTTGGCTCGGTGGACGTGCGTGGACCGGCGCCTGGCAGCCGGGAAACAGCCCTGCTGGCCGCCGATAAGCCCCATCACGCTGTGAATGCTGTGCTGCTAACCGGCGGCAGTGCCTTTGGTCTGGCGGCGGCCGATGGGGTGATGGGTTATCTGGCGGAACGGGGCATCGGTCACCCCACGCCCATTAAACCGATACCGATTGTGCCTACGGCCGTCGTCTTTGACCTCGGTTTTAGCCGGGGAGATCGCCACCCGGATACCGACATGGGTTACGCCGCCTGCCTGGATGCCCACGATGGAACCATTCGGCAAGGTAACGTGGGCGTTGGCGCGGGCGTGACGGTGGGCAAATGGGCCGGATTCCCTTATAAAATGAAGGGCGGCTTCGGCATTGCCAGTATGATCATCGGCGAGGTGGTGGTGGGGGCGATGGTCGTCACCAATCCGGTGGGTGATGTTTTGGATGTGGATAACTCGGTATTGGCCGGGGCGCGGGATGAGGACGGCCGTTGGTTGGCCGCCAACCACCCCCTGCGCTTCATTTCCCAGGAGCGAATGCCCCTGTCCGGCACAAACACCACGCTGGCGGTTGTCTGGACCAACGCCAGACTTAGCCGCCCGGAGGTCCATCGCCTGGCGCAGCGCGCCCACGATGGTATGGCGATGGCGATCCGCCCCATCCACACCACCCACGATGGCGACATCGCTTTTGCCCTGGCTTCTGGTCGGGTAGACGCGCCATTTGACCTGGCGGCCAACGCCGGCGCAGAAATGGTCGCCGAGGCCATTCGCAGCGCGGTGCGGTTTGCCGCCTCGCTGCCCGGCGCGCCGGGTTTGTTTGGGGTGTGACGGGGCACAGTGTTCGGTGTTTGGCTAGAGTTGTCAAATCTTCAAGGAATGAAAACCCTGGGAGCGCAGGCGTCTCGCCTGCCGGGGCGGACGGGACGTCCGCGCTCCCATTTTCAAGGGAGAGGGTGTATGAAAGGTATTATTTCTGTTTTTGGTAGTTCACGGCCGTTGCCAGACAGCCCGGCTTATCGCGCTGGATATACGGTTGGCCGGCTGCTGGCCGTGGCGGGCTACACGGTGGCCTCAGGTGGCTACAGCGGCACGATGGCCGCCGTTTCCCAGGGGGCGGCCGAGGCGGGCGGCCATGTGATTGGGGTGACGGCGGCGCAAATCGAGACATTTCGTCCTATCCCGCCGAACCAATGGGTGAAAGAAGAGATTCGCAAAGAGCTGCTGCGCGAACGGGTGATGCACCTGGTGATGCACAACAATGGCATGATTGTGCTGCCTGGCGGCGTTGGCACGCTGTCGGAGATGGCCCTGGCCTGGAGTTTGATGCAGGTGGGAGATATTGAGCCACGGCCGTTGGTTCTGTTCGGTTCCACGTGGCGGGCAGCCCTGGCGGCCTTCTTCGACGCCGATTACATTCGGGTGCAGGATTACAACCTGCTGCATTTTGCCGATACGCCAGAAACGGCCGTTGCCCTGGCGACGGCCGGTCGGTAGTGGTTAGTAGCTGGAGGCGGCGTTGATTTTCTTAAAATTGGGCGGGTCGTTGATTACCGATAAAACCGGCGTGGAGGCCATCCGCCAGGACGTGCTGGCGCGGGTGGCGGCGGAAATTGCCGCGGCGCGGGCTACGCGCGCTGGGCGACTGGTCATTGGGCATGGCGGCGGCTCCTTTGGGCATGTGGCCGCCGCCCGATTTGGCACGCGCCAGGGGGTGCAAACGGCCGTACAGTGGCACGGTTTCGCCGAAGTTCACGCGGCTATGGTACGGTTGAATCGGTTGGTGGTAGAGGCGCTGCTGGCCGCCGGCGTGCCGGCGCTGGGGCTGGCTCCATCGGCGCTGGCGCTGTGTGAAAACGGCAGTATCACCCACATCGCCAGCCAGCCTGTTCGGGCGGCGCTGGATGCCGGTCTGGTCCCGGTTATCTTTGGCGACGTGGCCTTCGACGCGGCACAGGGCGGCACGATTGTCTCCACCGAAGAGGTGATGATGGCGTTGGCCGCAGCGCTGCGGCCATCCTGGCTGCTGCTGGCCGGCGAAGTGCCTGGCGTGTTAGACAGCCAGGGCCGCGTCGTGGCGGCCATCAGCCAGGACAATTACGACGAAGTGGCTGCCGCCCTGGGTGGTTCACGCGGCACGGATGTTACCGGCGGCATGGCGGCCAAAGTTCATAGTATGCTGCGCCTGGTGGCCGAACATCCCCATTTGGCGATTCGTATTTTCTCTGGGTTAGAAGAGGGGCTGGTAACGCGGTTGGTGGTGGATGGGGCAACGGCCGTCGGCACGCTAATCACCACGTAACCTACCACAGCCCTCCCTTGAAAGTAGCAAGAGCTAGAGCAAGAGCTAGAGTGTGGTCAAACCTCTTTCTCTAGCTCTCGCTCTAGCTCTCGCTCTCGCTCTCGCTCTAGCTCCTGTGATTGACCTAAGTTATGGCGATTTTAACCACAAAAGAACTGGGCCACGCCTTTGGGGCCACCGATTTATTTGAAAATGTCGAACTGCAACTGGCGCAGAAAGAGCGCGTGGGGTTGGTGGGTCCGAATGGCGCGGGCAAGACGACCTTGCTGCTGATTTTGGCCGGGCTGCTGGAGCCAACGGCCGGAACCGTGCAGCGCTCGCGTGACGTGTCGTTGGGTTATCTGCGGCAGGAGGCGGTGCTGACGTTTGCCGGGCAGGACAACACCATCTACGAGGAAATGCTGACGGTGTTTGCCGCCGTGCAAGCCCTTGAAGCCCAACTGCACGACATGGAAGCAAAAATGGCGGCGGGCGAGATGGGCGAGGAATTGATGGAAGCCTACGGCCGTCTCCAGGAAACCTACGAACATAGCGGCGGTTACGATTACCAGGTAGACATCAAGCGTGTGCTGCTGGGCCTGGGCTTTCCCCAGGCGGAATGGGACACGCCGCTGCCCCACCTGAGCGGCGGGCAAAAGACGCGCCTGCTGCTGGGCCGCCTGCTGCTGGAAAAACCCGACCTGCTGATTCTGGACGAACCGACGAATCATCTGGACATCACGGCCGTTGAATGGTTGGAGCAAACCCTGCGGCAGTGGCCCGGCGCGCTGATCATCGTCAGCCATGACCGCTACTTTCTGGACAAAATCGTCAACCACGTTTGGGAGATGAGCGACGGCCGTTTCCAGACCTATCGCGGCGGCTACAGCAGCTACGTGCGTCAACGCGCCGAGGAATTGGAACGAGAGCGCCAGCTTTTCCTGAGCGAAAAGGCGCGGCTGGATGAAGAAATTGCCTTCATTCGCAAGCACATCGCCGGGGGCAAAACCGACATCGCCAAAGGCAAACTCAAGCGGCTGACCCGCGACATTGTGCTGCTGGAACAGGCCGAAGCCGGCGCGTCGCTGGCCGATTTGCAGGCCAAAAGCTGGCTGGAAATCGGCGGTCGCGTGCGCACCGTCAGCATCAACGAGGCCGAGCGGCGCGTGCGGGCGTTGATTCCGCCTCAAGAACGGGCGCCGCAGTTGAAGATGAAGCTGGAAGCGGCCGAACGCAGCACGCGCACCGTCCTGCGCACCAAAGATTTGGCCGTCGGCTACCCCGGCACGCTGCTGTTTGAGGCCGAAGACATCAAGCTGGAGCGCAACGCCTGCGCGGCGCTGATTGGGCCAAACGGCAGCGGCAAAAGCACCTTCTTGCGCCTGCTGCTGGGCGAGATTGCCCCCCGGCGCGGCGAACTGCTGCCCGGCGACAATCTGCACATGGGCTACTTCGCCCAGGCTCATGACCAGTTGGTACAGGGCAACCGGGTGCTGGACGAAGTGCGCCGTCACCAAGACGTGACCGAACTGGAGGCGCGCAGCTACCTGGCGCGTTACCTCTTCCGCGGCGATGATGTGTTTAAGCGGGTGGCGGATCTCAGCGGCGGCGAGCGGGGGCGGCTGGCGTTGGCGATTCTGGCGCTGACCGGGGCCAATTTCTTGCTGCTGGACGAGCCGACCAATCACCTGGATATCCCGTCGCAGGAAGTGCTGCAAACAGTGCTGGAGCAGTTCGACGGCACGATTGTGCTGGTGTCGCATGACCGGTATCTGGTGAGCCGGTTGGCGACGCAGATTTGGGAGTTGGTAGACGGCCGTTTGCACATCTTCCACGGCACGTATGAGGAGTACGTGGCGGCGAAGGGGCAGGTTGGCGCGGATGGCGACGCGCCCGCCAAAGTGCCGCTGCCAACTGCGCCGGTGGAACCGACCCTGCCGCCGCCTGATTTGGACTGGATTGCCGAGGTAACGGCCGTGCCCGTTTCGCCACGCAAGGGCAAAAAGCAGCAGCGCAGCCGCGCCCAACGGCTGCGCGAACTGGTGGACGAGGTAGAAGACGCCGAAGTGTGGTTGGAGCAAATCGAACGCGAACTGGCCGCCGCCCAGGTTGCCGCCGACGAGGCGGAAATTGCGCGCTTACTGCTGGAACAAGAGACGGCCCAATCTACGCTGGACGTCCTGGTGGCGGAGTGGGAGGAGTTACAGGGAGGGTAGAGACTGGAGTGGAGACTGGAGATTGGTCCAATCTCAAAGATTGGACCAATCTTGTCGGCTTTTAGGAGAAGTGGCTGTTGTCTTCGTCGTCGGGGAGCAGGCGGAGGGGGATGTGGGCGGCAGGGTTCGCCGCTTGCGGCTGGTAGACGACCTGCGATTGGCCGATGAGCGCGTCCCAGACGTCGCCCAGGGTGTCGGCCAGGGCGATGGGTGTTTGCAGGCGGTTGGCGATGTCTTGCGGCGAAATATCGTCCAGGGCGATGCGATCGGGGTGGTCGAACATGACGCGGGGGAGGAGGATGAGGTTGGGTGGGGAAACGGCCGTTGCCTCTTCCAGCGCCGCCAACACATCTGATCCCATCAGCAGCCCGGCCACCGTAATCGTCGCGCCTAACCGTTGATTGACCACCGGCAGCACCGTTACGCCCACCCCGGTCAGCGCCGCAAACTCGGCCGCCTTCTCGCGCAGCACTGGCGCAAACAACGTCGCCGTCACCAACATCAACGATTGACCATTGACCATTGACCATTGACCATTGACAATTTCCTCTTGCACCTCTTCCCATTCATCTAGAAACTGTCGTACCAGACCCAGGCCGTTTTCATGTAACTGCTGGCCGTCGTAGGCGGTCAGGGGCGGCACTTCGCGGCCGGATACCAGGTACCACTCGTCGGTGGGGTAGACGAAGCGCGCGCCAAAACGCTGTTGGTAGATGGGCTGTAATGACTCGACGTAGGCCAGGGTCGCGGCCGCTTCTGCCGGCGTGTGAACGCGCATGGCGTATTTGTGATGGCGCGTCAGGCCGACGGGGACCACGCTGATCGACTGGACGGCCGGCCATAAATCGGCCAGTTCACGGATGGAGCGTTCCAGCCAACGGCCGTCGTTGAAGCCCGGCACGACGACCAACTGGGTGTGAATTTCGATGCGCCGCTCGGCCAGCCAGCGCAGCTGGGCCAGGATGTCTGGGGCGGCGGCGTTGCGCAGAAATTTACGCCTCATTGCCAAATCGGTGACGTGTACGGAGACGTAAAGCGGCGACAGGCGCATCGTTTCGATCCGCTGCCAGTCATGGTCGGACAGGTTGGTGAGGGTGACGAAGTGGCCGAAGAGGAAAGAGTAGCGGTAATCGTCGTCTTTGATGTAGAGGGTGCGGCGGAATTTGGGGGCCATTTGCAGCACGAAGCAAAATTCGCACAGGTTGTTGCAGCGGCGAATGTCCACGTCGAAAGTGGGATGCTCAAATTCCAGGCCGAGCGACTGGTTGTAGCGCCGATTGGCTTCGTACAGCACCAGGTCGTCGCCGCGCCGGATGAGCAGGTTCAGGTGTTCGTCGGCGCCGTGAAACTGCACGTCTATCACGTCTTCGACGCGCTGGTCGTTGATCGCCAGTAGTTCGTCGCCGATTTGCAGGCCAATTTTGGCGGCGACGCTGCGTGGTTCGATGCCGGTGATACGGCCGCCGGCGAAGGTGGTGGGGTCGAGTTCTTGGAATAAGGGCATGGGATTTACGAATTGGATTGAGATTGGGAATGGCTAGGCGTTGACGGTCAACGGAGCAGGATGTCTCGAGATCGACGATGTCGGCGACGGAGTGGCCGGTGGTGTCGATGATCAGGGCGTCGGCGGCGGGGCGGAGGGGGGAGTGTTCGCGGTGGCTGTCGATGTCGTCGCGGCGTTCGACGTCGGCCAGGATGTCGGCGTAGGCGGCGGGGTGGCCTTGTTGTTGGCGGTCGCGCCAGCGGCGGTGGGCGCGTTCAGCGGCGCTGGCGGTGATGAACAGCTTGAGCGGCGTGTCGGGCATGACCACTGTGCCGATGTCGCGGCCGACCATCACGACCTGCCCGCGCCGGCCAAAGGCGCGTTGGCGTTTGACCATTTCCTGGCGCACGCCGGCATAGCTGGACACCAGGCTGACATTGGCGTCTATTTCTGGCAAACGGAGCGCCCAGGTGACGTCTTCGCCGTTGAGAAGGGCGGTGTAGTGACGGCCGTCATCATATCCCGCGCCTGGTTGCACATCTAAATCGAGTTGGGCGGAGAGGGTGGTAACGGCCGTTTCGTCGGCCAAATCAATTCCGGCGCGTAATGCGGCCAGGGTGACGGCGCGGTACATAAAGCCGGTATCGAGGAACAGAAAGCCGAGCTGTTCGGCCAGCAGGCGGCCAATGGTGGATTTGCCGGAGGCGGCGGGGCCATCAATGGCGATGACGAGGTGGGGGATGATGGTGTTGGTCAAGATTTGCCTCGTGGTTTGTGGGTGGCGGATTTGGTGGTTTGTCGGCTGGTTGGTTTGGTTGTGGATTTGTTGATGGCCGATGGGCGGGTGGCGGGTTTGTTGGTTTGTTGGTCGGTTGGTTTGCTGGTTGGTTTGGCGGTGGTGGATTTGTCGGGCCTGGCGGAGGGCGGCGACTTCGCCGGGTTTGAGGTAGCGCCATTTGCCGGGGGCCAGGTTGCCCAGCTGCAGCGGACCGATACGCAGCCGTTTGAGCTGGCGCACGGGGTGGCCAAATTCGGCGGCGATGCGGCGGATTTGGCGCTTGCGCCCTTCGCGCATGACAATTTCCAGCCGGGTGAGGTCGGGGAATTGTTCCAGGACGGTGATGCGCACGGGGGCGGTGAGACGGCCGTCTAGCATCACGCCCTGCCGCCATTGGTCGAGTTGGGCGGGGTGGATGTCGCCTTCGATTTCCACGCGGTAGGTTTTTTCGTGGCCGTAGCGCGGATGGGTGAGCTTGTGGGCCAGGTCGCCGTCGTTGGTCATGAGCATCAGGCCCTCGCTTTGTTTGTCCAGGCGGCCAACTGGATAGAGATGGCCGGGCAGGTCAATCAGGTCGCGTACGGTCTGGCGGCCGGCTTCCATCTCGTCCTCGGTGGAGGAGAGGACGCCTTTGGGTTTGTTGAGGGCGATGTAGATGGTTTGGCTGTCGGGGCGGGCGAGTTTACGGCCGTCTACCTCGATGCGGTCTTTGGTAGGGTCGGCTTTGTCGCCGATTTGGGCGACACGGCCGTTGACTTGGACACGGCCGTTGCGGATCATCTTTTCGCTTTCGCGGCGCGAGGCCAGGCCAGTTTGGGCGATGATTTTTTGTAGTCGTTCTTCCATAGATGTCTATTTCTCTTATGGAAAGATAGCAGAAGAAGTGGGAAAAGCAACAGCAGGTTAACACAGACACCGGCTGTTTACATGCTGGCGGTGGCGATTAAGACTAACCAAATGCCAATTAACAAAATGAAAGAAACTTTCGCTGACAGTTTTGCAAAGAGGACGGCAGAAATTGGGACCAGGGATTGTAAATTGGCGTAAGGCGTGCAAAAGAAGGTAGCCAGCATCGCTGTTTCTACGCTGCGCCGCCGCCAGGCCAGGACGAATAAGGGGATACCCAGCAGCAAACCGTAAGGCCAAACGTCTATAGAGCGCCGGGTGGACAGAGTTGCCATCATCGCATATACGTCCGAAGGCCAGATTCCCCATAGAACCAGACTCAATAAAACGACCAGCAGCCCAGACAATAGCAGCCCTGTTTTGTGATCCGAACGCAGCCAGATGATGGGCAATGTCAGACCGGCTACTTGAGGCTTGATGAGTATGAGCAAGCAGCCGATGAGTTGAAGGCCCAGAGATGAATACAGGGCCAGAGCGACGCCCAACAAAATCAGGGCGTCAATTTGCCCATAAACCATCAACGCATAAAAGAACGGGGTGCAGAATGTGAAAGCCAGACTCTTGATATCACCGCCAAAGCGCCACACGGCAAAACTGACCATCATGACGGTAGCGGCGCGCCAGAGCGCAGCGGCGATGGCGCTGGGAAACAGGGCAAATGGGGCCAGGATGACGGCTAACCAGGGTGGGTAAACGTAATGAATTTCATGACCACGATAAACGTGCAGGGCGTTTTGCCCGGCCCGGTAAAAGGTCCATTCCCAGTCGCCATCTGGGGGTTTGTTTATGTAAAACAGCGCGGCGAAAAAGGCGGCGAAGAGCAATGTGGCCCATAGATAGGGGTTTGCGGCCGTATGTTTGAACTGGTTGGTGGTTGTGGATGCCATGAGAAGAATTGTTTTCCTTGATGATGGTGCAGCACGGTCGCAAGATCATGGTAAGCGCAAGTCATACAACCCAACACGAATACCGGCATAGGTCCATTGTGCGGCCAGATTGTAATGTTCGACAAGCCAGGCCGCAAACGGATCGCGTTGGTAAATTTGGGCTATGTAGGCGTTTCGCTCCGCCGGGAATCCGTGTGGATTTGTGTTGTCGCTGAACGAGAGTAACCATAAGCGTGGTGTTTCGGCGGCGATCTCGGTTACTTGACGAGAGAAATCAGTTTCATCAAACTCCCTGGGCCGGACCTGGTAAGGTATTCCTTCTCCATAATACCACCAGGGAAGGATGGTCCCAAAAGGCATGAACAGTTGGTCGCCCGGCTGATAGTCGTGGTTGATTTGTCGCAGCGCGCCGCGCCAATCTTCCCGATGGTAGTCTGGATTTTGGAACATCTGCTGGAGCGCCTGCCCATTCATAACCCCGATGACAATTAAGGCGGCCCATAGGAGCAACGGCCGTTTCTTTGTGAGATGGAATAATCCGCAAGCGACCAGCACCAGCATGGCCGGCAAAACCACAATTAGATTCCGGTCCATGTAGATCGAGATATTTAGCAGGGGGAAACCCCGCAAGGATACCAGCCAGGTGATCAGGATTGGGAAGAGCAGCCAGGACCATAAGACCTGCGCTCTGAAATGCGCCTGACCATGCAACGAGATTGCTTGCTTGTTTGCCAGCCGAGGAGAAATGGTGGTTATGAAGGCCACGATCAGGCAAGCAAAAAAAATGATGGCATTGATGTAGTTCTGCCACAGTTCCTGATCAATTGTGGAACCCGTGCTAAAGGCGACAAGAGTAAGCAAGGGTTCGTACCAGTGGGGGCGACCAATCCAGCCGACATTGCCGGTAGCCAGTTCGCCGGCGCCGCTGTTGAGCAAGACGAGGCTGGCCCAGGCTGCGAAGAGGATGCCGATCAGAATTGCCTGCCGGATAAATTTGTGCCAGAGGGCCGGCAGCGTTTTGGCGTTGGCCGCCAATGCCAGGGCATGGCTTGCCAGCACCAGGAGAGCGAAATAATGGGTGTACACGGCCGTTGCGATGCTCGCCGAGTACCCCAGCCAGTTTAGCCGCGACGGACCGTCAGCCAGACGCAGCAGAAACCAGCCCGAAGCCGTGATGGCAAATACGACCAGGGTGTGCATACGAACTTCCTGCGAAAACCATATATGAAATGGTGAAACAGCCAACAGAAACGCACCGATCAACCCAACCGTGTGCCCACCGACTCTTTTTGCCAGACGATACAGTACAGGAATGGTTAACACGCCCCATACAACGGAAAACAGTCGTAGGATAAACTCACTGTAGCCCAGTTTGACCCACAAGAATAGAAGCAAATAGTAAAGGGGTGGGTGAACGCGATCACGAATGAGATGTCCTAACGTCTCCTCGAACGGGGCAAGTGTGGCAAAAACGGAAAAAAGCTCGTCACGCCACAAGCTTTGCGCCTGAAGCCCGTGCAATCTCAGTCCAAAGCCTAGCAGCAGGATGGCTAAGAGTAGTAGTTTTGTAACTGTGAAAGTGTGCGATGATTTGCGCATAGAAATTGAAATCAGCCTCTATTCTTCCGGCCAACGGGCAAGGCGATAGACGCGAAAATCAGCGTTGGCATAAACCGGTTCCAGCAGCGCCTGGTGTTCAGCGATGAACTGCTGCCAATGGGCTTCGTCCCAGTTAGCCACAATCAGGTGTGTGGCCGCAATTTCTCGCCAGAAGGCCCATTGCTCCGCTTCGCCGCTCTGTTCGGGATGAAAAATGGCCGAGGACCGGCCGGTGTACAGGGCCAGCACACGCGGCTTGCGGAAGATGAGGACATCGGTTTCGGCCGTTTCGGCGCGCACGTATTCAAACAAGGCCACGCTTTCGGCGCGACCGATGCCAGTGGGGATGGCATCGAAGGGTAGGGTGGTGTATCTGGCAGCAGAGGAGAGGAAGATAACGGCCGTTACCCCCCAAAACAACCCCCCGCCCCATTTCCCGGGCAGCCGGGCCGCCAACTGCCCCACACCGGCAAAAACGTAAAACAGATACAAGGGCAAGACCGGGATGAGAAAGCGAATGCCCTGAGAGACCGGCCAGACGGCCAGAACCAGCACATAGGCCAGCAGGTACAGCTCCAAAATCGTGAGGCGGGCGCGGAGACGGGTCCAAACGGCCGTTACCGCTAGACTCAAAGTCACAATAGACACAATCAGCAGGAGGGCATTGCTGTACCCATTTTCCCACAACGTAGACAACGAAATAAGATACCCGGCAACGTTCAGGGCGTTGGTGGTTGGGTCAAAAACATATTGCTGCCAATACCCGTTTCCGGGAAAGAACAAAGATTGTCCGCCAACTCCCAGGCCAAAAACAATTCCCGCCAGCAGCGTAAACAAGGTGATTTTGCGCCATTGCAGCAGGTCTAACAAGAGCAGGCAGGCGGGCAAAACTATGCCCAATGTGCGCGTGCCATACGCCAGGTACATCACCAGGCCGGTGGTGACGGCCGGCAAAATTGCCTGACGGCCCTGCCGCTTCTCTGGCGCTAAATGGTAAATCTGAACCAACGCGATGTATGTAAATAGCAGGAACGGAATGTCAGAACGGACATCGTCCTTAAAATCCCAGAAAAAAGGATTCAGGCCGAGGACGAGGATGACGGCGCAGAGATGGGAAAAGGGCAGGTCGCGCCGCAGCAGCGCGGCGTAAACGGCCAGAAATAAAACGAAGCAAACGACCACGACCATCTTCAACGCTGTCAGGTTGAAGCCAAAGAGAGCCAGCGCCGGCAGCAGCAGCAGCGGAAAGACCGGCGGATAGGCTTGCGGCGAGACAACCGGATCGGCTGGGTTGAGGATGTAGCCGGATTCGCCGTAGGGGATACCCTGCAACAGGTTGAGGGCGTGGCGGATGTATAGGCTGAAATCGCCGCCCCACACGTGGCCCTGGCGCAGCGTCAGGCTCCAAAAAAGGCCAATTCCGGCCAACAAAGCCAATAGAATCCAAAACTGCCACCGTGGTGGGGTCGGATGATGGGCGTGGGTGAGGCTGGTTGTACGCATGGTGTGTGTCTGGCAGATGGGGGGAACGGCCGTTCTCCCTCTCATGCCGCATCACATGATACCAACAAGGCCACAAGGGTGGCAAAAAATGGTAAAAGTGTCAGAATTGGGCCGACGCTTTGATGATTGGTTGGAGGGATGATGGCGAAAATGAGACTGGAGTGGGTAACGATGGCGGCGTTGTTTTTGCTGGTGCTGCTGCTGCGGTGGCCCGCCTTTTACGTGCCGTTTGAGAATGACAGCGGCGACCATGCCTACCACGGCCGTTTGATTTTGCGCGGCGAACCCTTGTACGGCGAACATCACCCCGACCACCACATGCCGGGGGTGTTTTATACGAACGCCCTGGCGTTTGCCATGTTTGGTGAATCGGTGGCGGCGATTAAGGCTGTGCTGCTGGTATGGATTGTGGCTGCCGTTGGGCTGATCTACCAATTGGGCTGGAGAATAGCAAACCGGCGGGTGGGGTTGTTGGCGGCGCTGGGGGCGGCTTTGTTGTTTGCCACCTGGGAGCTTTCGGCGTTTAGCGCGCGCACGGAGTTGTTTGTGGTGCTGCCGCAGGTGGGCGTGGCGCTGCTGCTGGCCGGGCGCAAGGAAGAGGGAGGAGATTACGGCCGTTTCCTGGCGATTGGCGTGTTGGCTGGTGTGGCATTCCTGTTTAAGGCCAATTATATCATCGCTCCGGCAGGGCTGACAGCGGTGGCCTTGTTGTGGGATTTGTGGGCGGAGCGGCAGTGGAAAACGGCCGTAACTCGTGGGTTATGGGCTGTTTTGGGCGTGGCGATGGTCATTCTGCCCGTCTTCGCTTATTTCGCGGCCGTCGGTTTACTCGACCGGTTTTTACTGGTGTTCCAGATTGGCGAGAAGTACCTGACGGCGCGCCAGCACCCCACCTTTACCGGACCGGAGCATCATCTATTGGTTCCGTTGGCGGTTTTGGCGCGCAGCAATGCCTTGCTGCTGCTGGCGGCAATCGCCGGGCTGCTGTTTTTGCCGCTCACGCGCCGCCAGCGCAGCCGGGCGGAAAATGGGCAGTTGGCGCTGTTGGCCGCCTGGTTTGGCCTGGCCTTCGTGGAAACCAATGTTAGCCGCTCCTATTTGCAGCATTATTACGTGATGTTTATCCCGTCGGTGACGCTGCTGGCGGCCTGGTTTATAGATAAATTGGCGCGCGATGTGGGGCGGAAATCGGGCAAAAGAGGGGAAACGGCCGTTATCGCCGCTTTGTTTCTGCTCGTCACTCTCGTTAATTTTTTGCCAAACTTCACATTTTACCGGGAATACGGCCGTTATCTGTTGGGGCGGCAGAGTTATGAATCGTTTCTGGTCAGTGGCCTACCCGACGAAGCTGGCGTGGTCGCTCTGGAAATGAAAGATCTGGCGGCTTACATTCAGGCGCACACGGCGCCCGACGATACCATTTACTTCTGGTCCAATTTCATGGAACTCTACTTCCTGGCTGACCGCCACGCCGTCATAGACACCATCTGGCCGATTGCCGTGTCTGTAACCGGGGCGGATGTGCATAAGCGGGAGCAAATTTTCACGGCCGCATTGATCGTCATAGACAACTACACCATTGTGGGGGTAGAGACGATGCCAGATTGGCTGGCGGCCGGGTTGGCGGAGAAGTATGAACTGGCAGGGGAGATGGACGGCCGTTTGTTGTATCGTCGCCGGAACTGATTTGCCGATATATGCTTGCTGGTATTAAATGTTGCGGGTCAGATAGTAGCTGTATAGTGGTCCCAGAGTAAATGCGCAAAGGATAGTAACAGCTCGAATCAACAGCACCGCCAGCAAACCTTCGCCACCGCCCGCACCCAAAAGCTCTGCCGAGAGGCCCACCATTGCCTCTTGAATGCCCAGATTCCCTGGCGTCAGATTAATGAAAATGGAAAAAGCGGCCACCAGCCCCAACAGCAAAGCAGCCATAAAGGAAATGGCTTGCCCTAACGCCTGGTATGCCAGCCAAAAAGAGAGAGCGTTTAAACCAATGGTGAGAGCGGTTAGCAGCGTCAGGCGCAGCAGCAGTCCATAGTCCCGCTTAACCATAAACCAGCCGGTTAACAAAGTATTCAAAAAACGGCCGATACGGTTATCCCAAGGTACATGCTGCACTGGAAATAGAAAAATGATGGAAATACTGGCGACAACACTGCCAAAAAGCAGGACGATAGGCCAATAGCGCTGCCATCCCTGGCCCATTGCGCCCAGCGCCAGCAAACCAATGACGCCTATCAGCCAGAACATGATCAGATAGTTGGAAGTCAGCATGGTGGTGAATTGGGCGTAAGGCAGTCGGTGGCGTTTCTTAAGATAGGCGGCGCGAATGAGCAGACCACCGGAAAAAGGGGTAATGTAATTGCCCATTGTGGTGACGGATGCCAGACCGAACCATTCGTGAAAGGAAAGCTGCACGCCAAATTTGATGGCAAATTCGCGTAAAAACAGGCCGTTCATGGCAAAAATGCCTACCCGAACGACAATCAGGTAGAACAGGCTGGCAAAGGTGACGTTTTGTAAGGATTGTAGCAGTTCTGGTTGCGACCGTAAGTAGAGAATGATGACGGCCGTGAGGATGAAAAGCATAGCCGTGGCCACCCATTGGCGTGTTGGTTTTGTCATCATGCTCGCAAAGGGCATAATTGGTCACTTGCAAAGTTCACTTTGTCAGTTATACTTTTCTTGGAGGCTGTCAGGACGTATGCGCCAGACCAATCCAGCCGGTTGAACAGGGTGGAGAACAGGGCCAGCGGATAGATGGTGATGGGGTTTATCAGCCAGCCGAGACGAGATGGCATGACGGCCGTTTGCGCAATACCGCTGGCTTTGGTTTGTTCAACGGCCGTCAACTGTGCTTTTTCGGCAGCCTGCCGTTTTGCCAGCCAGATACGCGGGAAGCGCAGCAGGTTGACAAACGGAAATCCATAAGCATAAATCTGCACATTTTCAAATCCGGCGCTGGTCACTAAACTTGCCAGGTCATCCCATTCATACCGACGTAAATGCCCCACAATCTCGTCGTGGCGCGACCAAAACTTCATCCGCGCCGGCACAGAAAGAATAAGCTGGCCCTGGTCGTTGAGCGCGGCGTGCAGCCTCTGCAGAAAAGCGGCGTCTTCGGGAATATGTTCCAAGACTTCGCAGGCAATGACGCAGTCAAACCCAGGCGTTTGTGTCATGCGTCATAAAGTCCACCACCCACAGTTCCAGGCGGGCCTGAGCCGCTGGAGGCAGTGCTTGATAGACGGTCCACACGTCCTCGCTGTATTCGATGAGTGTCCCGCGCTGGAAATAGCGCAGCATTTCCTGGGCAAGCTGCATATTACCGGGGCCAACTTCCAGAAATGCTGCACCAGGTTTTACGATACGCATAACTGCCTGACGGCGAAAGAGATATCTAGGTGGGTAGTAAGGCATGATGCAAAATTATCTCCAATTGTTCACGCAGGCGCGCCACGGAAAATTCTTGCTGGTACAACGAATGTCCCTGGCGGCCGATTTCTGCCAATTCCTGGCGGTGGCCCGCTGCCCAGACGATCACTTCGGCCAATGCAGCCGGGTCGCCCTGCGGTATCAGCAGGCAGTTTTGTTGATGAATAAAATGTTCATTTTTCTCAGCCAGCCCGACCACTGTCGGTTGGCCCAGCGCCAGGAATTGAAAAGTTTTGCCGGTAATGACCCGACGGCCTTGCCCGGTGTTGCCAAATGGTCCGCCGAGGCATAAATCAGCCTGGCAGGCCCATTGGGGTAAGTCTACGTAATCTATCCAGGGAATATGCGTGACGTTGGTGAGGTTAAGCTGGGAGCATAGGGTGTGAAACGGCCGTAAATCCTGTTTATGCCCACCCACCAATGTAAGCTGGACAGGCTGCCCCAGCAGCCGAGACGCAGCTTGCAAAATCACCTCAATGCCATGCAGCGGTAAAAAGGAGCCATAAAAGAAAACGCTCAAAATTTCAGAAGATAACTCTTTGGGTTTTGTAGCGCAAGGCTTAAAGAGCGTTTCATCGGCAGCGACGTGGAGCGGGTAGATTTTTTGTGGGTTAATGCCAAATAGCCGGGCAAAATACGCTTGGTGCATTGGCGTGTCGGTCAAAAACTGATCGGCCCCATTTAAGACACCTTTTTCGTACCAACGTACAATTCGCGCGAGCCATGAATTGGCTGAAAAGCGGTGTTTTTCATTGACCAGGCTGTCATATGGCGACATCATGTGGTCAAAGAAAAGCGGTTTACCCCAGGTGATCAGGCGCACGGCCCAGAACAATTCATAACCGCGAAAGCCTAAAATGTAGAAATCGGGGCGATGGCGCAGCCTGAGCCACAACAGGCGGCTGAGGGTTTGGGCATAACGCAGCCAGCCGCGGGTGGTGTTGCGGGCTGTGTAAAGCGTCAGCCAATCGAATCTGCTGCAAAGCCTGGAGCAAGGTGGCCGTGCGCACGAATTCAGGGAAGTAGTAGCAGAGGATGTAGCAGCCGGTTTGCATGGCCGTTGGTTCATCTTCTAAATGCGTGGAAGTCATGTCACTGTTCGCTGCGATCAAAGCGGAGCTGCGCCACTTGCTCAGAAACCAATCCCACCATAAAAATGATGACCGACATAATCATTAACATAGCCGACGTAGGGCCGTAGCGGGTGTTGAGAAACACCACCTTAAACAGCCCATAACAAAATCCGACAAGGAACATTAGAATGCCGGCCGGGATGAAAATTTTGAGCGGTGAAAAGATGGTGGCGATCTTGAACATGATCAAGAAGAAACGGGAGCCGTCGCGCAGGAGTTTGATTTTACTTTTGCCAACTCGTTTGCGCACGGCAATTGGCACGTAATGTAAGCTGTACCCGGCGCGGACCACGGCCAGGGTGAGGGTGGTGGGATAAGAAAAGGTGTTGGGCAGAAGATACAGAAACTTTTTGGCGATGTCGGCCTTGATCATGCGAAAGCCAGAGGTAAGGTCTTCGATTTTACGGCCACAAATGTAGCTGGCGAAGGTGTTGTAGATGAAATTGGCCAGGTCCCGGTGCACGGCCGTATCCGATTCCCCCGTACGCGCCCCGACGACCATGTCGTACCGGTCCAGGTGCTCCAGCAGGCGGGGAATATCTTCCGGTTTATGCTGCCCATCGGCGTCCATGAGCAAAATATACTGCCCCTGCGCGTTTCTGATGCCCGTCTTTACCGCTGCCCCATTACCGATGTTGTAAGGGTGCTGGCACAAGCACACATTTGAAATACCACATTGATGAACCGCCTCCGCCGAGCCATCAGACGAGCCATCATCCACAACCAAAATTTCGCAGGTCATCTCTGGCAGCTGGGTCGCAAACAATTCAGATAGATGCGTCAAAAGCCCAACAATGGCATTCTCTTCATTATACATAGGTACAACAACAGAAAGAAAAACAGGAGCATTCATAGGTTATTCTCGCTCAAGTGCAATCAATTCGTATCGGTAAACATCTTTCTGCTGCACGCGAAAGCCTTCAATAGAGACAGGCAAAAACAGCACTTGAGTGTATTCAGAGGGCACATACGCAAATTCTCTTATCCCTTGCCGCCAGAACCTCGGCAATAAATCATAAAAATCCGCCTCCTCACTCACATACAGGAATATTTTGTCGGTTACAGACGACATTTCAGCTGGCAAAAACGGTCGGTTTGTCATGATGACCCGTGCCTCTATTCCCTCTATGAGAGTTCTCATCTTCGTTTGCTCCTCTATTTGTCTATCAAGCTGCCAGAGACCCACACTCTGAATCAGAATACTGATCACCAGCAAACTTAAGGCCATTCTTTTTACATCGTCAGGAAGGCCAAATGAAGGTCTCTGCACAAAGTCGCTGAAATTGGCGAAAGCTAAAAACATCAGCAATGGATAGACTGGCAATAAATACCTTGCTCCCCATTGCAGACCACCGTAAGCCGGCCATACTGCGAGCATCATAGCTAGAAATACCGCGCTTGTAGTCAGGACAAATCGAGTAATCCTCAAATTATCCTCGTCTTTCGCCTGCGGATCGGTTGAGATGGCGAACACCAGCAGCGGGAAAGTTGGCAGCAAGCCCGACATAAAATCTTGAAGCCCAAACCCAATACATAATCCATACCCTGCCAGACTAAACCCGAACCCGATTTTCAACACTGTTTGCCGCTCACGCCTCAGGCCGATGGTCATCAAAACAATGGACAGCATAAGCAATACGAACGTACCAAAGCCAGGTATATTACGCGCCTCCAGCAGCCCTAAAAACTTGCTGGCGACAGCGTATTGTGGAACAGGATTCCCACCTTGTAATGGCAAATGGTGGGTGATTGGTTTGCCATAACCCATCAGATTGTGCGCTGTTGGCATCCCCAAAGGATGACCATACCACCCATATTGCCACCACCAAATAAAGAGAATGCTCAGCAACAACCCCACCGCGAATGCAATAATCATCCGGAATCGGCTTCGGAAAACAACCAATAGGCTCAGGGCCAATGAAATAATGATGACATACATCTCCGGTCTTTGGCCAACGCCTATACCAGCGGTAGCGCCAGATAGAAGTGCCGGCCACCATTTGTTTTGCCGCCAGCCATAAGCCAACCATACCACGCTCCAAACGGCACACATCGCAATCAGGGTATGATCCCATAGTACGACGGTGTAAAAAATCAAGGGAGTGGCGATTATCGCTGCCCACATGGCTAGATGGGGATAAACAATTCGCTGCTGCTTGCCCAGAATGTAAACGCCAATGGCGGTTGCCAAACTACTCAGCACTGGCACGACAGGCAGGCCAGCCATACCTAATTTGTTGTAGAACAAGGAGGAAAGTAAAGGCAAAAACGGGGAAATACTCAAGTAGATTTTGTTGTTGATAAGGGCGTACGCATAATAAAAGGGCACATACTTGAAGTTTGGGTCTAGATATTGGCCGGGATACCGAACAGCTAATGATTGCCAGTTCTGGGCGATCAATTCACGAATTTGTAGAAATCGCAGCCCAGTGTCACTACCTAAGAACACGCCTGACTTCATAAAAAAGAATGCCAGTCCGTATAATACCACTGCCAGGATGCATATGTGGGCTATCGTTCTTGCTCTTGTCATTTAGGTGGATCGTCCGGGAAGTCTAGCTGCAATTTAATATCCCCCCGTCGCAAATCTGATTGTAGCTTTTGGTTCAGACCGCTTCTATAGGAAAGTATGCCTACGCGCATCTTGCCTGGTTTATCAACGAAGAACAAGATGCTTGATATTTGGCAAGGAATCTATCCCGCGACCAATCTCCCGTTCAAGCAGCATTCACCGTCGTCTGCCCGGCGCTGACCACAGAAATAGAGCCGCCCCAATTGCACATCAGCGTACACGTGTTGGTCAGCGCTGGTTTGCTTTTCACCAGCACCGTCGGCGATCCCGGCGTCCACGGGGCGGCGGTCACCGGGATGCAGGGCTGCGGCGTCAGCACGCCCAAAGCGGCCGACGTGGCCGCGGCTACCTGCGGATTGCTGAGGGTGATGCACATGGCAAAGGGCATGATATTCTTCATGGGCACATTGTCCATGATGGTGGCCGCCGGGACCTTGTTGGCATTGGTCATATTTTCCGGCGTCACCACCAGGGCACTGGGGGCTGTGCCAAAACTACACATAAGCTGCGCGCCGTTTACCACTTGTTGCGCCATGGCTGTTTCCTCCATTCCTTTTCTGAGCAATTTCCAAATCGCCTGACAGCCGTTAACTGTCATGTCTGGATGCTGCGCCAGTTTAACATAGCTTGCCTGAATTGCGACACTGCCCTTACACCAGCAGCAATTCCAATGATGGCAGGGGCGGAACGGCGCGGTCAGTGCAGACAGGCGTTTTCTCCGCGCCTTTAGCAGCCTGTCGGAGAACTCAGGATCAGAGCGCAGCAGCGCCTTCTTCAGCCGGTGGTGCAAGCCGTGTCTGGAAATTGCGCCGCGCCATACACCCATCTATAAACCCAACATAAACTGAAAAACACGGTCCGCGTGGCCGTAAAGGTGTTCGTGAGCAAATTCCGGGTACAAGTCCAGCGATTTAGGCGCACCGATTTTGTTGTACGCGGCAAACTGCGTGGAAGGCGGGCAAATCGTATCGCGCAGGCCCACCGCCAGCAGCACTTCCGCCCGGATGCGCGGCGCCAAATGCTGCACATCCACATAGCCCAACTGCGTAAAAATGGCCTCCTCCCGCTCGTGGCGCGGGTCAAAGTGGCGGAAATAGCTCTTTAGCTCGGCGTAGGCGTCCACATCCAGGTCCAACTGCCAGACACGTTGGTAATCGCACAAAAACGGGTAGATGGGCGCGGCGCGGCGAATGCGTGGCTCCAGCGCGGCGCAGGCCAGCGTCAGGCCGCCGCCCTGGCTGGCTCCGGTCGCGCCCACCCGGCCGGCGTCTACCTCTGGCATGTCCATGACGATAGCCGCCAATTGGGCCGTATCCAGAAATATCTGGCGAAAGCTGAGCTTTTCTGGCGCATCGTCCAGACCACGCACAATGTGGCCGTGCAGCGTCCAGCCAGACGCGCCACCAGGGTCTTGCGACCGGCCGCCCTGCCCACGACAATCCAACGCTGCAACGGTGAATCCGGCGGTGGCATAGGCCAATTTGTCGGTCCATTCGCCGGAATCCATCGAATAGCCGTGAAACATCAAGATGGCCGGACCAGGGTGCGCCTGTTCTTTGGGGCGAATCAGTTTGGCGTGCAGGCGCGCACCGCCAACGCCGGTGAAGTACAGGTGGAAGCAGTCGGCGAAGGGAGCCTGGAAGTCAGCCGGGAGTAGTTCGATGTGGGGCTGGATGGCGCGCATCTCCGTCAGGCCGCGTTCCCAGAAGGAATCGAAGTCGGCCGGTTTAGGATTGATGCCCTGGTAGGTGTGCAGTTCCGCCAGGGGCATGTCGAATGATAGAGGCATAGGGTTCTCCAGGGGATGGGTTGGTTGGCCGGTTGGCAGCAGCCACCAACTGGCTAACCTGAATCTCAATTAAGACTAGGCTAGTTTACCGCAAAAAGTAATGGCGCAAACGGCCGTTTCCGGCTAAATTTGCACCATGAAAAACAACCATCACCCAAACGCAATTACATTCTACTGTATTATTTGTTTGGTAGTCGTTACCTTTTCCCTAACCGCCTGCCGGGAAGCGGCGTCTTCCATCAGAAATCTGATTCCCACGACTACCCCCGCGCCAACCCTCACCCACCCGCCCCGGCCAGTGAACACGGTCGTTCCTACCCAACCCCCCACGCCCGCAGCCAGCGAGACGCCGCTGCCCACCGACCAGCCCACACGAACGCCAACGGCCGTGCCTTCGCCCACCGCCACGCCCACTCCGTTGCCGCGTGACGTTCGCGCCGCTTTGCAGTTGGTAGCCGATGGTTTTGTCTCGCCGGTGGCCCTGGCCGCGCCGGGCGACGGCCGTTTGTTTGTTGTAGACCAGGTGGGCATTGTCTACGTGCTGGACCAGGCCGGCAGTCGGCTGCCGCAGCCGTTGATTGACCTGCGCTCGCGCATGGTGAACCTGAACCCCGTTTATGACGAACGGGGCCTGTTAGGAATGGCCCTGCACCCGGATTTTGTGGCTAACGGCCGTCTCTTCCTCTACTACAGCGCCCCCTTGCGCCCCAACGCCCCCGGTGACTGGGACCATACCGGCGTCATCGCCGAATTTGCCATCGCCGCCGACGACCCCAACCGGTCCGATCCGGCCTCCGAACGCATCATCCTTCAGGTGGACCAGCCGCAGAACAACCACAACGGCGGCCAGCTTGCCTTTGGGCCGGATGGCTACCTGTACATCGGCATTGGTGATGGCGGCAACGCCAACGACGTTGGTCGCGGCCATCCGCCGGGTGGCAACGGCCAGACCCGCGACAATTTACTGGGGGTCATCGCCCGCCTGGACGTGGACAGTGCCGCCCCCTACTCCATCCCTGCCGACAACCCGTTCATCGGCCAGCCCGGGCTGCCAGAAATTTACGCCTATGGCTTCCGCAATCCGTACCGCTTCTCCTTCGACGCGGCCGGCGACCGCGCCCTATACGCCGGGGATGTGGGGCAGGATTATATCGAAGAGATTGACGTGGTGGTCAGCGGCGGCAATTATGGTTGGCCGGTGCGCGAAGGCACGACCTGTTTTAACAACCAGGGCGTCACCCAACCATTGGTCAGCTGCGCCAGCGAAAGCGTTTACGGCGATGCTTTTGTGGACCCGGTGCTGGAATACCGGCGCGATTTTGGCCGCTCGGTGATTGGCGGCTATGTGTATCGTGGGGCGGCGCTGCCGGAGTTATACGGCCGTTACCTCTTCGTAGATTGGGTCAGCAACAACGAAGTCGGCACCAATCAAATCTACTACGCCGATGTGCGGCCGGCCGAAGCCGGGTTATGGGAACTGCTCCCCGTACCCCTGTCGCAATCCGACGGCGGCAGCCTGCCATCCTTCTATACCCTGGCCTTTGGTCAAGACCATAACCTGGAACTGTACCTGCTCACGGCCAACTCTTACAGCGCCACCGGTTCCAGCGGCAAAGTCTACAAACTTGTACCCGCGCCGTAAAGCGCCCGACTGCCCAATCCGCAATCCGAAATCCGCAATCCCATGACCGAATTCCATTACTGCTGGCAATGGCAGATGCAAAGCGAACCGGCCCAATTGTGGCCGTTGGTGGCCGATACCAACCGCTTTGACCACGATACCGGCCTGCCTGCCTACCAGGAGGAACAAACAGCGGCGCGGGAGCTGGGCAACGGCCGTCACCGTTTGCGTTTCAAAATCTATGGCGTCACCCTGGAATGGGACGAGGAGCCGTTTGAGTGGGTCGCCCCTTACCGCTTTGGCGTCGTCCGCGCCTACAAACCAGGTTTGCTGCGCCCCATCGCCCAACTGCGCGTGCGCGCCCAATTGCAGCCCACACCCGGCGGCGGAACTCACTTCACCTATGAAGTGTGGGCCAAACCGGCCAACTGGCTTGGCTACATCGCCATCCCAGTGCAGATTGGCCTGCTTTCTCGTCGCCAGTTCAGCGCCATCTTCCGGCAGTATGACCGGTTGGCCGCTGGTGACAAAGCGTTCGTAGACGGGCCGGCGCGCCCGGTGCGCCTTGCCCCCGGCGGCCGCGAGCGCCTGGCGGTGGCGGCGGCGGCGCTGGTAGAGGCTGGCGTCGCGCCCGATCTGGCCGCTCGCTTACGCCAAAACCTGGAGCAGGCCGACGACCTGAGCCTGGACCGCATCCGCCCCTATGCCCTGGCCGACCATTGGGGCGCGCCGCGCCGCGACGTGCTGACGATGTTCCTCTACGCTACCCGCCTGGGCCTGCTGGATTTTCGCTGGGATTTGCTCTGCCCCTCCTGCCGCTCCGCCCGTGACCGGGTTAGCGAATTGGGCGAAGTCGGCCGCACCGTCCACTGCCACACCTGCCAGATTGACTATACCGCCAACTTCTCCCAATCGGTCGAATTGACCTTCCGGCCCAACCCGGCCGTGCGCGCCGTGCCCGACCAGCAGGAATACTGCCTGGCCGGGCCGCAGGCTGCGCCGCACATTGCCGTGCAGCAGCTCTTGCCGCCCGGTGACAGCCGGTTGGTGACGCCGCTGTTGGAAAACGGCCGTTACCGCCTGCGCACCCTATCCCTCCCCGGCAGCCAGCGCCTCAACGTGGCCCCCGATGGCTTGCCCGACCTGCGCCTGCCGGCCACTCCGGCCGGTTGGTCGCCCGACGAACTGCGCCTGGCCGTTCAGCCCCATCTGCTGCTGGAAAACCTGACCGACGCCGAACAGCTTTTCCTGCTGGAGCGGCAGGCCTGGGCCGATGACGCTGTCGTCGCCGCCGAGGTGACGGCCTTACAGCGCTTCCGTGACCTGTTCGCTGAAGAAGCGCTGCGGCCCGGCGACCAGATCGTCGTCGGCAGCCTGACGGTGTTGTTCACCGACCTGGTGGACTCCACCCGCCTCTACCGCGAGATTGGCGATGCGCCCGCCTTCGGTCTGGTGATGGAGCATTTTGACGTGCTGCGCGCCGCTATCGAAGCGGCCGATGGGGCCATTGTCAAGACCATTGGCGACGCGGTGATGGCCGTCTTTCGCCGTCCGGCGGCCGGGCTGCAAGCCATTTTGCAGGCGCAGCAAACATTACGAACCTCGCCGGAGGGCAAACGGCCTCTGCTCCTCAAAGCCGCGCTGCATCATGGCCCCTGCATTGGCGTCAATTTGAACGGCCGTTTCGACTACTTCGGCTCCACTATCAACGTGGCTTCCCGCCTGGAAAAATACGCTGGCGGTACAGACATCATCCTGTCTACGGCCGTCGCCGATGACCCTGAAGTCCACGCTTTTCTGCAAACCCAACCCACCCACATGGAACCCTTCCGCCAGCGCCTCAAAGGCTTCGACGACGAAGAGTTCGTCCTCTGGCGATTGACGATTGGCGATTGGTCCTGAGCCTGCCGAAGGATTGGCGGTTGACAGGGGCGAAGCCGTCGTGCAGCGACCTCGACAATTGACAATTGACAATTGACCATTTCCCTTGCCGCTCTCCTGTCCCTCATGTACCATTACCTCACCCATCCCACTAGTACCCGTAAGCGGTAATCCGTTGTCGTTAATCCGTAGGGGGCTAACTCTGGAAAATGTCATCGGATAACGGGATACGGGCTTCGGTCTACGGATACTATGAGGCTGCACGATTGACGGAGACGACATGACTCAATGTTCCCCTGAATGGCGTAGTACGCTGCTGGCGCGATTGACCGCCGAGCGCGCCCATTTGCTGTTTCAACTGCGCAGCCTGGATGAGGCGACGTTAACGGCCGTACCCGTCTCCGGCGAACAAACGGCCCGCGATGTGCTGCTGCACCTGGCCGCCTGGGATGCGGTAAACAGCCAGCGGCTGAGTTTGCTGCTAGACGGCCGTCTGGCCGACATCCCCCCGATAGACAACGTGGACGAGACGAACCGGGCAATGCACGGCCGTTTCCAATCTGTCCCCCTGGAGCAAGCCCTGGCCGCCTGCCTGAAGGAGCGCGCCGGTTTCCTGGCCGTACTTCAGCGCGCCCCCGATGACCTGCTGCACCGCCGCCTCACCCTCCCCTGGGGGCAGCGCATCCGGCCGCGCACCTGGGTCCGTTGGCGCTGGCAGCATGACGCCGCCCACGCCCACGACCTGCGCGCCTGGCGGCAGGCGCAGCCCCAGGAAACCTTGCGCCGCCTCGGCCCCAAAGCCATTTTGCGGGCGCAGCTCAAAGCCACCCGCCGCGAGATACTGTCGCTGGTAGACATGATAGCGCCAGCGGAACGCGCCAGCCGCCCGGTGTGCGGCGTTTGGACAATGCAGGATTTAATCGGCCACCTGACTGATTGGGAAAAGGTGGGTCTGAGCGGTTTGCGGCAGTTGGCCGCCGGGCAGACGCCGGAATTTGACCAACCCATCACCGATTTCGACGCCTTCAACGCTGCCAACGCCGCCGCCCGCGCCGGACAATCGTGGGTAGAGGTGTGGGCAGAATTTATGGCCGTGCGCCAGGAACTTCTGGACCTGTTCGACCAACTGCCGGGACCCGACCTGGCGCGTCCCTTTCTTGCGCCCTGGGGACGCACCGTTTCGGTTTATCTCTGGATGCAGGTGTGGGCGGGCCATGATCATGAACATGCCATAGATGTGCGCCACGCTTTGGCGCTGCCCGGTTGGCCGCGCTATTTAACGCGACCGCATGGATGAGAAGATATTAGTACCCGTTATCGGTAATCCGTAGGGCGCTGCCTCTAGAAAATGCCATCGGATAACGGGATACGGACTTCGGCCTACGGATACTGGGAGCGTCGGCCTCTTGCCGGCTGCGGCCGGGATGTCCGCGCTCCCGCTGAAAAAAGGATAGTATGGAATACAACACCCTGCCCGACGCAGCCTTGCTGCAAGCATTGGAAACGGCCGGGCGCACCCCGCCCATCGAACTGATTCAGGCGTGTCTACAACGGCAAGAGAGCCTGACGCCCGGCTTGCTGGCCTTGTTTCGTGCCAGCCTGGATGATGACTGGGAAGATGAAGCAGATGCCCGTTGGTATCGCCTGCTCCATGCCGCCAAACTGCTGTTGGCCTTCCGTGAACCGGCGGCGCTGCCGTTTTTTGAGCAGCTTTTCACCGGCCCCAATGATGACCTGGATAACCTGGAATGGTTCGAGACGGACCTGGCCCACTATGGCAGCACGGCCGTTGCCACCTTGCTGCGTATCGTCGCTTTAGAGACAGAGGAGACGTACCATTACGGCCGTGACCTGGCCGCGCAAACGCTGTCTGTGATCGGCGCTTTGTACCCGCAAGAACGGGCGCGCATTTTGCCCGGTCTGCGTGCGCTGCTGCCGCCGCTGCAAGCTGATGGAACCTTTGCCATACCGCCCGGTTTCGTTGATGAGACCTGGACCTCGGTGGCCACCGCTTTGGGCGAATTGCAGGACGAGGAAAGCCGGTCGCAAATCGAGGAGATGTTCGCGCAAGAGTTGATTGTTGAGGGGATAATCGGCTTCGATGACTATTGTGACTTTTTTGCCGCCCAATCGCCGGTCGCCAATATCCTCTATCAGCCTTTTGACATTATTGAAGAATACCAGACGCGACAACGCCAACAAGAGCGTGAAGCGGAGATAGGGCAGCGCCAGTCATTGCTGCGCCACCAGGGATTTTTGCCGCCGGTTGCACCGCCGAAACCGATACAGACCCGGCTGGGCGACCGGATGAACGACTTGCTGGTCAACGGGCCACCTTCGCCCAAAGTTGGGCGGAATGCTCCGTGCCCATGCGGCAGCGGTTTGAAGTATAAAAAATGCCACGGCCGGCCAGGGGCATAACCGCTGTCGTTTGTGCGCCAGACCTGAAGGATTGCCGAAAAGCGTTCGAGTCTGGCACGGTTGAGCCATGATAGATTTACCGATTCAGATTGGCATGAACGGCCGTTTCTTCCCGGCTAATTGGCGTTCGGCGCGGGACGAGATTGTTTTTGCCAGCCTGACTGGGTTTCGCTGCCTCCAGTTCCCCGGTCCGGGCGAGGGGTTGGGCGTGCAGCGGCTGGGCGATTCGTTGGAGACGGTGGCGTTGGCGCTGCGGCGGGCCAGGATGACGGCCGTTATGGAAATGGTTGTGCCGCTGTATGCCAACGGCCGTACCGAAAGCGGCCAAACGCCCCTGGATGTGCTGCACGCCAACCTTCAAGCCATCACGACCCTGGCCTGTACTTGCGTCCACTGGCACATTGTCCTCCGCGAACCGCTGGACCAGGCGCAGATCATTGCCCTGGAGGAATCGCTGCTGGCGCAGTTGGCCGCCGCCGCTGCTCTGGGCCGCCGGGTTGGTTTTCGCTTTGGCCTGGAACACAACTCGGCCGATGTGCCTGTTTTCCATCGCCCGGAACGCTGCCAGAAGGTGTTAACGGCCGTGCCCCACCTCGGCTTTGTCTGGGATTTTAACCACACCCACCCCGACGATTTTGCCGCCTATGCCGCTCTCGTGTCCCGCGCCAGCTTGCTGCACATCTCTGACACCGCCTGGCCGGAAGTGAACCATCATTTGCCGCTGGGTTTGGGCAGCCTGGATTTAACCGTCTTTATGCGCGCCGCGCTGGCCGGCGGCTATCGTGGCCCGGCCATTTTGGAGATTGGCGGGCTGCCCAAGTCGGGTGGTTACGGCCGCGACACCGATGAGGCGCTGGTGGCCTCGCGTCTGGCGTTGACAGCGGCCGTGCAAGCAGCCCTCGCCGATGAATAAGTGGGCGCAGCGGCGCGGCGTCTGGCGTTCGCTGCTGATGTATTACGGCGTGCCCGGCCGCCTGGGTCAGCTTAGCCGCTTTTATGCTCCGTTTATCCGGCCAGGCGATGTCTGTTTTGATGTGGGGGCGCATGTAGGCAACCGCATTTGGGCCTGGCGGCGGTTGGGGGCGCAAGTGGTGGCCATCGAGCCGCAGCCCCACCTGATGGCCTGGTTACGCCGCTTTTACGGCCGTTCGCCCCACGTTCATTTGCTGCCGCTGGCTTTGGCGGCGCAGCCCGGCCAGCAATCTCTCTACATCAGCCAGAAATACCCCACTGTTTCCACTTTGTCGGCCGATTGGATCACGGCCGTGCAGCGCGACGCTGCGTTTGGTGGGGTGGAATGGGACACGGCCGTGTCTGTGCCGGTGACAACGTTGGACGCGCTAATTGGGCAGTACGGCCGACCGGCCTTTTGCAAAATTGACGTGGAGGGGTACGAAGCCGAGGTGCTGCGCGGGCTGTCTGAACCGCTGACCGCGCTGTCATTCGAGTATTTGCCGGCGACCATCGGCGTGGCGCAAGAGTGCCTGCGGCTGCTGGCTGGTTTGGGCTGTTACGAGTTTAACTGGTCCGTCGGGGAAACGCATCGCTGGCAGTCAGAGCGCTGGCTCTCGGCCGGGGAAATGGCCGGTCGGTTGGTGGCGCAAAGCCAAAGCGGGGATGTGTACGGCCGTTTACGCCGCTAGAATTTGCACCACGGAGGCGGGGAGAACACAGAGTTTTAAACTATATTCAGTAGATCGAAACGGAGCGCGGGCATCTTGCCCGCATGGGCAGGCGGGACGCCTGCGCTCCCATATCATTTCGATCTACTGATATTGTAACTGTGGCGCAAAAAATCAAGTTCGCAGGTAAGAAGCGCCGTTCACGTCCACAATGGCCCCGGTGAGAAATTCTGCGCCAGGGGAGGCCAGGAAGACGGCCGTATAAGCCACTTCCTCCGGCGTCGCCACCCGATTGAGCGGGCTTTGGGCGCGGATGTCGTCGCCGGCCGGGCTGTCCAGGTGGGCCTGGGCCATGTCCGTGGCTACCCAGCCTGGGGCGACGGTCGCCACAAAGATGTTGTAGGGGGCCAGATATTTCGCCAGCGATTGGCCCATGGCGTTAAGGCCCGCTTTGCTGGCCCCGTAGGCCGGGGCGGTGGGTTCGCCGCGAAACGCGCCGCGGGAAGAGATGTTGATGATCCGGCCGTACCCCTGACGAATCATCTGCTGCCCGGCGCAATAGGCGGCGTTGGCCGGCCCCAACAAATTGGCCTCGATGATGCTGCGCCAACGCGCCTGCCACTCGTCGTAGCTCACCTCGGCCAGGGGGTGTTCTTCGTAGATGGCGGCGTTGTTGATGAGGATGTCCAGACGGCCGTATTGGGCGACGGCCGTCTGGATCATTTGCTGTACGGCCGTTGGCTCCTCAATGGCCGCCTGCACAATAAGATGCGGGCCGCCCGGCAGCGCGGCCAATGTCTCTTCAGCCGCCGTCCGGTTTTGGTGGTAATGGACGACGACCTGCGCCCCGCGTTCGGCAAATTGGCGGCATATCGCCCGACCAATGCCCCGCGAACCACCCGTTACCAGTACAACCTGGTTAGCAAATCGCATAGCTGCATCTCCTGGAAATTAGAGTTGTCAAATCTTTAAGATTTGACAACTCTATCTATTCTTGCTGTTCAGGGAGTACCGGGCTGCCAAAAGGGGGCGGGTATTTGACGATACGGTTGTTGTGGGCGTCGGCGATGTAGATGTTGTCCTGGGCGTCTGTGGCAATGCCGACCGGCAGGGCAAACTGGGTTGGACCGGTCCCAAAGGAGCCAAAGCGGCCCATGTAATCGCCAAAGGCATTGAAGATCAGCACCCGATACCCTTCGGGGTCGGTGACGTAGATGCGGCCGGCGCTGTCGGTGGCGATGTAGGGCTTGTTGTCTATGGACTGGCTGTACCAGGCGTTGACGCTCCATTGGAAGGCGGGGAAGAGGTCGGCGGTGAACTGTTGGATACGGCCGTTCCACGTATCCGCCACGTACACCGAATCTTCCGGTCCATTCGCCAGACCGACCGGTTCGTTAAACCAGCCAGGCTGGCTGCCAAACTGCCCCATCGAATCCACAAAATTGCCATCGCGGTCCATGATTTGCAGGCGGTGGTTGCCGGTGTCGGTGATGAGCAAACGGCCGTCATCCAGCAGCAAAATGTCGCGCGGGCCATAAAACAGCCCCAGGGCGCGGTCGTTGATGTCTGCGGGGGAACCGTTACGGCCGTAGGCGGCCACAAATTCGCCAGTGGTCGTAAACTTTTGAATGCGATAATTCCAGGTATCGGCGACATAGACAAACTCGTCGTCTACCGCCACGCTCCAGGGTTCGTTGAACTGGCCCGGTTCCGCGCCAAACTCGCCCCAGGCGGCCAGGAAATTGCCCTGCGCATCAAACACCTGAAGGCGATGATTGCCACTGTCAACGACGTAGATACGGCCGTCTGGCCCCACTGTCACGTTGCGCGGCGTCGTCAACTCGCCGTCGCCCACGCCCGGCAGTCCCACGTCGTTCAGAATGAGCGATGGCGCGAGCTGCAGCTCATTCTCGGCATAGGGGTCTTGCAGCGATGCCGCGTTCACCGCGCCGACGCCATAATCCCACAAATTCGCCAGCACATCTTTGCGGATGTAGACCCGCATTTCTTGGCGCAGCGGCCATTCGCGGCTGGTATACGCGCCGCCAAAAGTCTGCCCATATTTTTCATAATCCCGGTAAAAGAAGACGTCCCATAACGCCTGGCGCACATTGGCGTTGCCCAGGCCGCGCCGTTCCAGGTCGTTGGGATTGCCGAAGATGGCGTTCCAGGAAATTTTGCGATACTCCTCCATCGGCCACCAAAGGAAGGTGTAGGTGCGCTGTTCGTAATTGTTGCCCAGGTATGGCTCCACTTTGCCCCAATTCTGGCTGCCGGCAATGATGATCGGCGATTCGTTCAGGCTGTTGCTGGGGTTTTCGCCAAAATAAACGCGGTTGGGATAATTGCGCAGGTACCAGGTGAAGGGCCAGGATACGTCGTTATCGTAGGCAACTTTGATGCTCTGGTCGCCATGCAGGCGCATGGACAATTCTTCGATCTGGTCCATGACGATGCGTTTGGTGGCCGGCGCGCCGTGGGCGTAGACCATGTATTCGGTGGTGTAGTCGGCGTTGGGGAAGCTGGCGAGGTAGGTGAAGCGTATGGTCAATAAACTGAGCAGGATGAATACGCTCAGGGTGAGGATGAGGCGGCGGGTGGTGGGTTCAATGCCCTGGCGATAGCGCTGCCAGAAATAAAAAACGACACCGGCCAGCAGCAGCAGCCCCAGGAACAGCCCCAGGTCTTGCAAGGCGCTGATTTGTTGGTCGCCCAGGCGCGCGCTGCCCAACCACAGCTGGCTAAACAGGCCAAAACCGACGACGAGCAGCAGCAAACTTAGCCCGCCAAAGATGAGCGACGGCCGGGCGAATAAAGCCCTCACATCCACCGTGCGCAGCTTTTCGCCAAAGTACCAACCGCTCAGAATCGCCATGGGGATGACAAAATGGGTGCTCAGCCAGGGCATCTTCTCCCCGGCGACGCTGTAGGCCACCCAGGTAAGCATCAGCCACCAGGCGACGGAAGGCACAAATTCCATGATGAGGCGCGGGCTAAACAGTGAAGCCAGCCCGCCTTCCAGGTTGTTTTGCTGCGCCAGGCGGTGGCGGTAGACGAACAACCAGAACAGGCTGCCCGCCCCCAGGATAACCAGGGCGACGATCATGCCTAACAAAGTGTTACGGCCGTCGCCGTTCATCACCAGCAGCCCACCGGCCGTTAGCGAGCGCGTGTAAAGCCAGGTGGACAGGCTGTAGCCCAGGAAGGCCGCCAACAGCAGCGCCAGCCAGTAACCCAGAATGCGCTGGAGCCGATGCTGTTGATGCCATAACCAGATGCCCGCAAACGAAAAGATGACCAGCAAAAATTCGTAGAAGGGGGTGACGAACAAATAATAAAAGAGCGGCTGGCTGCCTCGCTGCACTGCCTGCTGGTCCAACCAATAACCGAGCGAGCCGATGATGCCGGTGGCGAAACCGCCGGGATTGGTGAAGACCGAGGTGAACAAAACGATGAAGATGCCATAGAAAATGAACGCGGCCGTCAGCCAGCGGCGGCGGTCCCACCACAGGCCAACCAGAACGCCGATGATGAGTGTGGGGATGAGGAAGTAGCCGGAACGCACCAAACCAGATTGGAAGAAGGAACTCCAGCAATCGCCATTGCCCAGGCGGGCGATGAGCAGTTGGACGGCCGTCATCGTTTCCTGGCTCTCCAGCACACATTTGTTGATGGCGTAATCGGTAGGGTTCCAGCCGGCGATTTTGGTGAGCAGCGGCGAAACCAGCGGCAAGACCAGGGTGGAAAAGAGCATGATGATGTCAAATTCCGGGTATTGGTCCAGCTCTGGGCGCAGGGCGCGGGCAGCCATGAAAGCGCCAACCCCCAGGATGACCAGCCCGATGATCTGGCTCCAACGCCAGATCATTTCGTTGCGCAGCGGGGTAACGGCCGTTGCCCCCACCACCGCGTCAGGATCAGCCGCAAATCCTTCCAGGGTGGCCGTTGCTTCGGCCAGGGGCAGCGGCGCTTCGGCGATGAGTTTTTGTCCTAGCAGCCCACCGCCGGCCAGCAAAACGGCCAGCATCACCAGCAAAATGGGCAGACGCAGCCGCCCTAAACTGGCGCGGAACCAATCGGCTACAACCATTTGCGGCAGCAGCCGCACCACGGCAAAGCTGCCAAAAATCGCCACGTAAATGAAGGCGGTTTCCATGGTGGTAAACATCAACCCCAGGCCAATGGCAAACCACCAGATGTATTTGTCGCGGCGCGCGCCAAAGTAATACCAGATGGAGAGGAAAACCACCAACGCCGCCATGATGACGTAGATGTCGTGGCGGATATAGCGCGAATAATACGTGATATAAGGCGAGATGAGCAGGAAAAAACTGGTGAAAAGCGCCCCAATTTTGCCCAGCCAGGGGCGCAGCAGATAAGGCATCAGCACCACCAGCAGCACGCCCAAAATGGCTACCGGAATCCGCGCCGATAGATCGCTATCGCCAAAGAGCCAGTAAGAAACGGCCGTCGCGTGGAACAACGATGGGCCGTGCATCAGGGGCGTGTGTTGGTAGCCATCACCGTTGTAGAACTGGTAAGAAAACTGCGTGTGCAGGCTTTCGTCGTGGCTCATCACCCGGTCGCCTAAAAACACAAAGCGGCTGACAATGGCGATGAGGAAAAAGGTGATGTAGATCGCTTTTTCCCAATCCAGGTTGATGGCGGCAAGCAACGGCCGTGCCAAAAAATCATTGATGGCCGTTGTTTGGGATTCGTTGGGCGTTGTAGTTAATTCACTCATGAGGCAGGCTCTTTTTGTTAGTTAGGAGTTGTTAGTTGGGAGTTGTTAGTTGGCGGACAGCGATGGGCGGGCGGCGGCGATGGGCGTGGCTTGGGGAAGAGGAGTGGCATGGGGTTGGATGGTGGGTTGGTCGGATGGGGCGGCAACGGCCGTTTCCTCCATGCTCCTGTTGGTTGTTGCCTGGGCCAATGTGGCCGTCGCTTCCTGGTATGTTGTCGCAGCAATCGTTGTCGTGGCGACAGTTGTCGCGGTGATGGCGATGTGGGTGGGCGGCGGTGGCTGCCAGCTTTGCCGGGCATTGCCATAGCGCCAACCGGACGCGCCCAGCAGCAAAACCAGCAGCAGCCCTGCCAGCGCCAACTGGCGCTGACGCTGTGGGCCACGAATTGGTTGGGTGGCGCGCTGGGGAACAGCGGGGCGCAGCTGGGTCAGACGGCCGTATGCCGGTTCCGTCGCCGTGTGCAGCGTCGCCCGCACCAGCCCACCGATCTGCCGCTCGCCATGCAGCGCCTGACGGCAGTCGGCGCAGTCGGCGGCGTGCTGCTCCACCTGCCGCCGCTCGTTGCCCGGCAGCAAGTCCAGTACATAATCAGCCAGCAGTGGTAAAACATGTTCCTGGTTCATCATTTTGCTATACACTGTTTGGTCCAAAAACCCTCATTCGCCGTTCTACGGCCTACGAGCCTACGGCCTACGGCTCCTCCGCCAGCAGTTCCCGCAGCGCCGCATGGGCCAGCCGCATCCGCGACTCGGCCGTTTTGGTGGGAATATCCAGGATGGCGGCGATTTCTGGATAAGTGAGATTCTCGTAATAGCGCAGCACGGCCGTTTCCCGCAGCTTTGGCGACAACTCTTGCAGCGCTTGCCAGACCATTTGCTGCCGCGCGTTTAACTGCGCCGCTTCCGGCGGCGTGGGCGTCTGCTCGTCGGCCACATCCTCCCGCGGCAGCAGTTGGCTCAGCGAAAAAGTGGGCAGCCATTTGCGCCGCCGTTTGTTGCGGCAGCGGCTGATGGCGATGCGATACAGCCAGGTCTTAAACGACGCCTTGTGGGGATCGTACTGGCGCAGTTGACGAAAAGCGTATTCAAAGCTGTCTTGCAGCACCTCTTCGGCGTCTTCCCGGTGCTGCAATAGGCTGAAGTTCAGCCGGTAAATCATCTCAGCGTATTCGTTGTACAGGGCGACGTAGGCCAGCTCCTCGGCGGCCAGGCAGCGCTGAATTAATGCCTGAATGTGCGGATCGGCATAGGTGGGCGCAGCCTCGTCGGTCGGCCAGGGCAGGGCGTGGGGGTCGCTGACGCTCATTGGGCTAAATCCGCTCGCAGCCATAAGATGAGGCGCTGCGGCTCTGGGACGGCCGTGCTCTCTTGAAACAACCACCAGCGCAGCGTGTCTAAAATCGGCGATTGGCTAAAGCCGCCGGCGATGACGCCCGTTTGCGCCAGATTGTAAGCCGTGCCCATGTAATCGCCGCCAAAAGCCGGTTCAGCGGCATCCGGTGTCAGAATCAGGCTGGTGGTGGCCGCCGCGGGCAGCGCGCCCATCTGAAAACCGGGGAAATCGCGCAGATACCAGGCTAGAACTGGCGATTGTACTGTGCTGAAAATATCTATGTCGGTTGGGCTGCGGGCAATTTGCCAGGACAACGTAGTGATTTGCCGGAGCAAGACGGGAACATCGTTGGCCGTTCCCGTCGTCACCCAGGTTTCGCGGGGGTCGTTGGCCGCTTTTTGCGTCAGCCACCAGCTTGTGCCCCAGGCGTAAAAAAGCAGCAGCGCCAATACGCTCAATAAAATGCCCTGGTAGGTGGAATGATGGTCCCAGGTGATCAGGAAATAGATGGTGGTCAGGGCCAACGTCAGGCCAAAAATGGCGATCCAGACATGGGTCAGGTTGGTGGGTTGAAAGACGCTGACGCGCAAAAAACGGCTGATGTTGACAAACATCAGCGCCCAAATCAGCAGCAGCCCGCCGGTTAATGCCCAACCGCGCCGGTGAATGTGGCCGCCAATGACGCTGCCGCTAAAACTGCCAATCAGCAAATAACCGGCCGGGGCAAGCAGAGCGGCATTGTGGATGACACCCTGTTGCAGCAGCATCAACCCCAGGACGCCCACCAGCCAATACAGCGCCAGTCGGCCGATGGGGTGTCCACTCCAGCTAACCCACAGGACGGCCGCCAGGCCAACAACCAGCAGACCTATCTCGTATCGGGCCACCGCCAGGAAGGGGGTGGTGACGGCGACCGCTTCAGAACGGCCGAACTGTTGCAGCCAGTCGGCCAACAGCGCCGCCGCCGCGCCGATGCCGGAAATGTTGAATAAAAAGGTGGTGGTCAGGGCCAGGAAGATGAATAATCCGACCAGCGCCGCGCGGGACCACACGGCCGTTTCTCTCCCTTCTTGTTCTGTGGGCTGCTGCCAGCGGGGGCCAATGGTCATTTGCCAGAACCAGGCCACGCCCAGGGCGGCCATCCCGGTGTAAAACAGCGGCGCGCTGGTCAGACCCAGGCCCACTGCCGCCGCCAGGGTAATGGCCCAACGGCCGTCACCCGAATCTTGCCAGCGCACCCAGGCGACCAGCAGCAGCAGCGCGGCAAACAGGGCGATGCTTTCGCCGCCGGCTGTGCGCGCCACAACGGTGGTGATGGGTGAGACGGCCAGGAAAACGGCCGTCACCAATGCCCCTACCACGCCCAACCGCGCCCGCAGCAGCCAGGGCAGCAGCGCCAGGGCCACGCCAAACAGGGCCGGGACCAGCCGCATGGTGGCATCGCTGAAGCCCAAAACCTGACTCAGAACGGCCGTCAGCGAAAAATAGGCCGGGCTGAGGGGGATGACGGCCGTTTGCCCTGGCTGCCAGAAGCGCCACACCGTTAACGCCTGTTCGGCTTCGGCTGGCGACAGCGGCAGGCTGTTCAATCCCACCAGCCGCAGCACGGCCGCCAGCAGACCGACCAGCCCAAACAGCGCGTCGCCCACCGTTAACCGCGCCGCCACATTTGGCTGGTTGGCAAACGCTGCTTCCACTTTGAAATCGCTCGTCTCGCTTGTCATAAGTTAACGCCAATCATCAATTCGCTACTGCCAACGAAAAATCGTTACGCTGCCATTCTGGTAAGCCACTTCCAGACGGCCGTTAAACTTTTCTTGCACTTGCCCGCCATAAGCGTCTCGTTCCAGGCTGCCGACGTAAATGTACTCCACCTTGTATTGGTCTAGCAGCGCGGCTGTGGTGGCCCAATCGGCCAGAGTGTAGATGGTTTCCACGGCCGGTTGGCGCAGCGCCGGTTCCGGCGTGTCTGGGCCGCGCCACTGGTATTCGTGGCCGCCCCAACCCAGGAGCGTGGGCAGGCCGGTGTTGGCCGAGATACGGCCGTAACCCGAATACTGCCCACCGACCGCTTCCACAATCACCGGCGTCCCGGCCACGTTTTGCCGCAGCCATTGGATGGCCGCGTATTCGTCCGGGTTGAAGCGTTCCACGTAAGCCAGGCCGTTCAACGTCGCTGCCGGTCGGTCGGGGAAATTTGCCGGGCCGCGATACTCCAGCGCCCGTGAACGCACGCCATAATAGGGGAAAAGCAGGGCAAAGGCCAGCATGACGGCATAACCGGCAGCGGCCGCGAGCGGCGCCACCCGCTGGATTCCTTGCCGCCAACCATGCAGCAGAGAATCCAGGCCAAACAGCGCGGCCACGCCAAACAACACCCACGCCTGATAATAAAACTTAAAAATGGTGTTCAATCGCTGCCCAAAATTGTCGCGCAGGTAGACAAACTCCGGCCCCAGTGTCAGCAGCGCCCCGGTGAGGACCAGCAGCAGCACAAAAGGAGACGGGGAGACTGGGGAGACTGGGAGACCGGGAGACCAGGAGACAGGGAGACCCGGAGACCCGGAGACCGGGAGACCAGGAGACCCGGAGACAGAGAGAGTCTCCCCCTCTCCATGTCTCCCCCTCTCCATGTCTCCCCCTCTCCCCATCTCCTCATACCAAACCATGACCACCAGGGCAATAAGGCCGGACAGGTAAAGGGTTAGTCCGGCGTAGGCCAGACGGTTGGCAAGGAAGGTGGGCAGGATGGCGAAAACGGCCGTCAACCCCCAACCCAACGCCACACCGTTTTCCGGCCGTGGGGCCAGAACGATGCCCAATTCATCGGCCAACGAAGTGACACGCCAGGCGCCATCGGCGCTGCTGGCGACAATCCAGCTAAAGAAGAAGGTCAGCAGGTAGAGGGCAATCAGCAGGGCAGCGGCCGTGCCCATCCCTTTGCGCCACTGCCGCCAGCGCTGCCGCGCCGCCAACGCCAGCAGCCAGATGGTAATGACCCACAGCGGCATGGCAAAAATAATCAGAAATTGCGGCAGCCGGGTGGTTCGCATGAGCATAGGCAGCAAAAAGGGCGCGCCCGCCTGCGACCGAAAGCCCAAATAGAAGGGCAAATACAGCAGCACGGCCGTCAGCAGCAGCAGCAGCCCCATCACCGCCCCCTGAGTGAACACCCGGCTGCTCCAACCCTCCAGCCGCCAGCGCCCCAAGGCATACGCCCCGGCCACCACAAACAGATGAATGAATACGTCCCAGGTGTTCAGAAAAGACAATCCACCCAAAACCAGCGCCGTGAACAGGAAGAAAGGCCAGTGAATTGTGAAGTGCGAAGTGAGAATTGTGAAGTGTGAAGTGAAAGAGGACGGCATGGCGCTCCCTGCCAACTCCCCACTCCCAACTCCCCACTCCCCACTCTTCAGCCACCACGCCAATGCCAGCGCCAGACTGAGAAAGGCGAAGGGCAGCGCCAGCACGTGGGGGTGCATGTCGCCCAAGACAAAGCTGAAGCCGGGGAATTCGGCGATGGGTTCCAGCCCTTCTTCGGCGCGGCCGGAGAGGTGGTATTCGTGGATGGGGCGCGATGAGCGCCACCACCACCAGCCGCCATTTTCGTAGCGCGGCGTCTGGTTGGGGCTGTAGGCGGCGTTGATGTCGCGCACGTCGAGCCACTGCCAGAACTCGGCCGGACCAACCTGGTTGGCGTACAACAGTTCCAGGGTGATTTGTTGGTTGCCGGCGATGGGCAGGGCGACGGCCGCCACCAAACCCAGCAGCACAGCGCTGGCCCGTGCCCCGCGCAGAGCGATTAAATTGTATACCAGGCCAAATGCGCCTACGGCCGTTCCCGCCACCAGCCAGGCAATACCCAGGTTAAAGGCGATGGCCTCCGGCACGGCCGCCAGCCGCGCCAGCACCGAAGTCATCACATACCCAAAATAGTAGTAGCTGATGGCGTAGCCAGACAGCCAGGGGTCCAATGGCGGCATGGGCCGGGCTGCGGCCGGCCGCGTTTAGGAAGGCAAATTCCATCGGCTTTTCGGTGGCCGTGATGGCCGGGTTTTGCGCCCGCACCCACACCCACAGGGCAAACATCGCCGCAAACACCAGTTCGGTGATGAGTATTTGCGACCAATTTTGGCGCAGCCAGAAGATAATAGCTGGTTTATCCGCTTGTTTCGCCTGAATTGTGACCCAGACCGACAGCCCAATCACGGCTGCCAGCGCCAGCAGCACACCGCCTAAATCATTTTGCAGGAAGCCCAAACTGCCCAGCAGCCAGAACAGAAAGGTGACGAGCAGCAGCCCTAGCATCTTGCTGAAAGCGTAACCCCGGTCGGGCAGGGATTTGAGGAAATAGGCGGCCAATGGGAAAACGGCCGTGCCCAAAACCATCAGCACAACCCACCAGCGAAAAGCGGCAAAAATGTCGGAAAGTGGCATGTGTTGTGTAATCCGTTATCCGTGTTCTGTAATCTGTTGTCCGTGTTCCGTAATCCGTTGTCCGTAAACGGTTCACGGCTTACGGAACACGGTAAATCACCGTCTCGTCGTTCCGGTAAACTTCTGTCAGCAGCCCGGCCTGGACCATTTGCGCGAATTTGGCGATGCCCGCCGGATTGTAGTAAACCTGTTCCAACTGCCCCACGTAGACGTATTGTACGTTGTATTTGTTCAATAACGCCTGGGCGGCGAACATGTCCGGCGTATTGTACAACTGGTTTACCTCGTTGATGCGGTCGCTGACCAGATTGCCGGGCAGGGTGGCCCGCTGCTGCCGCTGATGCCAATCCCAGCCGACGATGGCCGGCAGGCCGGTGTACATAGACACGCGGTTGGTGATGGAGCGGTACGGGCTGAAGTTGCCGTTGTTGTGGCTGTGCCCCTCGGCGATTACCGGCGAACCGGTGATGTTGCGCTGCATCCATTGGATGGCGTCGTAATCATCGGCCAGGGTGATGGTGGAATTGTTGGTGTCGCCATAAGAGACGTAACGCATGAAGGCCATGCCGTCCAGGCTGTTGGGCGCTTCCTTGCTCATGCGGATGTTCCACTTGGCCGGGGTCGCCAGCAGCGGATAAAGCAGGGCAGCAAAGAGCAGCAGACCCAGGGCGACTTGCCAGACCTGCCGCACCGCTTTTTTCTGCCGGATGGCCCGGAAGGTCCACACGGCCGTTACCCCGCCCACCACGCTCAAAATCAGCCACACCTGCATATAAATCTTAAACACGGTGTTCATCCGGCCGATGTCGCCGTCCAGCACAAAAATCTCCACAAACAACGTCAGCGCCAGGGCGGCCGAAATCAGCACCAGCACAATGCGCCGCGCCGGGGGCAGATTGGGCCGCAGCCCCAACAGCCCACTCACCATGACCAGCGTCAAGACAAACGGCGCGATCCAATAATTCTTGAAGAACAACACCAGGATGAGCAGCACATAGACGACCAGCGCCAGGACAAAGGCAAAACCCCAGGAGCGCCAGCCCTGCAGTTGAGCGTAAGTCCACCCTTTGCTCCAGGCGCGAAATTCCAGGAACAGATAGGGGAGGATGAAAAAAAGGAACAGGCCATAGATGGTCAGGTAGTTGGTCAGGTGGGTGTAGGAACCGGCCCACAAGGAGACAGAGTTGTAGCCGGAGCCGTAATGGGCGACAAAAGGCCAGAACAGCAGCGCCGAGAGGGCGACCAGCACGGCCGTTTGCACCACTGCCTGCCCGACCAGGGAAAACGAAAAACGACCGTACTGCTGATAAACATAAAACGTCACCGCCAGCGCGCCAATCACCAGATACGTCGGCCAATCCCAGGTGTTTGTCGGCCGCAGCACCCCAATGGCCAAAGCGCCGACAAACCAGAGCAGCGCTTTTTCCCATTGCCGATTGCCGATTGACGATTGACGATTGACGGTGGGTGAAAGCGCCAGCCCTACCGCCCAGCCCAGCGCCAGCAGTTGCAGCGGCAGGCTGATCATATGGGCGTGTAAATCGGCATACAGGAAGGTGAAGAACGGGAATTCGGTGATGGGACCCACTTCGCCGGGGTTGGCGTTGATCGCCCGCGAAGCTGTCCAGAACCAGTCCCCAGGATACATTGGGGCCGGTTGGCCGCTGACCAGGTTCACTGCGCCGTCGAAGGTGCGCAGCAGCGCATCCAGCCCGCCCACACCGGTGCTGATGGCCGTGCTGCCCGCCCGATACCAGACGTCCAGCACCACGCCCACCTGCGCCAGATTGCCCACCAACACCGCCAGCGCTGCCGCCACAAGACCGGCAAAGAGGGATTGACGATTGACAGGGGCGAAGCCGTCGCGCAGCGACATTGACGATGGACGATTGGCGATTGACGACCGATGCGCGGCCAGATTAAAGGCCACCGCAAACGCCCCCACGCCGGTGAAACTGAACAACATGGGTAAAATCAGGTTGTAGGCCATCGTTGGCACGATGCCCAATAGTTTGGCAAGCACGCCGGCGTAGACGAAGCCATAGTAATAATAATTGATGTAGCCGCCGGCATACCAGGGGTCGTAGGGCGGGAAGGTGGTGGATTTGAGTACGGCCGTAAAATAAGCCAGGTCCATCGGTTTCTCGCCGCCCCAAATAATGTCCCACACGTCCGGGTTGCCCAAACGAATCAGAATCGCCAGCAAAAACAGCCCGACGCCCAGCAGTTCCACCACGCCAATATATTTCAGGTTGGCCCGCGTAAAAGCCAGCATGTCTGCGCCGCGCCGCCACAGGATAAAGCCGCTCAGCAGCGCCAGCAGCAGCAGGCCCAGCAGCAGCGTGCCCCGCGTATTGACCAGCCAGCCCAAACTGGCGGTTATCCAGGTGAAATAAGAGAGCAGCAAAATGGATAAAATGCGCGCCAACGCAAAGCCTTTGTCGGGCAGGCCGCCCAGAGCCACGAAGGCCACCGGGAAGGCCAGCCAGCCCAGGGCCACCACCATCAGCCACCAGACGATGGCCGCCACAGCCGAATTCTGCGACAGCAGGCCGTCCGGGTTGAAAAGCTGGCTAAACGTGCCGTTGGCCGCCTGCAGCGCCTGCGCCGCTGGCGACAGCATCAGGCCGTTGGGCGCAAGGGTGGCCTGGTCGGGCGTCTGGAAGATGGTTTGTGTCAGGTCTACGCCGCCCAGGATTTGGATGGTGTTTTCGTGGCTGTAGGTCTCGGTCTTCTTAAAAATCCAGACCGGCGGATGGTCGTAGACGCTGAACGCCTCCTCGGCGGCCAGGTCGCCGGGTGGCGGCCAGCCTACTTCTGGCGGCGCGCCCCAGCGCATCTGCCCGGTGGTGTCGCTGAGATAGATGGGGCCGACGCGGAAATCGGCGTGGAATTGGCTGACCAGTTCAAACCCCAATTCGCCGCTGAACAACGCTTCGTAGTAGCGCATCATCAGCGGGTAGGTGAGGGGCAGGCGGGGCAAGTGCCAGATGGCCCGCTGGCTGCTGATGGCGATGTAGTCGGCTTCGTCCAGCCAGGCGACCACTTCTTCGCGCTTTTGGAAGCTGTCCGGGTGGGTGACGGGGCGCTGGCCGCCATTGACTTCGGTGTAATAGCTGCCATAGGCGGAACGGCCGTTGATATTCGCCGGCAGCAGATCATCCCAATGCTCGTTGACAATGATGCTGGTTCCCAAGGCCACCGGCCCGCCTTCGCCCAATTCGATGACGATTTCATACGGCGTGTTGGGCGGGATGGGCGTGTCCGGCAGGTCGGCCAGAGCGGATTGGCGCGTCTGGTCCAGGTTGAGGGAAAGTTGGGTTGGCTGGCTGGTTGGTTGGTTGGCCGGCCCAAGGGGACGCAGGCTGACGTACAGCGTTTCCGAGTCGGTCAGGTCGCCGGTCTGGTTGTAGTCCAGGTCGGTGAGGTAGTTGAGGCGCACGGCCGTTGCCGTGCCCCCGTCTGGCAGTTCAAACGACAGAAACAAGGGCGGCGCGCCCTGGAAGTAGGTGTAGCCTTTAAGCGGAAGCTGCAGCTGGCGCGTCTCGCCATTCAGCTCATACATCAGCGTCGCCCCGGTGGGCACATGTTCATACATCCATTCGGAGGCGGCCAGACGGGTGAACGGTTTCTGGTAGGTGCTGACGAAGGTGTTGGCCCAGAAGAAGCTGGGCAGGATGGTGAGGAGGATGAGGGTGATGACGGCCGTTTGCCGCCAGACCCGTCCTGTTTCGCTGCGCTGCGCCAGCCGCCACAGCTCCACCAGCGCCCAGGCTGCCAGCAGCAGCAGCGTGGGATAAATCGGCAAAAAGTAGCGGATAGACTTGACCCAGCGAGTCGCCATGAACAGGAAATAAACGCCGCTCCAGGCGACCGGGATGGCGTGAGCCAGCCAATCCGGCCGATTGCGCACAATGCGCCACAGCGCCCAGAAGAATCCCACCCAGGCCATGATTCCGGCCGTCAGCCCCATGCCATAGAGAACCATGTTGGTCAGCGGGAACAAAATTGGGGCGCGGTCGGTCCACTGCAAGGCGGGTGGGAAGGAGGCTTCTGGCGCTTGCAGCCGTTGAATTTCTTCCATGTTACTGCGCCATTGCGGATTAAAGCCGATGAGTGAACCGAGGACAGCCACCAGCGGATTGGCTTCCTGGCCGGTGGTCGTCAGCGCCTCCTGGCGGATGATGGCCGCGTCGGCGAAGGCATAGGGTTGGGCCAGGCGGAAGGTGAGCAGGGAGACGGCCGCGGCCAACAGTAGTCCCAGGAGGATGCGCTGGGCGTCGGCGGCGGCGGGGGTGGCGCGGACGAGAACGTTGAGACTCAGCCAGTCGCGCCACTGGTGGCCGCGTTGGTGCAGCCAGAGGATGCCGGCCAGCGGCGCAATGCCGGCCAACGGGGCGACGTTGATGCGCGAGGCCACCGTTAGACCCAACGCCAGGCCAAACATGGCCCACCAGCGCAGCCGCCAGCGTGGCGATTTGTCACCGAACCCGGCAGCGCGCACGGCCGTATACAGCGTCAGCGTCGTCAGGGCGGCGGCCCAATTGTCCATGGTGTAAAAATGGGACTGCTGGATGGGCATGACGGCCAGCGCCAACAGCAGCGCCGCCAGCAGCCCTACCCGCCAATCGTACAAACGACGCCCCATCAGAAATAAAAAGAAGATGGATACCAGGTCTACCAGCCCGGAGAGGAAGCGGCCCAACAGATGAACGCCGTCATAGGCGGTGTAGTTGTGGGCGCACAGCGCCAGTGGTGGAGCGCCGGGCGAGGTGAAGGCGGCGCACAAATCGTTGGCCCACTCGCCAATGTAGCGGGCGAGGGTCATGGGGAAGTTGCCGTAGACGTAGAAAGTTTTGCCGACGTTGTAGGGGTTCAGCGGCGATTCGGAGGTGCGCAGGTAAGTGAGGGGATTGTTGGTGGTGCGCAGCAAGGAGGTGACTTCGGTGAGAAAGCGCTCGTCGGGGTGGAGGTGCGTGCCCTGGTCCCAATTTAGCCCGGTGAAACGAAAATAGGCGGCCACCAGGAGAATGAGGAAGAGGAGGATGAAAGTGAGGGATTCCCAGGTAAACGGCCGTTTCACTGACGCAACTGTGTCGGGGGCAGGTGGTGTAATCGGTTGGGACTCTTCGGCTGCGTGCATCATGGTTTTAGTCTTGGTCGTCTCAGGCTGATAGATTCAGAGTGTTATACACACAAGCTGTAAAAAAGCCTTATCTTTTTGCTGAATTTTTCATGAGATCAGGTGGTGACGGAGACCTGTCTGGTCTTTTGCCAACAAAGGGAGGATTCTAGCCGAATTGGTGCATTTGGGGTAGTTGGACGGGCGAATCGTTGTGATAGGGTGGCGGGAGAATCTGGCGCAGGTAGCTTTCCAGGCCATATTCTTGGTCCCAATGGCTGGGATAGCCCAACGATACTTCGTCGAAGCGCACGCCGTCCAGGGTGCGGCTGCCGCGCATGTGCAGGTGGCCGTAGATAACGGCCGTTACCGGAAAACGCACGTGCCAATCTTCCGTCTGCCGCGTGCCGCACCAGATAGAAAAGCGGGGATGCGCGGCAGCTCGATCAGCTCTTGCCGTAGGGGGAAGTGGTTGACAAGGAGCAGTTGGCCGTGTACGGCCGTTGTTTCCAGGCGGCGTTCGGTGTAGCGGCAGCGGGCGGCGCACCAGGCGGCTCGCGTGGGGAAGGGGTCGGGGTAAAGCAGATTCTCGTCGGCGCATTCCAGACCAGAAGCGGCGGCCCAGGAGACGGCCGTTTCCGGCGTCACCCCATTGGCGCTAAAGGTGTAGTCGTACAGCGTAAAAATCGGCGCAATAAACAGCGGCGGGCTGCTGCCCGGCCAGACCACATAAGGGTCTTCCGGCGTTACCACCCCCAACTGGCGACAAACCGAAACCAATTCGTTATATTTAAAGATGCCCCGCGCATTGCTGCCGCTGGTCTCCACCGTCCACAGGTCATGGTTGCCAGGCGTCCAAAACACTTTGGCGAAACGATTGGCTAACAGCTTAAACGCGGCGCGAAAGCGGGACACATTTTTGGCCACATCTCCGGCCACGATCAACCAATCCTCAGGATGAGGCGGCAGCGCGTTCAGCGCTTGTCTGTTTTCTACCGCCGAAAGATGCAGGTCGCTGATGGCGTAGAGTTTCATAGCGTGGGGATCAGTGTTCGGTGGCGGCGCTGCACGCCGATCATTGGTTACTGAACACTGGTCACTGAACACTGCTCAAACCGTCCCCCCCGAAATCTGGATCAGATTCAGCATCGCATCTTGGTCCAAAATGGTGAAGCGGCGGCCCTTGATGGTAATCCACTTTTCGCGGCGGAAGCGGCCCAGGGCTTTGTTGATGCTGACGCGGGTGGCCCCGGTCATTTCCGCCAGGTCAGTTTGGGTCAGGGAAAGGTCAATGCGCAGGCCATCGGCCGAGTCCAGGCCATGTTGTTCGGCCAGATTCAGCAGCACCCGCGCCAGACGAGCCGGTAAATCTAAAAAGAAGATGTCGGTGATCTGGTTGTTGAGATTGCGCACGCGCTGGGTCAGGGTGCGCAAGACGTGCAGGGCAAAATCCGGGTTATTGCGCAGGAAGCGCATGAAATCTTCACGGTGCAGGGTCAGGGTTTCGGTGGGTTCAATGGCTTCGGCCGAAGCGGAGCGGGGGGACTCGTCTAGCAGGGCAAATTCGCCAAAAAAATCATCTTTGCCCAGAATCGCCAGCAGCGCTTCTTGCCCTTCCAGGGTGGCAGTGGTTATTTTTACTTTGCCTTTTTGAATGATATACAGCAGCCCACCAGGGTCGCCATAGTGAAAGATGATCTGTCCGGCGCTGAAACGCCGGGCTACCAGCCGGGACGACAATTCTGCCAGCTCGTCCTGGCTCAACTTGGCAAAAAACGGGACCTGTTTCAAGGCCTCGTCCATATGACGATTTGGTTGCATGATGTTCCCCTCTTCCAATGCTTCACCCAGACTTCCCGTTCCGGGCGAAAAAATGCGTTGATGTCTGCTTGTGAATCAGACGTAAAAGAACGATTTGGAAAATCGTTCGACACGCTGCTACGATTCTTCCAATTTTATCTCATCATAGGCGCGTTCCAAACTTTGTTTGATGTGCCGTTTTACCCAATCGGCCGGCAGGTCGTTCAGCGGGAACAGATTCATTAATTCTGGTACGCAGTGGTACAGCTCTTCGTGCGCTTGCTGGGCTTGCCAATGCTGCCGGGCGTATGACCGCATCTGGCTGAGAAAGTGGCGCGCCGGTTGAATGGCCTGTTGGTCGCAAATGGGGCCGCGACCGGGCACAATGGTCTGGATGGGTTGGGGCCACTGGGCCAGTTTGTCCAGCGATTCCAGCCATTGGCGGCAGCTGCCCTCGCTGAGCATGGGGTGGGTGTTGACGACCAGGGTATCGCCGGTGAACAACACGGCCGTATCGGGCACATAGACCCAAATATTGCCGGTGGTAGGGCCTGACGCGGCTATCAGGCAGATTTCGCGGCCGCCTTTATAAAGGCGCAGCGTTTCGGCAAAGCTGAACGACGGCCGTTCGACGCTGACCGCGCTTAACTCGCGGCTGCGATCCGGGTAGCGGGCGCCCAGGCTTTCGCTGAACATAAGCGGGTAGCGCTTGTCGTAGTTATTCAGCCGCACGGCCGTTTGCTCGTGGACAATGGCCGGGGCGTTGAGCCAGCGGGTATTCAGGACGCGGTCACCGTTGTAATCGGTGAGGATGATAAATTGCAGTGGGTACTGGTCCAGACGGTGCAGGCGCATGGCCCAATCGCGCGCGTCGCGTGGGAACGTTGGCGCGTCTATGGCAATTCCCCCTTTCGGCGTGAGAACTGCGCCGACGTTGACGCCGGTGTAACTGGTTTCCACAAAGACGTTGTTGGCAATTTCTTTCATCAAGTTTGTCTAGTCTGAAAACTGGTTACCGAACACTGACTACTGAACACCGCCGCGTAAGAGTTGGGTAACGGCCGTTTGCGCCGCCGCCAAGGCGCCACGTATGGCCTCTTCATCCGCCGACGGGCCGCCGCCCTGGGCAAAGGTTGGGCTGCCGCCACCACCTCCGTTTCCCAGCAAACCAAAAGCCATAGCTAAAAGCGCCCGCATATCCAACTGCTGCATCCCATCCCGCGCATCCGCTGCGCAGGCAAACAATAACTGCGCTTTGGCCCCGGCCATACCCAACAAAACAATCACCCCGGCGTGCTGCGTTAACTGCAAGGCCAATGCCTTCAGGTTGGTCCCCGTCTGCGGTTCGACCACATGCGTGATTACCGTGAAACGGCCTACCCTGCTGCCGGTGAGCAGCAGATGTTCGGCTGCCAGCCGTTGGCGCTCTAGCTGCTCTTTTTTCAGAAGCCGCTGCGTCTCTTTGGTCTCTTCGCGCAGATGACGAATGGCATCTAGCAATTGAGGTGCGCCGGTGGTGAACTCGGCCATCAGGGCGGCCACCAGATGATGCTTTTGTCCATAATCTTGCCAGGCGCGCCGGCCGCAGACAAATTCAATCCGCGCCTTTTCACCCCGTTTATCAGCTTTGAGCAGTTTGATCAGCCCTACGCTGCCGGTTTGCGCCACGTGGGTTCCGCCGCAGGCCGTCAGGTCAAAATTTTCAATTTCTATCAGGCGCAGCTCCTCGCCGTTGGCGTCTGGGATTTTGCGGATGGGCAGTGTTTGCGCTGCCTGCCGACTGACAAACCGTACCTGTATTGGCCGATTCTCCCAGATGATGTGGTTGGCTAACTGCTCGGCGGCTGCCAATTGGGCGCGGGTGAGGTCTGGCGTATCCAGGTCTATGGTCAGGCTGTTGTCGCTGAGGTGAAACCCAACCGTTTCAGCATCGGCCACGCGGATGAAAGCCTGGGAGAGAATGTGCTGGCCGGTGTGCTGCTGCATGTGGTCGAAGCGGCGGTCCCAATCAACGGTGGCGGTAACGGCCGTATCCTCCACCATCGCCCCTGCCCATTCGACCGCCAGCCAGTGCAGCACCGCCCCATCCGCTTCACGAACAGACACATCTAGAACAGGAACGCCATTCACAATGCCCCTGTCGGCCGGCTGTCCGCCTGAAGCGGGATAAAAATAGGTCTGCTCCAGGATAAGCGCAACCCGATCCCCCTCTATTTGTTTTTCGACGATGCTGCTGGTGAAAGTGGTGGTATATGCGTCCTGGTAATAACGTCTAGCGCTCATTACGTCGTTTGTCTTCTGTCCAGATTGGCAGTGTGAAGTTGAAGCGCGCACCACCGGCGGGGGCGTCATCCACCCAGATTATGCCACCATGCCCTTCTACCGCCAGACGACAAAAAGCCAGCCCTAAGCCCAACCCTTTGGAGTAAGTGTCGGTTTTGATACGCCGGAATTTCTCGAAGATGGTGTCGCGCAGACCTTCGGGAATGCCTTCTCCCTGGTCGCTGACCGTGATGAGCAGAAACTGTTCATCATAGACCGCAGCGCCAAAGGTGATTTGCTGGCTGTCCGGGCTGTATTTGATGGCATTGTCTAGCAAGTTGATCAGTACCCGCCGGATCATATCTTCTTGAACGTGCGCCGGAGGCAGTTGATCGGCAATTTGCAGACGCAGCCCTACTTCGCGCCGCTCATAGCTTGGCTTAACGGTGTCCCACACATCTTCGATGAGTTTAGACAGGTCTACCTGGCTTTGTTCGGTGATGGGATGCCCGGCTTCGAGTTGGTTGATGTCTAGCAGGGAGCGGATGAGGGTTTGCAGGCGGCTGCTGCTGCGCATGGCAATGTCTACCATCTCAATGAGGATGGGATTGCTGTCGTCTGGCAGCTCGTAAGTGAGCAGCTCCAGGCTGGAGATGACATTGCCCAGCGGGCTTTGCAGGTCGTGGAACAGCATGGCTTGAAGGTCTTTGCGCATTTCCTCCAGTTCGATCTGCTTGGAGATGTCGTGGTGGATCCACTGGATGAATTCGGTTTCACCATAGGAGGTGCGTTTGGCGTAGACTTCGACATGAATGCGACGGCCGTTCTTGGTGACAATCTGGCTGTTTAATACCCGCACCGAGTTGGGCTGCATTCGGCGCACATTGGGCAGTTTGGCCTCTGGCGCGTGCAAGTCGCTAATTTTGCTGCCCAACAATTCCTGGCGCGAATAGCCCGTAAAGGCAAAGGCGCGGCGGTTGGCTTCAACAATCTTCCCCGAAAGGTCGGCCAGAATAATCGGGTCTATGCTGTCCTGAAAAAGGCTGGTATAGCGGGACTCGGCGGCTTGTGTCAGGGCAAACTGTTGGGCGTTGGCGATGGCGCTGCTGGCGACATTCGCCAGATTCACCAACAGGTCCAGGTCCTGATTGGTAAAAACGCCGTCTAAGGGGTTGATGGCCTGGATTGTGCCCAAGACTTCCCCTTTGTACGCCATGGGGGCGCAAATCATGGCGCGGGTTTCGTAGCCGGTGCGTTCATCCCCCATGCGCTTGAAGCGCAAATCCTGGCTGGTATCCGGCACGTGGGCCGGTTCGCCATGTTCCATCACCCAACCGGAAAGCCCCTGGTTAGACGGCAGGCGCAGGCCAACAATGCTTTCGCTGCCAATGCCTTCAGCGACTTGATACACCAGTTCGTTGCTTTGTTTGTCTACCAGAGCGATGGAGATGGCTTCGGCGTGCAGCAGATCGTTCATTTGCGCCAACATCAACTGCATCACTTCGTTGATGTCCAGGGTGGAGTTAATGGCCCGGCTGGCTTCATTGAGCAGACTGGAGATGCGTAACTGGCGGCGCGATTCTTCTAACAGACGGGCATTTTCGATGGTGTTGGTGGCCTGGTTGGACACAGCCATCAATAAATCCAGGTCGCGCTGATCAAATTGCCCGATGCCCGGTTTGCGGATGGTGGCCGCGCCAATGGCCCGGTCGCCCATGGCAAACGGGGTGCATAGAACAGACCAGGGTTCACGCGCGGTGAAGTGGTCGTCATGGCGCGGCAGCCAGCGGGGATCGGTCTGGCTGTTGTTGATGATGACCGGCTGGCAAGAGCGGACGACCAGACCGGCGACGCCTTCCTCTAAAATGTTCTTGAAGAAGAGGTCGGTATTGTGTTCCTGGGGGTCTTCTCCGGCCGGCCAGATGTGTTCCACCTGGTAATGTTCGTTCACCAGGATGATGCTGCCATCTACGGCGTCTAGTTGTTTGACGACAATGAGGAAAACACGGGGTAAGAGGGCGCTGAGGTTACGGCCGTCTGCTTCAACCTGGGTAAGGATGTGGCTGACGTCGTACAGCGCCTGCAAGCGTCCACTTGTTACGTCGTCATCAAGGAGGTGTGCGTTGGAGATGTCCATAACTATATTTTCGCCGGAGGGAGTCAACCGAAGTTGCTTACAGATTAATTATACGCCATATCTGTGACCCGCCTACTATGAATTTTAGGCGCGCCCCTGCTGCCCACGGCGATAACGGCGCAGCAATGCCAAAATAGGAGCGATTTGTCTCTTTAAGCAAGCTGCCATCCAGGGATCACATCCAGGTCGAGGTTGCCCCGACGGCCGTTCATAAAATGCCAATGGGCGGCAGCCCCGATCATAGCGGCATTATCCGTACAGAGTATAGGAGCAGGGTACCATACGGGCACATTCAATTGTTGGCGCATTGCCTGGCGAAGGGCGCTGTTGGCCGAAACACCGCCGGCCATATGGACGGCCGTCACGCCATGCGCTGCCGCTGCCCGTCCTGTTTTGATGACCAATGCGTCTACCACCGCGGCCTGGAAGCTGGCGGCCAGGTCGTTGACGGGCAATGCGCCTTTGTATTTTTGTGTTTCACGCAGTACGGCCGTTTTCAGCCCGCTAAAACTAAAGTTAAAGCCATCTTCCATAATGGCGCGGGGGAACTGGAAGGCGTTGGGGTTGCCCGTCTTGGCTGCATGGTCTATGGCCGGTCCGCCGGGAAAGGGCAGCCCCAAGATGCGCCCTACTTTGTCGAACGCTTCCCCGGCGGCGTCGTCGAGCGTGCCACCTAGGTGTTGGTAACGGCCGTGATCGCTCATTAAATATAGTTCTGTGTGGCCGCCGCTTACCACCAGCGTCAGCACGGGAAAGGCAATTTCCGCTGCCGGGCGCGCCAGCCATAAGGAGTAAATGTGTCCTTCGATGTGGTTGATGCCTAACAAGGGTTTGCCGCGGGCCAGGGCAATGCCTTTGGCAAAATTCACGCCCACCAGCAGCGAACCAACCAATCCCGGCCCCTGGGTGACGGCGATGCAGTCCAGGTCGTCAAAGCCCAGGTGGGCTTCGTTCATGGCCTGCGTCACCACCGGGTAAATAACTTCGATGTGCCGCCGCGAGGCCACTTCCGGGAAAACGCCGCCGTATTGGGCGTGCAAATCCACCTGGCTGGCAATGACGTTGCTGAGAATGGTCGTCCCATTTTCGATGACGGCCGCCGCCGTTTCATCGCAGGAGGTTTCAATGGCAAGGATTCGAGTTGTTTGGGTCATGGGTTAGTTGGTAGTTGTTAGTTGTTAGTTGTTAGTTGGTTTGTTGTTTATTGCTCACTGTTCATTGTTTTTATTAGCAGGCGGATGAGGGCAGTGGCCTGGTCTGGCAGCACGGTGCGCGGGTCGAGCAGGAAACGGCCGTCTTGAATCCGTCCGATCAGGGGGGGTGTGGCGGTGCGCAGGGCAGCGGCCAAATCGTCCGGGTTGGCGGTGGCGAGGGCGACCAGCCGGGTGGGCAGCATGGCGCCGGGCAAACTGCCGCCGCCAACGGTGGAATGACCATCTATTACCTGGGCGGCGATGCCTTGCTCTTGCAATTGGGCCGCCCAGGTGTCGGCCGTGTCGCCAAGTTCATCCACTGTGCGGGCGATCATTTGCCAGATGGGCACGGCCGTTTCCGCTTCTTCCTTTAGGTAATGGGTCAGTGTGGCCGTCAGGGCGGCCAGCGCCAGTTTGTCGGCGCGCACAGCCCGCGCCAATGGGTGGCGCATGATGAGTGCCAGCAAATCGGCCCGGCCGCATAAAATGCCCGCCTGCGGCCCGCCCAACAGCTTATCGCCGCTAAACGCCACCACGTCGCAGCCGGCGGCCAGCGCCTGGCTGACTGTGGGTCCCGGTTCCAGGCCATAAACGGCCGTGTCCAACAGCGCCCCACTGCCCTGGTCGTACAGCAGGGGCAGGTGGTGGGCGTGGGCCAGTTCGGCCAGTTCGGCCAGCGATGGCTCGGCGGTGAAGCCGATGATTTTGAAGTTGGAATGATGAGCGACCATCACCGCAGCGGTATTTTCGCCGATGGCCGCCTGGTAGTCGCCCAGGTGGGTGCGATTGGTGGTGCCCACTTCCACCAGTTTGGCGCCCGATTGCACCATTACGTCCGGCACGCGGAAGCCGCCGCCGATTTCCACCAACTGCCCCCGGCTGATGATGACCTCGCGCCCCTGGCAGAGGGCGCTGAGCATGAGCAGCACGGCGGCGGCGGCATTGTTGACCACAGTGGCCGCCGCTGCGCCGGTGAGGCGGGTGAGAAGCTGCCCGGCGTGAACAGCGCGCGAGCCGCGCTGCCCTGTCTCCAGATCATATTCCAGCGTGGCGTAGCCCCGGCTAACGGCCGTGACCGCCGCCAAGGCCGCCTCGCTGAGGGGCGCGCGCCCCAAATTGGTGTGGACAATCACGCCGGTGGCGTTGATGACCGGGCGCAGGGTAGGGGTGAACCATGCCTCCAGCCATTCACGGGCTTCTTGTACCAGCAGGGCGGTCATGGGCATATAAGCGGCGCCGGCGAGAACGGCCGTGCGCTGTTTGTCTATGGTGGCGCGTAGGGCTTCCAGGGTGAGAGAACGGCCGTAGTCGGCCATCAGGTCAATCGTCACCGGCAGGCGCAGCAGGCGGTCTATGCCGGGCAGTTCGCGCAGCAGCATTTGCTGCCGTTCGGTTAGTTCCTCACTCACGCTTTCGGCCATGCCGTTACCAGTCCCCAATCCTTGCACAACAATGACGCTACACAGGTTGAATCTCCGTGTCTTCCGTGCCTGTGTGGTGAATCGTTACATTTATGCTTTGCCAATAGAAATTGTTGAGGCCCGCGCCCGAATTTGCAGCATCACCTCAAACAGAATCAGCACGACGGCGACCAGGGCAGCGACGGCCAGCCCCAGGGCACGATTCATTTGCAGCCAGGCGCAAAAAGTGACCCATATGCCCAGCCAGGCAGCCTGGCGCAAAGTCACATGAAACTGCGGCGGCAGAGAACGGCCGGAGCGATGATCGAGATAGCGGCTGAAGCGCTTGTTGATGAAGTAAGCCAGGGGCAGCGCCAGGCCAGTCACGGTGATAAAGACCGCGCCCAAAAAGGCGATGATGATTTCATTGTTGGCCGCTTCCAGGATGGAGGCTGCTTCAACATTGCCCTGAGCAGTTAAACGCACCAGGTCCAAACGCACCACGTCGAACGGCCACCAGTTGTTGATGATGTGCTGGAGGGCCAGTAAGCCAATGATGAACAAGGCCAGACCTAATAATAAGGAGGGGAGAACGCCAAGCCGCTTGAGCTGATTCATGCTGGCATTATATCCTGCTGTGAAAACGCGGCAAAAGGAGTATACTCAAATTTTGTAGCGGCCGTCATTTGCTGCCTTAAAAGGGGCGCGCATTGTTTTGTGGGGATGTGCCGATGGGCGAGTTTTGGAACAAAAAATTGGCGGTAGAAGATAATCCGACGCAGTGGAGTGTGTTGTTGGCGATTTTCTTTTTATTGGTGGCGCCTTGTTTGGCTGCGGCGGCGTTGATTTATTTTTATGTCAACGAGATGGATACCGGGGTTCTAACGGCCGTTGGCGGATTGTGCCTGTGGACGCTGCTGCTGCCGCTGCTGGCGCTGTTTTACAGCGTGCGGCGGTCGCGGCGGGCGCGGCGGCGTTGAGCGGTTAGCGGGTTGTGTGGCGCAAGATGTGCAGCAGCGCGCGGCCATAGACCTCAGCGGCGGTGGGCGCAGCAAAAGTGAGCGTTTGTTCTTGAAAGTTGGTGGTCAGGTGGTAACGGCCGTCTGTCTGCAATGTTAGCGTCAGGTGGGTGTTTGGTTCCACCCGGTCCAGCATAAACACCAATTCCTGGCGGATTTGTTCTTCCGTGGGTATCCAGACAACTTCGCTCAGCAAGATGTAGTCCATGGCCCATTCCGACGCGCCATGGAAGGTGATGGCCGGCCAGCCCCGCAGCGTCGTTTGCGCCGCCATCATATCCGACAGCACAAAAATGCGGTCGTCCAGGTCGCTGCCGGGAACGGCAAAAAAATCGTTTTCGGTCGGCTTCCAGATCAGGCCAGCGGTTTTTAGTTCTATAGCCAGGGCAAGTGATAGCATGATTATTGTCCCAAAAAAAGTATGGCGAATGATAAAGCAGAACTATCCCAGACGCACAAAAATTAATACAATGGCGATATGACGACAATTATATGGGTAATCCTCTCGTTTTTAGCCGGTTCGCTGCCGTTTTCGGTGTGGGTGGGGCGGCTGGCGCTGCAAAAGGACGTGCGCCAGTACGGCGATGGCAACCCCGGTGCGTCCAACGTGTTTCGGGCAGGGGGCAAGGGATGGGGCGTGTTGGCAGTTTTGTTGGATGGGTTTAAGGGGGCCATTCCGGTGGGGATAGCCTACTATGGGGTGGGGTTGGAAGGTTGGGGGTTAACGGCCGTTGCCATTGCCCCCATTCTTGGTCATGCCTTTTCCCCTTTCCTGCGTTTTCGCGGCGGCAAAGCCCTGGCGACCACGTTTGGCGTCTGGTTGGGGTTGACTTTGTGGTGGGGACCCACCACGCTGGGGCTGGCGTTTGCTTTCTGGCGCTGGCTGTTGGCCGTAGATGGCTGGGCGGTGATGGCTGGGATGCTGACGCTGCTGGTCGTTTTGCTGCTGGTGGGCGCGCCGCCGGCGCTGCTGGCCGCCTGGCTGGGCAATGCGCTGATTCTGGCCTGGAAGCACCGGGAAGATTTGCGCCAGCGGGTGGGGATACGGCCGTTGGCGAAAAAGTGAAAATGGGACGCAGATTTTGGCGGATGCAGCGGATTTTTAAGAAGAGTTAGCCGGGAAAATCGTAACATCTCGAAGATAGGCGTGGTTCATTTCAGTTGATTTGTGTTTTACAAATATAGCAAAAAAGCGTGTCATGCTGAGAGCCTGTGCTGAGCGAAGCCGAAGCATCCTCCGAAGCATCCCGTTCCTCTGGCGTTAGCGGGATGCTTCCCCGTTCGACGTTGCTCAGGGCCGAAGACTCCGCTCAGACCTTGTCCTGAGCAACGCCGAAGGAATGACAATGCCGCGTAAATTTGTAAAGAAGATGTTTCGCCTGATGAACCATGCCAGAAGATACGGAAAATCCGTCTAATTCGCGTCATTCGTGGGCTATTGCTGTTTCTTCGCGCCGATGGGCAAACGAGAAAACGATCAACAGCACGAACATAAGGGCGACGGCCAGAGTGAACGGTTCCGTGGCCGGGCCGCGTTGGATGAAGGAAGCCAGACCCAACAAAAAGGTGACGATTCCGGCGACGGCGAGTAGTTTGGTAAGACGGCCGTTCGTCCAAAAATAACCCGCCATCAGCAAAAAGTAAGCCGCCAGACTGCCCCACTTCAACCACGTAAACCAATGCAGCCGCGCCAGTTCGGCGGCAAAATCACCGGAAGCCAGCTTGTCCGTAATCGCCAACAACTGCACATTCTCCAGCGCGTCGCCGATAAAAGCGAACACGGCGAGCACGGCCGCCAGATAAAGCCACTTTTGGTCTGTTTCACGCACGGCCGTCATGGCAAACGTGAACAAAAAGCCGCTGTACAGCAGCATGTACAGATAATCGAGCCGGTTGCCCTGGTCCATGGCCGCCACCATCGCCGCCTGTTCCGGCGTGCCATTGGCCCCAAACAGCGTATAAATTTCCTCCGGCGTTTCGGCAAATTCAAAGGCGATAATCGGCGAGCCGATGCCGTCAATCTGCCCTGGGGACTCCTGGGGAAAGGTCACCAGGTTCACCAGACTCATCACAATCACCGCCAGACCCAGAAAACCACTGAATATGTACGGCCGTTTCGACATTCTCCCTCCGTTGACAATAGGAGCGCGGACGTCCCGTCCGCGCCGGCAGGCGAGACGCCTGCGCTCCCAGGGTTTTCATTCCTGGTGGTGGTGAGCCGCCCACGCATGAAGTCTCCGTTGAAAATGGGAGCGCGGACGTCCCGTCCGCTCCGGCAGGCGAGACGCCTGCGCTCCCAGGGATTTCATTCTTGGCGGTGCGCCGCCCACGCATGAAGTTTCCAATGGTAAGGCGTGTTTCATTTCAGTTGCCAACGAACAACAACGCCCCTACTTCACTGTCAGCCGGTAGTGCGCCGGGTTCAGGGTCATCGGGGCGGCGGCAGCGATGATGAGGGTGGAGGCGGGCGCGCCGGTTTCGGGGCTAAAGGTGTGGCTGAGAGTACGGCCGTCGCTCAACGTTAACTCCTCTACCACCAGGTTGCCCGCCACCGTCTGAATTAAAATCACGTGCCAGGTTTGCGGGATTTGTCCCGTCGCCCGCACAAAGCCGCTGGCCTGCCAGCCCTGGTCGCTCTCCGCGTCGTCGCTGAAGCCGATTTCCGGGATGCGGATGTCGTCTAGGGCCAGGCCGTGATAGGTCAGGATGGGGTCGGTGACGTATTCAAAGCGCAGCAGAATTTCTTGCCCGGCGAAGGAGGTCAGGTCAATGCGCTCTTTCAGCCAATCGCCGCTGCTGTCGGAGTAAAAATAGTCGGTGAAGGCCGTTTCGCTGGGGTCGTGGAAGGGGTCGGAACCTTGCATGTTGGGCGCTTGCAGCCCTTGCCAGCTTTGCCCGCCATCGGTGGAGGCGGCGACGTAGGCAAAATCGTAGCCGCGTTCGATGTCGTAGTAGACGGCGTAGTGCAGGGTGGCCTGGTCTACGCCGCGCAAGTCGAAGGCGCGGGTAAGCTGCGCCTGGCTGTAATTGGCCCGGTTCGCCAGCCACATCTGGCTGCCGGACACGGGCTGCACAGGGATGAGCGGTGTTTGGGCGCTGCCTGCAAAGGTTATGGTGATCGGGTCATCGCCAATCGGGAGTTGATAATAATCGGCGGCGTATTGGTTGACGGTGGTATCGGTGGTGAAGGGGACGGTGACGGCCGTCATTGCCGCCGTTTCTATCCCTTCGCGCAGGCTGTACACCTTGCCCGCGCCGGGCTGGTCGTGGATGGCCAGGGCGGCCAGCCAATCCAGCCAGAGCGATTCGCCATCAAAGCCGAGATTGTGGGCGGCGGCAACGGCCGTTACCGCATCCAGTCCATTCTCCGGGCTGGTGGCAAATTCGCGGTACAAATCCGGGCCAAGCCGGTTGTAGATGTAACGGTTGAGCAGATAGCCCTGGCCGTAATGGGGGCTGGGGTCGCCGTCTGTCCAGGCGTTGAGCTGCTGGTCGGGGCGGCGCAGGAACAGGTTGGCGCGGCTGATGGCATCCTGGCTGAAACCGAGCAAATCTTCGGCCAGCATCGCCGAGCCTTCGACGGCCCAATCACTGTCGTTGTTGTCGTAGTTGGCTTCGATCATGTGGCGGAATTCGTGGGCCAGGGTGTCTATAAAGCCGTATTCGCCGAAGTAACGGCCGTTCATCACAAACATCTCGCGCTCGTTGGACTGCGGGTCTACGCTGGCCGACACGGTGTCGCTGCTGCTGAAATAACCCAGGATGCCGCACGGTTCGGCGTCGCAAATGGTCAGCGGCGAGGCGCTGAGGATGTGGATGCGTGGGTCGCCGTCTATGCCGGGGTTGTCTTCCTGGCCGAAGATGGCCGTTACTTGGGTGTAGACATCATCAAAGGCTGCGGCCGTGCGTTGTAAGTCAGCGTCTTTGGGATTCAGGTCGGGCGACAGTTCAAACCAGAGGTAGGCATGTTGGCCGACGGCGAGCAGTTCGGCCTGGATGGTGGCGATGGTGATGCTGTCTATGTTGAGGACTTTGAAGCTGTGCTGCGTCCCGACGCCGAGTGACGTGTCGGTGGGGGCGTTGGGGGTGGGCACGGCCGTTAATCCCTTGTAAGCCTGCGCCAGCGCCGCCGGATTGCGCTCTGGCGGCACATTGGCGATCAGTTCGGCCAGGGTGCGGGCTTCGTTTGATGGATGGATGGATGGTTGGTCGGTTGGTTGGGTGGTTGGCGTGGCGGGTGGGAGGCTGGAAGCTGGCGCTGCCGGCTGTTCGTTGACGGGTAGCGGTTGATTTTGGGGAACGGCCGTGCCACCGCAGGCGGTTAGGAGGAAGAAGAGCAGAGCGAAGATGCCTGTTTTCATTGAAATCCTTACAGAGGGTTGTCAAATCTTTAAGATTTGACAACCCTATACCCTACCGCAGCAGGTTTACGGCCGTTTCTAGCAGCGTGTCTCTATCCCCCAGCACAGACTCCTGGGTAACAGGCACACGCACATCCGGCACAACGCCAATGCCCTCAATGTGAATATTGCCAGCGCCATCCACTGCGCGGCCGGCGGTGAAGGTGAAATACTCCCCTTCGGGCATGAGTACCTGGCTGATGCTGCCGCCCAGACCGGCCGTGGGATAATGCCCCACAATGGTCGCCCGGTCGTTCAGGGTCATGTCATAGCTAAAAAATTCGCAGGCGCTGGCGCAGTCTGGCCCGACGATAACCGCTATCTTGCCGCCATAACGCAGGTCTTCGGAAGGCAGGTAGAAAAAGTTTTCGCCGCGTGGATCAAAGTAAAACTCGCCGCGATCTTTGTCGAAACGGCCGGTGCTGCCCAGCGACAGCGCTTCGTCGAAGAAATAAGCGGCCATCTGGTCGGCCAGGAAGCCGCTGCCGCCGCCGTTCAGGCGCATGTCAATGATCAGGCCGGGCACTTCGTTTTCGTTTAGTTCGCTCATCAGCCGTTCCCAAAGCTGCACGGTCAACAGGGCGTTGTCGGAGAAGCTGAAAATTTGTACCCGCGCCAGACCGCTGTCTGGCAGTATTTCATATTGCAGCGGCAGTTCAAAGCCGGTGGGGATGGACTCTTGCAGCGCGGCGAACAGGCTGTCTTGCTCAAACTCAATGGCGACGACGGCCGTTTCCGCCGCGCCATCGGGGTTTTGGAAGGTCACTTCCACGCTTTCAGAGATGACCGGGAAGCGGGTGACAAAGGCGGTTTGCGCCAGTCGTTGGTTGTGGGGGGTGCTGACCGGGGCCAGCCAATTGGTGGTGCTGTCTACAGCAGCATTCATAGGCATGCCATCCAGGGCGATGATTTCCGCGCCCAGTTCGATGCCGGCCTGTTCGGCCGGACCCTCTGCCAGGAGCCAGGTTGCCAGGAAACGGCCGTCGTCCAACTCCTTCACCACCAGGCCAATGCCGTTGGCGTTCATGAAGCCAAATTCATCCTGAATGAATGGGCCGCTGACATGGCCGTCGGGAATTGCCCAGGCCAGATCGCGCAGGGCGGTGCGATAGGCTTCGACGTCGCCATCTTCATCGGCCGCTTCAAATGCGGGACGCAGTTCGGCGCGCAGCGCTTCCCAATCTATGCCTTTGTATTCGGTGAAGGCGTACTCGTTCTGCAGCTGGTCAATCAGGGCGTCGAAGGCGTCCGTAAAGCTCAGGTCGGAATAATCTACCAGCGCCGCGCCTTCCGGCTCGATCAGGTCAATCTGTTGGCGGCGCGCCCGGTCGAAGACAAACGGGTCGCTGTCCATGTGGACGATGGTGTATCCCTGCGGCAGAGCGACGATGGGATCATCTTCGGTGAAGAGCAGACCATCCTCGCCAAAGCCGGCCGGAAAACCCTGCTGGTCATCCAGCGCATACACCAGGAAGCTGCCGCCGATGATTTCGCGCTCGGTGGCCGCCTCTTCGCTGACGCGGGTAGAAGCGTAGGCGGTGGACCAGCCGCCACCGCTCAGGTCGCGCTCTTCCAGGAAGGGGTCGCCAAAGGTATTGGTCCAGTAGGCGATGGCGAAGACCTGCACGCCGGGGTCGGTTTCGCCGTCGTTGTCCACGTCGCGCAGCGTGCCTTGCGGCTCGATGGGCAGGGCCAGGCTGTAGCTAAAGGGGGACTCGAAGAAGTCGGAGGTTAGCTGGCCGAGCGCCTGGGACTCGACGGGCATGAGGAAATGCTCGTTGCGATCCACGAAGCCGGCCTGGTCTTCCAAAATAACCACTGGCGCGGCGACGCCCAGGGTGAAGAAGGGATTGGTATACGTCACCACCCCGGTAATGCTGACCGGCCCGCCTTCGTCGTTGACGATAGGGGCGGGTGGGAATTGGGATTGGGGGGTGGCGGTTGGGGGTTCGCTGGTGGGTACGAAGGTAGCGGTGGGTTGGATGGTGGTTTCTGTGGGTTCTGTGGTGGGTTGGGTGACGGCCGTTTCGTCCGCCGCTGCCGTTGGGAAGGGTGTTGGCGTGGCGGCGGGCTGCTGGCAGGCAGCCAGCAGCAGCAGCATAACGAGGACTGTCACAAGGAAATGATTTCGGTTCATGGTTCTTCCTATCCTTTGTCATTGATGGTGGGGCTGTTTCCAGGCTCCAGACTGGATTGTACCGGGAAAAGGGGTGATGGGGGAATAGGAAACGGCCGTTTCTCACCGCCACGTTACCTTCTGTTTACAACTTCTTAAGGTTGGCTGCGCCAGGGGCTAAAGCCCCCGTCTAAAAAACAACGCCCCGTAAACGGGGCTGAAGAACAGGAAAGCCAGGTTTACCCGGCGTCGTTTTGCTGCCGGGGCGTTTACGCCCCGGCAAGTGCCCCTACCCGAATGTAATCCCCTGCGCCAGCGGCAGGTCTTTGCCCCAATTAATCGTATTCGTCTGGCGGCGCATGTAAGCCTTCCAGGCATCCGAGCCAGACTCACGGCCGCCGCCCGTCTCCTTCTCGCCGCCGAACGCGCCGCCAATCTCCGCGCCCGACGTGCCGATGTTGACGTTGGCGATGCCGCAGTCTGACCCGCCCGCGCTGAGGAAGCTCTCGGCGGCGCACAGGCTGTCGGTGAAGATGGCGCTGGAAAGACCCTGGGGCACGTCGTTGTGTAGGGTGATGGCCTCGTCCAGCGTGTCGTATTCCAGCAGGTACAAAATCGGGGCGAAGGTTTCCGTGCGCACAATCTCCGTCTGGGCGGGCATTTTGATGATGGCTGGCTCCACAAAATTGGGGCCGAGGTCGGGGCGGGCGCAGCCGCCGGTGAGCAGTTGGCCGCCGTCGGCCTGGGCTTGCTGTACGGCGCGCAGCATGGCGGCGACCGCTTTTTCATTCACCAGCGGTCCCATTAACACCCCCGCTTGCAGCGGGTCGCCGATGGGCACTTGCCGGTAGGCCTGGGCCAGCCGGGCGGCCAGGTCGTCGGCGATGGTGTGGTGGGCGATGAGGCGGCGGGTAGAGGTGCAGCGCTGCCCAGCCGTGCCCACCGCGCCAAAGAGGAGGGCGCGGGTCGCCAGGTCCAGATCGGCCGTCTGGTCTACGATGATGGCGTTGTTGCCGCCCAATTCCAGCAGGCTGCGGCCCAATCGCCCGGCGACGGTTTGGGCGACGATGCGGCCAACGGGGATGGAGCCGGTGAAGGCGATGAGCGGGAAACGGCCGTCTGCCGTCATCCTCTGTCCCACGTCCGGCCCACCCACAGCCAGGTTAAACAACCCGCTCAGGCCATAATCGGCCATGACCCGGTTGGCGACGTGCTGCACAGCAACGGCCGTTAGCGGCGTCAGTTCTGAAGGTTTCCAGACCATTGTGTCGCCGGCGACAGCGGCGATGGCCGCATTCCAGGACCAGACGGCCGTAGGGAAGTTGAAGGTGGTGATGATGCCGATGGGGCCGAGCGGCTGCCACTGCTCATACATGCGGTGGGCGGGGCGCTCCGAATGCATCGTCAGGCCGTAAAGCTGGCGGCTGAGGCCGACGGCAAAGTCGCAGATGTCGATCATCTCCTGCACTTCGCCGATGCCTTCGGCGCGGATTTTGCCCATCTCCAGGCTGACCAGTTCGCCCAGCGGTTCGCGGACTTCGCGCAGGGCGTTGCCCAGGTCGCGGATGAGCAGACCGCGTTGGGGAGCGGGGGTGCTGCGCCAGGTATGGAAGGTGGAGACGGCCGTTTGCACCACCTGTTCATACGCCTCTGGCGTGGTTGTTGTCACCTGGGCGATGGCTTCGTTGGTCGCCGGGTTGAATGAGGTGATGGCCGGACCGTCGGCCAGCCAGCCATCTGGCCCGGTGCAGGTTCCAGGGTTGATAGCGCTCAGGTTGAGTTTATCGAGTAATGATTTCATGGGAATCTCCTGGTGAATAATTAACAGTTAGTAGGTAAGCGTTCACCCCCCTCCCTAACCTCCCCCTTTGGGAGAGGGAACTTGCTCCCTCTCCCTTTGGGGGAGGGTTGTGGAGAGGGCAAGGGGGTTGCACGAATACGTTAGTGGGCTATTTTACCAGGGTGGATCGCTTATGGGGAAAATCATCGTTTTTTCGTTACGTTTGTCATATGATCAGGTGATTGATTTGGATATGATTTCTATGTTTTGGCTTCTGATACAAGGCATAATTAGTTTGGGTCTGGTGCAAAGGATGCCAGACTTGCATGCTGTAACGCGATTTGCCGGGCTTGTGATGCGCGCAGCCGAATGATTGCGCCACATCAGTATCCGTAGGCCGAAGTCCGTATCCCGTTATCCATTGGCATTTTCCAGAGTTAGCAGCCTACGGATTACCGCTTACGGATACTAGCCGCGAACGAAAGCGCCGCTATCCAGTAATTAAAATGCAACAAGGGTGGTTGTCCGGTTTTGGACTACCACCATACCACCTGGTCCCCATGACGTCTTATTGACGAATCGCTGAATATTCCGATCATATAGGTAGGTAACAGCATAGGTTAAAGTCGCCGGATCAGGCATTATTTGTGGGTTGGAAAGGAGTGGTTGAGATGTCGGTTTCTTACACAGGAATTAAGCGGGCTTTGTTGGGGACGCCATTCCCCACGCGCAATGAAATCCATGAGCGCCTGGATAAGGTTCGTGGTCTGGCGATTTTTGCTTCTGATCCCATCAGCAGCAATGCGTATGCCACGGAAGCGATTATGAGCGTGCTGATTTTGCTGGGCAGCGGCGCGTTGGCGCTGACGCTGCCCATTGCTATGGGGATCATGACGCTGGTTTTGTTGGTGGTGTTTAGCTATATCCAGACGATTTTGCATTACCCAGACGGCGGCGGCGCCTATACGGTAGCTAAAGATAACCTGGGCATGTATCCATCGTTGTTTGCAGCGGCGGCGCTGCTGCTGGATTATATTCTCACGGTGTCGGTGTCGGTGTCGGCTGGGGTGCGGGCGGTCACGTCGGCTTTCCCAGAGACGTTGGATTACCGGGTGTTGATGGCGATTACGGCCGTGCTTCTTTTAACCTGGGTAAACCTGCGCGGCGTGCGGGAAAGCGGCACCATTTTTGCCCTGCCTACCTATGCTTTTGTAGGTGGTGTCATCCTGGTCATTGGGTTGGGCCTGGTGCGTTACTTTGGCATGTTTGGCCTGACGCCGCTGGCCCCGCAGATACATGACGTAGCGCCACAGCGGCCGGTGACTCAATTCCTGTTTATCTGGCTGGTGCTGCGCGCTTTTGCCGCCGGTTGTACGGCTCTGACCGGCATTGAGGCCATCAGCAATGGCGTGCAGGCGTTTAAACCGCCGGAATCTAGAAACGCCGCCAAGACCATGGTGGCCATGGGTATCATTGCCATGTCCTTGTTTGTTGGCATCACCTTTTTGGCGACTCACCTGAATATTTTACCCTCCGAAGAAGAGAGCGTCTTGTCGCAGATGACGCGTGGCGTGGCCGGGGGCGGTATTTTGTATTATTGGGTGCAGTTTTTCACGATGATGATTTTGTTCCTGGCGGCCAATACTGGTTATCAGGATTTCCCGCGTCTTAGCTCTTTCCTGGCGAAGGATGGCTTTTTGCCGCGCTGGATGACCCATCGCGGCGACCGGCTGGTGTACAGCTATGGCATTGTGATGCTGGCTTTGCTGTCCTCAGCGCTTATTATGGTGTTTGAGGCGGACGAAATTGCCATGCTGCCGTTATATGCCCTGGGCGTGATGTTAAGCTTTACTCTGTCGCAGTCCGGTATGGTGCGGTTGATGGGCAGAATTGGCCGGCTGAAGCCGGGCGAATCAGAATTTACCGGGGTGACGACGATTCATTATGAGAAGGGTTGGCCGTTGAAGCGCATATTAAATGCGGTAGGGGCGTTCACAACGGCCGTTGTCCTGGTGGTCCTCATCGTCACTAAATTCGCCGAAGGGGCCTGGGTGATTGTCGTGGCTGTGCCGCTGATGGTCGTTTTCTTCCGCAGCATCCACCGTCATTATGACAACGTGGCCGCGTCGCTCAGTACCCAGGACCTCAAGTTGGCCGATGTCAGCCGGCCGGTTGCCAACGTCCTCATCATGCCCGTCGCCGACATCCACCGGGGGACGTTGTACGCCTTGCAGTTTGCCAAAACTTTTTCTAGTGATGTACGCGCTGTATCCATTATCACCTCCGAAGCGGACAAGGAGCGCCTGGACCGGCGCTGGAGCCGTTTTCCAGAAATTACCAAAGGCGTCACCCTTGTCCCGATTGAATATGAATACCGCGATATTCTGACGCCGCTGGTAGAATACATTGAAAAGGTTAACCGTGAGGAGTTTCCTGGTCAGGTCATAACGGTGGCGATCCCTGAATTTATACCGGAATCGTTGGGCACCCAGTTCTTGCATAACCAGACGGCCTACTTCTTGCGCTTCCGACTGCGCGGTCACCGCGATGTAGCCGTGGTGGACGTGCCGTATCACATTTCGTAATTGTGCCCAGACCCGAAGGGTTTTGTGAAGCCCTTCGGGTCTATGTGTGGTACCCGGAAGGCGGTTTCATTTTGGTTAACAGGAGGATTTGGATGAGTCAGGCGACGATGCGATGGGGTCGGAAAACGGCCGTGTTTTTGCTCATAGTGCTGCTCTTGGGCGTTACCCAGGCAGCGCGCGCCGAAGGCATAATCCTGGGTGACCGGGTAGCCCTCGGCGAGGAAATTGAAGGTGATGTGATCCTCAGTGGCAACGATGTGCGCCTGTCTGGCGTGGTGGACGGCGATGTTTTTGCTGTCGGGCGTACGGTGATTGTAGATGGCCGCGTCAGCGGCAGCCTGTTTGTGGTTGGCGATAAGGTGATCATTAACGGCGAAGTGGGCGGCAGCGTGTACTTGGCCTCGGTGTCGGCGCAGGTGGGCGGAACGGCCGTACTCAACCGCAGCCTCTATTTTCTGGGCCTGAACCTGCTAACCGAGCGCGGCTCCAACGTGGCCCGCGACCTATATGCCCTGACTTTTAGCGCCCGCCTGGGCGGCAGTGTGCAGCGCGACACCCAGGCGGTGATCGGCCTGATCGAAGTGGTGCGCTTTGTGCTGAATATGCTCAACCGCGTCACCACCAGCCAGCCGGTCTCCTTTCTGGAGCCAGGGCTGACGATTGACACGCGAGGGCGCGGGACGATGTACCGGGTACAGGCGCAGGCGGAACCGGTGAACCCGCAGTTGGTCGCTTTGGGCGATTGGCTGGCGCGAAACGGCCGTTTGCTCATCAATTATCTTATCGTGGGCATCCTGATGTTGTGGCTGCGCCCCGCTTGGCTGCAAAAATGGTCGGGACAGGTGGGCAAACGGCCGTTGCCCACTGCTGGTTCTGGTCTGGCGGTTTATGTCATCGGCTTCACTGGCGCACTGGTTTTGCTGTTGGTGCTGTTTGCCGTCGGCGCAGGGATGGGTCTGGCGACGTTGTGGGGGCTGGCGTTTACCTGGTGGGGCATTTCTTTGTCGGCGCTCAGCCTGGGTTTCTGGATTTTTATCCTGTTTGTGTCGTACCTTAGCAAGGTGATTGTGGCTGCCTGGTTTGGCGGCTGGCTGCTAAACCGGGTGTTTCCCGATACCGATGGACCGCGTCGCTTTGGGCCGCTGCTGGTGGGGCTGGTCCTGTTTGTGCTGCTGGCCTCCATCCCCTACGCCGGCTGGGCCTTGAGCATGATTGTGACCTTCATCGGCCTGGGCGCGGCAGCCAGCGCCTATCTGGAGATTCGGATTAAGAGAACGGGAACGGCCGTTGAGGGGAAGTAAACCGGAAACCGGGCTTGGCTCATTCCAGGTGATATGTGCTTTACAAATTTAGCAAGAAAGCGTGTCATTCAGCGTAAATTTGTAAAGAAGTTGTTTCGCTCGATGAACCGTGCCGTATTCCGTACTCCGTTACACTGAATACTGAACACTGAATACTGAACACTGAAATGTACCAATTTGACCTGACGACGGTTGGTGGTTTCCTGGCCTCCTTGTGGGGGCTGATGCGCGGAGTGTTGTCGTTGGACCCGGCGGCTTACCAGGCGGCGTTGGCCCAAACAGGCGGCGCGCGTTTGTCGGTGGCGGCGTTGTTTGTATCCGGGCTGTCCATCACTTTGGGCCAGAGTGTGGTGTTGTTTGCCAATCGTATCCCGCGCCGCCGTTTTGTCTTCAGCCTGGCGTTGTCGTCGCTGCTGCTGTTGGTGGGGGTGCTGTTTTGGGCGGCGACGGTCTGGCTGCTGGCGGCTTACTTGTTTGGCGCACAGCAGCCCTTCCGCAGCGTGTTGATTGTTGTCAGCCTGAGTTATGCACCGCTGCTGTATGGCGTGTTGGTGCTGCTGCCCTATTTGGGCGGCATCATAGACATTCTTCTGCGGGTCTGGATTGTGGTCGGCGTGGTGGCGGCGGTGATGGTCATTTTCCCCCTGGCTTTCTGGCAGGCGGTGGTTTGCTGCCTGTTGGGTTGGCTGTTTCTGGAGTTGGCGACGCGCTTTCCGCTGGTAACGGCCGTTGAAAGCTATCTGTGGCGCATTACCGCCGGCGCGCCGGAACTACTGTCTACGGCCGATGCGGTGGACAGCTTTGTCCAAGATCTGCGGGCCGCGTCCCGCCCGCCGCTCGCCGACGGTTCAGATGAGGCGGCGCCATCATGAATATGGTGATTGAGCCGTTGGTCTGCCTGGTGGGCTTGGGTGTGCTGCTCTTTTTTTTCATGGCCCTGGCTGCCCCGCTGGAGGCGCTGGGCTGGTGGTCGGGTTGGTCTAAACGGCGGGCGGTTGTGGCCCGGCCATCTACCCAATCTCTGCCACCCGCCGCCGACGCCGATTATTTCCTGGTGTATCTCACGGCCATTGGCGGCATTTCCGCCGAGGACATTTCCCGACGCGAGCGCGGCTTTTTGGACAAACTGCAAGCGCAGGTCCCCAACGCGGTCATCATCCACGATGTATTCCCCTTTTCTGTCAGCAACAACCCACTCAACGGCGAACGGCAGTTTGCCTGGCTGTGGCAAAAAATCCACAACAGCCGCCTGAAAGGACGCGCCGGTTTTGTGGCGGCGCTGATTTTTATGCGCAATCTCATGCAAGTGGGGGTATCCGGCGACGCGCGTTATGGTCCCATTTACAACGTTGGCGTAGCCCGCGAGATTGCCCTGAGCCTGCTGCGACATGGCTACCAGCCGGGCAGCGGCAAGCCGATTACGGTGATGGGTTGGAGCGGCGGCGGGCAAATCGCCGTTGGCGTGGTCCCCTACCTGCATCAGGCGTTGGACGCGCCGGTCTACGTGGCCTCTATCGGCGGCGTTATTGCCGCCGAGCCGGGCGTGGCTTACGCCGAACAGGTGCTGCACCTCCAAAGCGCCATTGACTATTTCCCCACCATTGGCGTTGTGCTGTATCCGGGGCGCTGGCCGATGATGCGTTATTCTCCCTGGAATCAGGCGAAGCAAGACGGCCGTATCCTCACCATAGACCCCGGCCCCATGCGCCACACCGGGCGCGGCGACTACTTCGATTACAAGGCCACACTACCAGACGGCCGTACTCACGTGGAACAAACGGCCGCGTTGGTTGGCGAGTTTGTGCGGCGGCAGCCAGTGGGGCGTCTTGGGGAGCCAGAGGGATAGGCAGACAGGGTGGTTCTGTAGGCGTATGCGCTATTTGAGTTTGTTGGTGACCTTTGTCGCCGCTGCGGCGCTGGTGAATCCACGCAGCGGCATGCTGCACTTTTTCTTCTGGCCGATTAAGCTGCTGGCGACGGCGCTGTCGCCGCTGCTGACGGTGGTTAGCTGGCTGCTGGCCCTGCAGGGGCGGCGGCGGGGGGACAAACTGTTGATGGGATTGGGTGTGGCCGGCACGGCCGCTGCCCTGCACCATTTCGCCGACATCACCCGCCCCCGTGAAACCGCCCTGATTGACGCCTTTGGCCCGGAGTGGGACGCGCGCATCCCGGTTGTGATGCGCGCCCGCTTTACCCCCTGCCGCTGGCGGCCGTTGGTCTGGGACGAACCGGTGGGTCGGGTGCAGCGCCACGTGGTCTACGGCTTTAACCCCGATGTCACTGCGCCGCTGGTGGCCGATATTTTGCGACCGCCGTTAGGCGTGGCTCCGTCTGGCCTGGCGATGATTTTTGTGCATGGCGGGGCGTGGCGCTACGGCCGTCGCAACATCACCAAATTCCCCTATTTCCGTCAGTTAGCCAGCCAGGGACACCTGATCATGGACATTGATTACACCCTCAACCCCCACACCTCGCTGCCCGGCATGGTCATGGACGTGAAACGGGCTATCCTCTGGCTCAAAGAACATGCGGCCGAGTATGAGTTGAACCCGGAGCGCATTGTGCTGACCGGTCAGTCGGCCGGCGGCCATCTGGCGCTGCTGGCCGCTTACACGCCCAACTATCGCGCCCTGCAACCTAGAGATGAAGCGGGGCAAGTGTTGGCCGGGGATACGGCCGTGCGCGCCGTGATCTCTTACTACGGGCCACCAGACATGGTGGCCTTGCACGAAGATTTCCAAAAGCGCTTTGAGACCGTTTTATCGGAGCGGGTGAACGGACGGTTGAATCGGATTTTGCAGCGGATTGGCGAAGATGGCTGGGAGCAGGGGCTTTCGGCGCTGGTCGGGGGGCCGCTGGCGGACATCCCGGAGATGTACCGGCTGATTTCGCCCATCACCTACGTGGACGCCGACTGTCCACCGACGATGCTGCTGCACGGAACCCACGATGTGCTGGTAGACCACGAAGCGGCGGCGCGCCTGAGCCGGGCGCTGCATCTGGTGGGTGTGCCGGTGGTCTATTTGCCTTTGCCCGGCTGCGAACACAGCTTCGAGTCTGTTCTTCCGCGCATCTCACCGGCGGCGCAAACGGCCGTCTACTACATGGAACGTTTCCTGGCCCTGGTAGTGTAAAAGTGTAGAGATAGGGTGTAGAGACTCTACTCTATCTCTACACCCTATCTCTCGCTTTTTACCGCGGGCTGATCAGCGGCTCGTAGCGCAGGATGACCTGGCCGGTGGCGTCTTTGATCAGCAGTTCGTTGGGATTGAGCTGGTAGGTGGCGGCCTGCGGCAGCAGTTGGAAGAAGCGCGTCTCCTGCTGCATGATGCCCGGCGGGTCCGCACAAAGGATTTGGGTGCTGTTCAGGGGGGTGATCGTGATCTGCCCGTTTTGGCCGCTGAAGGTGGCCGTGTAGGTATTGCAGCCGCCGGTTCCGCTGACTTGTGTCCCCGGTCCAAACAAGGTCGTCACTTCCGTTCCGTTTAGCAGCGAGACCAATGCCCCCACGCCATCATAATAGTACAGCAGACGCCAGGATGTATCGCTGAGGGGTGGCACGCTGGGTGGGGCGCTGACCGTGATCACCCGCTGCTGCGCGTCCTGACGGCCGTCTAAGCCATTGGCCTCCAGGCGATACGTATACGTGCCCGCGTCGTTCAGGCAGTCTGGATTGGCCCCGCTGCCGGGCGCATTGTCCAGAATGACCGACCCGTTGCGCAGCAGGCGGATGGTTGTCACCGTGCCGCCGACGCTCCAACTAATGTTGACACAATTCCCGGCCTGAATTTGTTCCGGCGCAACGCTGAAGGAGAGGATTTGCGGCGGGGCAACGGTGGGCGTGGGCGGAATGGGCGGCGGCGTGGCCGTCGGCTGGGTGGGCGCGACAACGGTGATGGTTTCGGTGCGGTTGCTGGTTCCCCCGGGACCGGTGGCCTCAATGCGATAGGTAGCGACGCCCACCTGCGGCGGGCAGTCGGACGTGGAGCCGTTGACCGGGGCGCTTTGCCATAAGACGGTATTGTCGCGGAACAGGCGTACATTGCTGATCTGGCCTTCCACCCACCAGTTCAGGCTGACGCATTGTCCCAATGTTACCTGGTCCGTCGGCGTCACTGTAAAACGGTGGATGGTCGGCGCGTTGCTCACCGCCTGGACCAGGATGGTAATTTCGCGCACTTCGACGCTGCCATCCTGACGGATGACCCGCAGTTCGTAAACGGCCGTTTGCGGCGGACATTCGGCGCGCGCGCCAGAAGGGGCCACAGGGCTGTTTTGCCAATTCTGCCCCCGCTGGTAGAAAAAGACCGACCTGGCTCCGGTGACGGTCCATCTAAAATTAACGCATTCGCCGGCGATGATGTTGGTGCGGTCCACTGTAAACTGGATGTTGGCCGCGGGCGTCTGGGTGGCGACGGGCGTTGGTGTGGCCGGACTGGGCACGCGAATGCCCACCCAAATGCGGTTGCCGAAGATCTGTCCCTGCGGATTGCGCATAGACCAGAATGCCTGGTATGTGCCCGGCGTCAGCGGCGAAACCAAGTCGGCGTAGATGTCGTGGGTTTGGCCTGGGAGTACCTGGCCCTGAACAAAGGTCGGTTGGCCGCCCATTTGCGCCAGCGGCGAGTTGCCGCTGACAAAGACCAGGGCGTAGCGATTGTCCCAGGTGCAGGTTCCCGAATTGCGGATACGCCACCATTTGCGGAACGGCTGTCCCGGTGAAATTTCCGGTGGGGCGGTCATGTTTCTATCGTCCAGGTTCAGGTCTTGCACAAAGGTCATCTGGTCAATGCAGGCGACCGGCGTGGCGGTGGGGAAGGGTGTAGCCGTGACCGGCAGCGCGGTGGGCAGCGGCGCGATTTCCTCGGGCCGTAAGCCCAGGTATTGCTGCACCAGGGCATTCAACCGGCCGGAATTTTGCAGTTGGGTCAGGGCGTTGTTGATCTGGGTCTGGGTGGTGGTCGCGCCGTTGATCAGGCCGATGGCTAAACGCTGGGGGTTGAGTCCCTGGCCGACGATTTTTACACCGCCGGCAATCACGGCCGTTTGCGCCGGTGGCAAATCGAGAACAACCAGGTCTATACGGCCGTTGCGCACATCATCCAGCGCCTGTGTCGCCTGTTGGTAAATCAGCAGGTTTTCGGCCGGCATCAGGCCCGTGGCTACCAGCGAATCTTGCAGCCAGCGCTGGTAGACAGATGAGCGCTGCACCCCCACACGGTAAGCCGCCAGTTGGCCTACCGAAGTAATGCTGGCGATGTTGGCGTTTTGGCCGGCCAGAATGGCGTCGTCGCTGACAAAATAAACATTGGAAAAATCGAACGAGGCTTCCCGCTCCGGCGTGACGGAAATAGCGGCAATGGCCACGTCAATTTGTTGCAGCTGCAGCGCCCCAGCCAGCCCGTCAAACGACGTGTCTCTGAGTTCAACCTGCACGCCCAATATCTGGGCGATTTCTTGAATGAGGGCGATGTCGAACCCTTCCGGCTGGAAAGCGTCGTTGTAAAAAGCGAATGGCGGGTAATCCAGGGACGTGCCAACGACCATCTTGCCGGATGAGCGGATGCGTTCCCAGGGATCGCTGGCGGCCGGCACGGTGGGCGGAATGGGCGTTGCTGTGGCCGACGGCCGGGGATTGGAGAAGTAATTGAGCAGCGCCGACGTAAAGGCAATCGCCACAACCAGTCCGGCGGCAATTAGAATGACCAATAGAATGTTGGATTGTCTTCTGGGCATCTATTCCTCCATCTTCTGCTCGGCCTCTGGCAGCGACGCGGGAGGCCGAAATGAACATAATCGAATTCCCGACGCGAGTAGTTATATCATAATTGGCCGAAATTTGTCTACATAATGATGAGATACAAAAAACACCCGCACGGCCGTTAACGGCCGTGCGGGTGTTTCTTTACAACCAGGTTCGCCAGAGATTAGCGGGGGGTAATTCGCTGGTTAAAGTTCAACACGTTCTGACCATTGCTGTTGAAAATGATCAATCCGTTGGCCGAGATGTTGTACGTGGCCGCCGATTGGAACAGGGTGAGGAACTGCTGCTCAATTTGCATCGTGGTCTCGTCGCAGGCGATGTTGGTTCCGGTCAACGGGCCGATGGTCAGGTTATTGCCGCTGGCGCTGTAGCTGCCGTTAAAGGTATTGCAGCCGCTGCTGCCATTGACACGGCCGTTGTCATCGAAGACGGCCGTAATCAGCAGACCCACTGGCAATATCTGGTTCATGTTCATGTTCGCCAGCGTCCAATTAACGCCGACCAGCGGCGAGCGGGTGGGCGTAGGCGGCACGGCGGCCGAGACGGTCACTGTCTGGTCGCGGGTAATCGTCTGCCCGCTGCCGGTTGCTTCCAGGCGATAGATAAACGTGCCGGTCTGGTTCAGGCAGTCGGGGAACGCGCCGCTGAACGACGCCCCATCAATAATCGGCGAGCCGTTGCGCAGGATGTTCACGCGGTTGGTTCCGCCGCTGACATTCCAGGCTATGTTGACGCACTGCCCGGTGGTAATCTGGCCAGGGCTGACAACAAAGGAATTGATGATCGGCGGCTGCGGCGTGGCCGTGGGGACGATGGGCGGCGTGGCCGTTGGCGGAATCGGCTGTGGCGTGGGCTGGACGATGGTGATGTCCCGCTGTTCCCGGCTGGTCCCACCAGGACCAACAGCTTCGATGACGTAGGCGATACGGCCGTTACCCGGCGGGCAGTCACTTGTAGAGCCGCTAATTGGCGCGCCATCCCACACCAGGCTGCCACCGCGTAAGATGCGCACCGTGTTCACGCTGCCGGAAACCTGCCAGGTAATCGCCACACACTGCCCCACGTTGATCTGGTTTGGGTCCACCGTAAAGCGGTTGATCACTGGCGCGCCCGGCCGTTGTTCCACAAAAATGGTAATCTGACGGATGTCGAACGTATTGTCGCGGCGCAAAACACGCAGTTCATAGGTCGTGGTTTGGGCCGGGCACTGCACGCTGGTTCCCTGACCGGTCACGCCAAAGTTCTGCCAGTTGGCTCCTTGTGGATAGAAGAAGACGGCCTGGATGTTGCTGACATTCCAGGAGAAGGTGACACATTCCCCGGCGCGGATGGTGGTGCGGTCTACCGTAAAGTTGACGTCGGCCGTGGGGGTTTGTGTGGGCGCGGGCGTGGGCGTTGGCGCGCCAATCACCTGTATGCCCACCCAGACGCGGTTGCCAAACAACAGCCCGGTAGGATTGCGCATGGTCCAGAAGCCCTGGTAAGTGCCCGGAGCCAACGGCGACACGAGGTCCACAGACACGTCGTAGGTTTGTCCGGGGGCGACGGCCCGTTGGATGGTTTGCGGCTGGCCGCCCATGCGCGCCGCGGGCACGTTGCCGCCGGCAAATACAAAGGTGTAGGTGCTGTCCCAGATGCATGTGCCGCTGTTGAGAATGCGCCAGCTTTTCTGGAAGGGCTGGCCCGGCGCAAATTGCGGCGGAGCGGTCATGTTCTGGTCGTCGAAATTCAAATCTTGGACGAAGGTCATACCGTCGCGGCAGGCGGGCGCGGGCGGCGGCACGGGTGTTGGTTGGGGATTGGGATCGGGTGTGGGAACCGGCAGGACTTCGTCGGGATTCAGGTTTAGGTATTCGGCGGCCAGTTCGGCCAGACGGCCGCTGTTCTGTAACGTAATCAGCGCTTCGTTCAATTTGGTCTGCAAAGCGGCGGCTCCGGGCGGCAGGGCAATGGCGTATCGCTCCAGGTTTAGCCCCTGGCCCACCAGTTCGATGTCGTCGAACGCGCCGACGGCTACCTGCGCCGGCAGCAAATCGCCAATCACCAGGTCCAGTCGGTTTTGGCGCAGGTCGCGCACGGCGTCGCCTGCCTGCAAGTAGACGAAGAGGTTGGTTTCGCTCATCAATCCCGGCTCAATCAGTTCGTCCTGAATCCAGTCGGCGAAGGCGGAGCCGCGCTGTACGCCGACGCGCAGCGGGGCAATTTGTGCGGCGTTGGTGATGGAGCCAAGCGCCATCTGTTTTTGCGCCAAAATGCCGTCTTCGCTGACGTAATAGACGTTGGAAAAATCTAGCACCGCGTCACGGGCCTCGGTCACAGAGATAGCAGAGATGGCTGCATCAATCTGGCCGAGCAGCAGGGCGTCGCCCAGGCCATCGAAGGCCATGTCGCTGATTTCGACTTCGACGCCCAGCAGTTTGCCAATCTCGTTGATGAGGGCCACATCGTAGCCGGTTTGTTTAAAATCTTCGGTGTAATATTCAAAGGGTGGGTAATCGAACGACGCGCCGATGACCAGTTTACCGGCCGCTTGGACACTGCTCCAGGAATCGTCACCCGTCGCGTCGGCGGTTGGGGTGGTGATGACGGGCGGCGGCACTTCGGCGGTGGGGGCGATGGTTGGCTTGGGGTCTGCGCCGGAACAGGCGACCAGCAGGCTGACGGCCGTCAGCACCGCCACTACAAGCAACCAAAGGGAAATTTTGCGTTTAGCTAACATACTCCTCCAAGATAGATGCTGTTCCGGGTCTGGTACGTTCGGCGTTAGGTAAACAGAAACCTGGAATAAGACGATAAAATGGCGCACTGCACTTGACAATAATCATACCATTGCCCTTATCCAGGGCAACCTTTGATTTTCCTACCAATCGCTGGCGTCGAAGACGGCTTGCAGCAGGTCGCGCCGCTCGACGGCGGTCATCAGGCGCTGGCGGGCATAATCTTCGGTGAGGCCGGTCCATAAGTCTACGCTGAGCAAACGGCCGTTATAGACCACATAGGTATCAATAAACGTTTGCCGCGCTCCCAGCGTCCACATCTGGTCAGATAGCAGGTTGCCCAGGCCGTAATGGATGAAGCTGCCATTGGGCCGGAAGGCAAAGCCCTGGGGATGATGGGCGTGGCTGCCGGAAACGGCCGCTGCCCCGGCGTCGGCCAGCGCCCGGAAAGCGGCGTGCTGCTCCGGCAAGACGGCATACTGATAATCCTCCAGGTATTGCAGTGTGGCAATCACTGTATACCCTTCGTCGGCCAGTTGGCGAATCTGGCCGGTGATCAGGCCATAGTCGTCGCAAGGGGCCGCGCCGGGGTAATCTGCCCTGGCCCAACCCAGGTACGGCCCCACCGGGTTGCAGCCAACGAAGGCGATTTTGTTGCCGTTGTGTTGCAGCAGCAGCGGCTCTTGTGCCTCGGCCAGGTTGCGGCCGCCGCCAAAGATGTGGAAGCCCAATTCGTCGTACAGATCCAGGGTGTGCAGCATGGCCCAGGCGCCCCAATCGTTCAGGTGGTTGCCGGTTAGTTCCACCACGTCTATGCCCATCCAGGGCATCAGGTCCACATATTCGTCCCGATTGCAGACATTGTCGCTGTCGTAGGGGTCGGCCGGTGGGCAGTCCGGGGCGAAGGCGTTTTCATTGCTCATGTGGGCGATGTCTACCGCTTGCAGGACGGGGCCGGTTTCTTCGGCGGGGTAGGTATGGCCGTACTTTTCCATGCGGTCGGCCACGGCGCGGCGCATTCCCGCCGGCCCAGTCATGGCAATGGTGGTGATGAAGGCGGGGTCGCGGTTGCCGGTGGGGCCATCCCAAAGGTCGCGCACGGCCGTTACCGCCGCCTCATCGCCCGTGACGCTAACGGCAACCGTCAGCCCATAGGTAGCCGGGTCAAAGTCTGGGGTGATGGGGGCCGCGCCATCCAGCCGCAGCACCTTCAGGCGCGGCTCTAGTTGGTCGAAGGGCAGCACCGTCAGGTGCAGGTCGTCGTAGCCGGTTTGGGCGGCCCACAGGCTGTCTACCAATTCGGCGGCGGGCACAATAACGGCCGTTTGCTCCGGTTCACCCCATAAAGTGCGCAGGGTGGCGTTTACATCGGCCGTCAGGGTGAGCTGGCCTGTTTGCCAGGCCGCCTGTAAATCCTCCAGGCTCAGGCCGTCGGGGATGGTGGGGAATGGCGCGGCGACGGCGTAAACCCAGGCGGCCAGCGCGGCGTCGCCGGCTAGAGTGGTAATAACCACGTCGCTGGTCGCGGCGCTGTCACCGGCGCGGAAACGGCCGTCGTGGGCGGCCAGGTTGGCGGCGGCCGGGTGGAATTCCGGCGGGGCGTCGGCGGCCACGAAGATGGTCCAGGGAACTGCCGTGGCGGCCGTGGCGGCCGTAGCGGTCGTGGCGTTGGGGGTGGGTAGGGGGGTGGGTACGGCCGTTTGCGTGCCAATTGTGGCCGTCGGTGGTAAAGTGGCAGTGGGTAGGATGGGTGTTTCAACTGTGGCAGCGCCTCCCGGGATCGGCGTTGGCAGTCCAAAGGCTATGGGCGTGGTGGATGGCGTATTCCCCTGGCAGGCGGCTAACCACAGCAGGGCAAATCCTAAGAAGAAGCGGGATAGATGTTGGTTCATGGTGTTTTGTTCAGTAGTCACTGTTCACTGTTTGGTGTTCAGCAAACAGCTAATGAGATTGTATACTCACAAATGTCATTAGCTGACATTTTTGTCACCTTGTTAGATGTCACTTTGTCACCTTGTTAAGTATAGTTGAATCTGACTTGTAGCAAAGTATGAGAGAAAGTACGCGCCGTCAAAAAGCCTTGGTGTTGGTGGGGGTGTTGGCCCTGGTGGGGGTGATGGGTATTGTGGCCGTCAGCCGGTGGCCGGGGTTGGGGGCCAGGGTGGCGCGCCCGCTGCGGCAAATAATTGGCAATCGCGGCGTGGCGCTGTTGGAGACTGGCCTGTTTGCTGTGCAAGATGGGGTGCGGCAAACGCAGTACAGCCTGGGGCTGCAAGAGGCGGCCGCCCCCTGGGAAGTGGAAGCGGTTACGGCCGTTCTCCCCACCGCCACCATACCGCCAACAGCCACGGCCGTGCCCTGGCCCACGCCTTCACCCACGCCGCTGCCGCCAGACGCCACGCCTCAGCCCACGCAGCCGCCAACCCCGACCTCCCTGCCCAGCGCCACACCATCACCGACGCCTGCCCCCTGGACGCTGCCGCCGCTGGTTCCTTTTGGCGATCTGGCGGGTGAGGGGCAGTGGCAGCCTTATCTGAGCAGCGCCTCCGGTGATGTGGTGGGGCTGCGCACCTTTTTACAGCCGGATGGGGAACGGCCGTATGCCCTGGTGGCTGTCGTCGCCTTCGACCTGAGCCGCGTCAATCTGCATTACGTCCTGGGAACGTTAGAGCCATCCCTGGCTTCTGGCCCGCGCGGCAGCGGCCTCATCGCTGCCGAACACCTGCAAGCCGACCGGCTGGTGGCGACGTTTAACGGCGGTTTTATGGCATCGCATGGCGAATATGGCGCGATGTCCGGCGGGCTGGTGGCCCTGCCGGCCAAAGATGGCTACGCCACCGTCGCCATTTACGCCAACGGCGATGTGGACGTGGGCATATGGGGGCAAGATTTTTCGGCCGCCGATGAATTGGCTGCCTGGCGACAAAATGCCCGCCTGGTGGTGGAAGATGGCGAAATTAACCCGCGTGTTTATAATGGGTCCATTACCACCTGGGGCGGCAATATCAATGGCAACATCGTCACCTGGCGGTCTGGCCTCGGCATCGGCCCGGAGAAGGATGTGCTTTATTTTTTTGCCGGACCGAGCATGAGTATGCCCACCCTGGCGGCCGCCATGGCCGCCGCCGGTGTGGAAGACGGGCTGTTGTTGGACATTAACGAATCGTGGGTGCATTTTACGGCCGCTGCCGCCGGCCCAGACGAAACCCTGACTGCGATCCCCTTGTTCCCGGAAGGTATGGACACCTGGACAGATCGTTACCTGCGCCAATCGGAACGGGATTTTTTCTACGTAACCATTCGGGAACAACCCTAGACGTGGCAGGTCGGGGCGACGCTTTCATGAGCGGTGGATGAGCGACGCAACATTTGCCCCTGTTTCGCCGTTAGCAGGGGAGATTTACAAAAGCCAAAGGGCATGGCAGCTTACAATAGCCTGCCGAACAAAATTAAAAGGAGAATGAGATGAAAAAGAAGTCCAATTGGTTGTTGATTACCCTATTGCTGGCCGGCCTGGCGCTGTTGGCTGCCTGTGGCGGCGCAGACCAGACAGACCAGGACCAACCGGCCGCCACCAGTGAGGCTGACGGAACGGCCGTACAGCCCAGTGTGGAAGGCGAAGTAAAGACCTTGTACGTCGGCTCGGAACTGGTGGATTGTGTCGGCGTCGCGCCGCAAAAGTGTATGCAGGTCAGAGAAAATCCGGCCGATGCCTACACTCTGTTCTACCAGCAGATCACCGGATTCACCTTTGAACCCGGCTACGAGTATGAACTGCTGGTCACCGTGACCACCATCGAAAACCCGCCGGCCGATGGCTCTTCGTTGCAGTACACGCTGGTGAACATCGTCAGCCAGACGCCGGTAGGCACAACACAAACGGTCGTCACCGGGGATGCCACAGGCGATGCGCTGCCATTGGTCGGCGCGTTGTGGCAGCTGCAAAGCCTCCAGGGGGCAGCGGTTGTGGCCGATACGGCAGTAACGGCCGTCTTTGCCGCCGATGGTTCGTTGGGCGGCAGCGCCGGGTGCAACAATTACTTCACCTCTTACCAGGTAGATGGCCAGACCATCACCATTGATCCGCAGATTGGCAGCACCATGATGGCCTGCGCGGACCCGGTCATGCAGCAGGAGACGGCTTACCTGGCCGCCTTATCCACAGCGACCGCCTGGCAGATTAGCGGCAGCACCCTGACCCTGACTGACGCCGCCGGCGCGCCGCTGGCTGTGTTCACGGCCGTCATCCCCACTTCCCTCACCGGCACAACCTGGCAGTTGACCGGGTTCAACAACGGGCAGGATGCTGTGGTCTCCCCGGTGGCCGGTTCGACGATTACGGCCGTTTTTGGCGAAGATGGCGCCTTGAGCGGCAGCGCCGGTTGCAATAACTACAACACCTCCTTTACGACCGATGGCGGCAGCATCAGCATCGCCGGTAGCATCGCCACCACCACAATACTGTGCGCTGAAGATCTGATGCAGCAAGAAACCGCTTATCTGGCGGCCTTGCCTGTCGCCACCACCTATGCCATCCAAGGAGATTCGCTGGAACTGCGCAACGCCAACGGCGCGTTGATCGCCTCGTACAGCGCCGCCGCGCCGGAGTCGGACGCTTCCCTGGTGGGGGTCTGGCAGCTCACCGATTACAGCGATGCGCCGGGCAGTGTGGTGGCCGTGCCCGATGGGGCAAAAATTACGGCCGTCTTTGGCGAAGATGGTACCCTCAGCGGCAACGCCGGCTGCAACAACTACACCACGTCATTCACAGTCAGCGGCAGCAGCCTCACCTTCAACAGCGCCATCGCCAGCACCATGATGATGTGCGACGAAGCGGCGATGCAGCGCGAAATGGCTTACCTGGCGGCGCTGACCAACACCGTGACGTTTGCGCTGGAAGGCGATGCGCTGAAGCTGTTGGACGCCAATGGCGGGATAGTGGCGGCGTTTACATCCGTTGCGCCCACACCGCTCACCGGAACCAACTGGCAAATGACCGGTTATAACAACGGGCTGGGTGGCGTTGTCTCGCCGGTGGCGGGGACGCAGGTGACGGCCGTTTTTGCCGATGATGGCACGCTCGCCGGCAGCGCAGGCTGCAACAATTACACCACCTCCTTTACCGTAGACAGCGGCAGCATCAGCATCAATCCCAACATTGCCAGCACGATGATCGCCTGTGCCGAAGATGTGATGCAGCAAGAGACAGCTTTCCTGGCCGCGCTGCCCAACGCCGCCACCTACGCCATCCAGGGCGACGTGCTGGAGCTGCGCGACGCCAGCGGCGCGTTGATGGCTTCGTTCACCGTCGCCCAGGCCGCCGATCTGGTTGGTCCTGTCTGGACTGTGACCCTGTTCAACAATGGCCTCCAGGCCGCTGTTGGTCTGCTGGATGGCACGGAAATAACCATGAGCTTTGGCGAGGATGGTAATGTGCAGGGTTCGGCCGGCTGCAACCAATATTTTGGGCCGTACACCGTTAATGGCGACGCTTTGTCGGTCGGCCTATTGGCTACCACCCGCGCTTACTGCCCGGAACCGGAAGGCAAAATGCAGCAAGAGGCCCAATTCCTGGCCGCGCTGCAAATGGCCGCCTCTTTCACCATCCAGAACGGGCAGTTGGACATCCGCATGGTTGATGGGGCCATCGCCGCGTTGGCTGCCGCGCAATAATGTCTGGGGTCCCCGGCGTCTGCCCGGCGCCGGGGACTCAACAAGCACCGCGGTCGTAATTAGTCCATAAGAGGTATTGCCAGACGGCCGTTCAGACAGTAGACTATTGTCCGCAGCAGTGGGCTACGGTCTCCAGTATCCCCTGTGCGCGCGATAAATTGAACGAGAAGGTGAATCATGTCGGCAATAAAACCCGAACTCATTACCATTATTGAAGGCCCAACCCCCGATTTTCATCCGACGCCCCAGCGGTGGCTTCAATCTATTCACGAGGGTCCAGACGACCGGGCGATTGCTTTATGCCAACTGCGAACCGCCAAAGGCAATGACATCCTGGGGCGCTGCCAGGACGCCTGGCGTGAGGGTCGTCCGGTCAAACTAGATTATCCGGATGAAATGCGCCTGCGCCAGCAGGCAGATGTGGTAGCGATGCGGCTGGAAACGGTGGACGAAGGCCCCATGCTCTCTTTGTGGGTGTCTCTGGATTATGAGGTGGTAGAGATAGACGACGATGACTTTGATGATGAGGAGTTCGACGACGAAGATTTCGACGACCTCGAAGACGACGGCGGCCTGGAAGGCGATGACGGTCTGACTTATTTCTAAGCGACGCCCAGAAGTCCAACCTCTGAGAAGGGGTAGAACTTCTTTCGCTGGCGAGTTATAAACGAAAATGCGCCGTATGGCTGTCCAAAAAAGTCCATTCCTGCGGATGGGGGCGATTCTCCAAATCACCCAGAGAACGATTTGGAAAATCGTTCTACAAATTGCATGAGGATTTCTCTGGACACCCATGAAATGACGAAAGGGGCAGCTCTTTCGTCATTTTTATTACCTGAACAACTGATTGACTGACAAATCTCATTTTCCAAGGCCGCAGAACACGGCTTTCCAGGATTTGCAGACGAGAGTAGTCGAGGAAAAAAAGAATCCGTAAACCCTGCCAATCCGCTGTCAATTGGGTTGCGGCCGACCAGAGAAGAAGTTCTACTTCAAGCGGGCTGTCGGAAAAGTAGAAATGGATTCACGGATGACACGGATTTAACGGATTTACACCGATTTTCTGGTGATTTATCCGTAAAAACCCGTCGAACCTGTTCAATGCGTGTATCTATCCTGAGTTCTCCGACAGGCTGTCAGCTGTAAGCGTTCACCCCTCCCTAACCCTTCCCCAAAGGGGGAGGGAACTTGCTCCCTCTCCCAGAGGGAGAGGGTTGGGGAGGGGGCAAGAGGGCTGAATGGATACGTTAGCTCAGCCGTGATGATCCCAGAGAGGTGATGGATGACCAACGTGCTGGAACAAATACAACGATGGTTTGTGGCTCATGGCCTGACCATTTTGGCGATCCTTGTTTTGAGTTTGGTCGCCAATTTCCTGCTGGGTGCGGTGGTGCGCTATGCCACCCACCGCGTGAGTTTGATAGACGGCGAGGCAGGCAGCGCGTTGGACAAACGCGCCAAGACAATTTCTACTGTCCTCAGAAGTGCGGGATCGGTGTTGATTGTGGCAACGGCCGTTGTCATGGTGCTGCAAGAAGTCGGCGTGCCGGTCGCGCCGCTGTTAGCCAGCGTGGGCGTGGTGGGCCTGGCGTTCGGCTTAGGCGCGCAAACCCTGGTTAAAGACACCATCAGCGGCCTGTTTATCCTGATCGAAAATCAGTATATGGTCGAAGATGTGATCGAGGTCAATGGCGTGGTCGGTACGATTGAAGAGATGACACTGCGGACCACGATGATACGCGACGTGGCCGGCGTGTTATACGTTATCCCCAACGGCGAAATCCGCATTGTCGCCAATCGCAGCCGTGGGTGGTCGCGGGCCATTGTAGACGTCAGCATCACCTATGAAGCCGACGTTGACCGCGCCCTGAGCGTGCTGCAAGCCATCGGCGATGGGCTGGCGGCTGACGCCGAGATGGCTCTTTTGCTGCGAGAACGGCCGCAAGTAACCGGCGTGGAGGGGTTGGAGGATTGGGCCGTGCGGCTGCGCCTGATGGTTAAAACCGCGCCCAACCAACATTGGGCGGTACAGCGGGAACTGCGGCGGCGGATTCGGCTGGAGTTTGCCGCTCAGGGCATTGACCTGGCGTTCCCCCGGCATGAAGTCGCTCTGATACACCCACCTGTGGACGAAAAAGCGCAAAACTGACAGGTTAAGTCTAGTTCTGGGTGGCGACGTACAGTTTGCTGCCGTCGGTGATGAAGATGCGCAGGGGGGCTTCGGCGACGGCGAAACCCTGGACATGGCTGAACAGCTCCGTCCCGGCTTCGTTGGTGGCGCGGTATTGGGCGATAACCCGGCCTCCGCGTGCAATTTGCAGGATACGGCCGCTGCCCGGATCGGCCACAAAAATGGAGGCGTTTAATCCCCGGCCCACCAGTTGGGCGGCGGTGGGTGAGACCAGGGGGATGGTCAGGCCGCCGTTTTTTAGCAGTTCGGCTTCGTCCCACTGCACCCGGCCGGAGCGTGTGTCGTAGTAACGGAGACGGCCGTCGCCATACAACAGCAGCAGCGAGCCATCCTCGCTGTACAGGTCCAGGTCTACAGCCGCGTTCAAATCGGCGCTGGAGTCCAACACCAATACCTGCTCGTCGTCCTTAATGAGGAAGCCGTCGCTGTCGGGAAAATACTTCCAGATTTCCCGTGCCCCAGGGTCCAAAATGTATAGACGTTCGTTGAAAAAGGCCAGGGCGGTGGCAATTTGCCAGACGCTAGAAAGACCCAACGGCGCCACCCGCGTATCTTGCATATTGGGGAAGTAGGTCAGGAGTGCCCCTTTGCTGTCTAACATGGCCAGCCCGGCGCGAGAAACGGCCGTGCCCGCTGGCCGCCACGTCATATCTACCACCTTACCCACCACATGGCTGCCCAATGCTTTGCCGCTGAAAACAATCTGCGTGGGCGCGCCGGATAAGTTCAGGTACGACGCATCACTGGCGTGGAAATAAACGTTGCTGCTGCTGTCTAGCGTAAAAACGCCTCCGTCGAACCCGCCTTGCAGCACAACGTCGGTCAGCTGAATGTCGCTGGTAAATTCGTACAGCTGCCGGGCTTGTAAACGGGAAACCCCGTCTAGCTGGTCCAGCGCCGTCATCGCTTGTTGGCGCAGGCGGCTGATTTCACCATCACCCGCCCGTAAAGCGTCGGCTTCGTCGGCCAGGAGGATGACCCGATCGTAAGACTGCCGCGCCTGATCGCGGCTGTCGGCGCCGTCAGCCAGACCAATCTCTTGCCCCATTTCTGTTTTTAGCTCGGCAAAGCGGCGCACCCGGCCGCGTTCCAGATAGACACTGGTGACAATGATGGCGACCAACAGGGGGACAATAATGGCGATGGTGGCCGGGATGGCCCAATTGGTTGGTTCGTCGTCTTCCGGCCGCGGCGGGCGCAGTCGGAGCAGCATGTCGGTCAGCCAGTCGGTGAAGTTAGCCAGGCCGAAGGCGGCGGCGGCCCCAGTTTTGCGAGCGCTGGTCTGCACATCGGCGGCGATTTGATTGACGCTGGCGCTGGTGGGCGACGGCCGTTCGGCGGTTGCGCGCCGCGGTGTAGGGCTGGTGGTTTGGTCACTTTCGCGGATGGGTTGGGGAAAGGTGGCGGCTAGCGGATTGGCCGTTGGGACAACGGGCGTTGCGGCAACGGGCGTTGGAGTCACGGCTGCGGCCACCGGTTCGCTGGCGGCAATCACGGTGGCGTCGCCGATTTCATCGCCGATTTCATCGGTTGTAAACTCGATCAGCAGCAGGCGGGCGGTGGCTTGAGGGCCAACGGCCGTTGGCAAAGCCAGCAGGCCGCTCTCGACATCGGTGTCTACCAGCGCCGGGGCCAGCGCTTCGGCCGTTAAATTGCTGATGCGTGGGTCGGCCAGCAGCAGCAAATTGCCATTTTGCAAGCGATGGTGGAAGTAGCGCACATGCAGCCCGGCGCTGCGTCCCAGCGGTGTGGCCTGCGCCGATGGTTCGGCCGGCAGGCGTTCGACGCCAAAATTGTGGCCTAAAAAAGCCAGTCCTTCACCCGCTTGCAGCAGGAACAACTCGCCATCGTGCAAAGCCGCGCAGGAAATAGCGCCTACTCGCGTGGGGCCTTTGTCTTCCAGGTTCAGGCGCAGCAGACGCTGGTTGGCTTCGGTGATGGCCTGACGCAGGGCGGCGGTGATGCTGCCCGTGGCCTGGTAAAAGTGGCGGCTGATGAGGTCCAGCAGGTCTTGGGCGAGGACGGCCGTTTCATCTATCTGACCACTCAGCGTGAGGTGGACGAATAATATGTCCCGACGGCGGCTGCGGGTGGCTTTGGGCGGCGCGGATTGAACCAATAAACCGGGCGTCGTCGTTTTGCCGGTTGGCCGATGCCCGGTTGGGGCCTGTACCTGACCGTTGATGATAACCAGTTGTCCGGTGACTGCTTGAAGTTCCATAAACGGCGCACACTCTCCCATTCACTGATGTGTTGCCATCTAAGCATAGCACGACTGCCGACGTTTACAAAGTACAAGGCGCTGCCAGCCAACCAGCCCCAGGGTTCGCAAAAATAGACCCTCCCGGAGGCTGATGGGAGCGAATCTCCGCCTGTCTTGTCGGCCTCCGGGAGGATTTGCAAGGGGACTGAACCGGTACTTACCATTTGTGGCTGATAGCCGGCTGCTTATTTTTTAGATTGGACCAATCTCCAAGATTGGTCCAATCTGGGCCATGTAATTTCTAGATGATCACTTAACGGTGCGGTTTTTCTGGTGGCTGCTGTCGAAGAACGCAAAGGGAGAGGGCACAAACCGGTTCGTGACCGGCTGCAAAAAAAGCACAGCAGCCACTATCAATGAACCGCCCACGATGAGCCAGCTTCGCCCCGATTTTCCAGAATCCCGTTTTGGATCATATTTGTGGTGAAAATATGTATCGGTGATATAAAACGGTACGATTCCCAATGACATCATCAAGGACTGATAAATACCGGTGACCATGGTTTTCCTTATTTAGTGTCCAGTGTCCAGTGTCCAGTTTTCAGTTTTCGGTGTTCAGTTTTCGGTTTTTAGTGCGCGTTTTCTAGGGGTAGCGCTGACTGAAAACTGGTTACTGAACACTGAATACGGATTAGGCTGCCAGTCTGTATGTTTTAGGCAGCAAACTGATGGCGAAAATTATGGCACATCTGCCAATATGTGAAAAGCGCAAATTCACCAGATAGTCTCCTGTCATTATTTGTAGATGCCGGCAATTTGCTACCTTGTCAACTTATCATCCTGCAAATTTGTCGCCTTGGTTGGTGTTGCTTTTGACGAAGGATTTTAGTATTTTTATCAGGGGCCATGGAGAAACGATGGAACGTGTAGACTTATTGATTCATTCCGCCGGGCAGTTGTGTGTGGTTCCCGGCAGTGAGGGGCCGCAGCGCGGCGCGGCATTGGGTGAATTGGCTGTCATAGCCGATGGCGCGGTTGCCGCGCGGGATGGGTTGATTGTGGCTGTGGGGCCAACGGCCGTACTCCAATCTCAGTACGCCGCCGACCAGACCATCAACGCCAACGGCCGTTGTCTCATCCCCGGTTTTGTAGACCCCCATACCCACATCCCCTGGGCCGGTGATCGGGCCGGCGAATTCGAGCAGCGCCTGGCCGGGGCGACCTACATGGAGATTATGGCCGCTGGTGGTGGCATTATGTCCACCGTGCGTCAGGTCCGCGCGGCCACTGTGGACGAATTGGTGGCCGCCAATCTGCCCCGTCTGGATGCCATGCTGCGTTACGGAACCACCAGCATGGAAGCCAAAACCGGCTATGGCCTGTCTGTGGAAGCTGAATTGAAGCTGTTGGACGCCATTGTTGCGTTGGACGGCCGTCAACCTGTTGACATAACGCCCACATTCTTGCCTGCCCACGCCGTGCCCAGCGAATATCGCGGCCGTACCGATGACTATGTAGACCTGGTGATAGAGGAGATGCTGCCTGCCGGGGCGGAATGGATGGTGAGAAACGGCCGTTCGCTCTTTTGCGATGTCTTTTGTGAAGAAGGCGTCTTCGACCTGGCCCAGACCCGGCGCATCCTGGTGCGGGCCAAAGAACTGGGTTACGGTCTTAAGGTCCACGCTGATGAATTTGTCGGTCTGGGCGGGACCAAACTGGCCGTTGAATTGGGCGCTGTCTCGGCCGATCACCTGGTGGAAACCCCGGCGGCCGACATCGCCGCCCTGGGGCAGGGCGAAACCATCGCTGTCGGGCTGCCTGGCACGCCCTTTGGTCTGGGGCACAGCAAGTATACGCCCGCGCAGGCCATTCTGGCGGCTGGCGGCGCGCTGGCCCTGGCCACAGACTGCAACCCTGGCACAAGCTGGTGCGAATCTATGCAGATGGTCATCGCCCTGGCCTGCCGCTACATGCGGCTGACTCAGGCGCAGGCATTGGCCGCGGCCACGCTGAACAGCGCCCACGCAATCGGTCGCGGCCACGAAGTTGGCAGCCTGGAACCAGGCAAACAGGCCGATATGCTCATCCTGACGACGACCGATTATCGTCATCTGGGCTACCGTTATGGCGTTAATCTGGTGCAAACCGTTATCAAACAGGGTCGGATTGTGGCCGCTAACTGACGCATATTCACCCCGCTTAACCAGCAATTCCAATGATGAACCTGCTCGTAGGGGCGGGACAGGCGGGCCAACGTCTCAGCCATTCTCCAACACCTCTGCTGCCGCTTGTCCGCGCCGTCCCGCCTCTACCACAATTTGAATTGCCGCTTAACCTGGTTGACTGACAAATCTCAGATTATCACCGCGGAGATTTTCTCTGGTACAGCCTCCGCGCTCACTGCGTTCTCCGCGGTTAGATAAGTTTTGTCAGTCAATCAGGCCGCTTAACACAGCAGCGAGGCGCATTCCGCGCTGGGCTGTGGGTGGCATTTCTTTTAGGTTGCGCCTATAATGCCCAAAGTCCCCGGCGTTCTTGCAGCGCCGGGGACTTGAATTGTGGCATAAAGGAAACTGCTTATGCAATATCAACGAGACCTTATCTGGCTGGTAGTCATCTTGCTGGTGATTGGCGCGGCCATTTGGCTGGTCGTGAACCCGGCTTACCCCATCCAGCGCGGGTTGGATTTGCAAGGTGGGCTGCAAGTACTGTTAGAAGCCGATGTGCCGGCCGAACAAAACATTGCGCGGGAAGATATGGACACCGCGCGCCAGATCGTCGCCCAGCGCGTGAATGCCCTGGGCGTTTCCGAACCGCTGGTGCAAATAGAGGGCGACCGCCGTATTCTGGTGGAGCTGCCGGGGGTAGAGAATCCAGATCAGGCTATCTCACTCATTCAGGAAACCGCTTTGTTGGAATTTATTGATTCCGGCGCACAGCCGCTGCCGGAAGGATTCTGCGTACGCACCTCGTTGAGTACCGGGCCGTCGCGCTGCGAGCTGCCTGTTGGCGCGCCGCTGGACACCCCTATTCAGGACCCCGCGCCGACGTTTGAAACGGTGATGACCGGGGCCGATCTGCGGCAGGCGCAGTCAGAACTGGACCAGATAGGCCAATATTATGTTTCCTTCGGTTTGATTCCGGATAAAGTAGACTTTTTTGCCGACTATACGCGGCGCAACCAGGGGCGTTTTTTGACCATTGTGTTGGATAAACAGGTGATTTCTAGCCCACGCATCAGCTCGGTTATTTCCGGTGGCAGCGGCACAATCACCGGTAATTTTACGCTGGAAGAGGCGCAAAAGCTGGCTTTGCAACTGCGCTTTGGCAGCTTGCCCATCCCGTTGCGTATAGAGAGTACGCGGCTGGTCGGGGCTACACTGGGTGAACAGTCGGTGCGGGCCAGCATTGACGCCGGCATTATAGGCGTGATTCTGGTGCTTATATTTATGATTGGCTATTACCGGCTGCCAGGGGTGCTGGCGGCGGTGGCATTGCTGGTGTATGCGCTGCTGAATTTTGCCGTTTTTATGGGGCTGCCGGTGACGTTGACACTGCCGGCCATCACCGGCTTTTTATTGTCGCTGGGCATGGCGGTGGACGCCAATGTGTTGGTATTTGAGCGCATGAAAGAGGAATTGGCGCGGGGTCGCAAGGTGGACGAGGCGGTGCAGTCGGGCTTTCAGCGCGCCTGGACATCAATTCGGGACTCGAACATTGCCACGCTGGTGATTTGCCTGATTTTGGGCGGGTTTGGCCGAAGTTTTGGGGCCAGTGCGGTGCAGGGTTTTGCCGTGACGCTGGCGATTGGGGTGGCGATTAGTATGTTTACGGCCGTTCTCGTTACGCGCACGTTGGTCAACCTGGTCATTGGTGGCTCGGCCGATTGGATGGCGAAACGTCGCTGGTTGTTAGGAGCATAATCATGTTTGAAACGTTTGTACAAAAACGGCGTTATTTTTATCTGTTTTCGGGGGTCATCATTGGCCTGGGCCTTTTGGCGATGCTTTACTCTGTGGTTAGTACGGGCAAAATTTTCCCATTGGGCGTCGATTTTCTGGGTGGGTCGCGGTTCGAAATTCAGTTTGCCACGACTGTTACCGAAGAACAGGTGCGCGAGGTGTTTACCGGGGCGGGCATCAGCAACCCGTCCATCACCGCTTTGCGCGGACAGGATTTGAGCAATGCGTGGCAAATCCGCACCGAGTTTGTGGACGCTGAACAGGCCCACGACCTGGAAACGGTGCTGACCAGTCTGGCCCCGTTGGTGGCCGGTACTTTTTCGGTGACCACCGTCAGCCCGGCGGTGGGGCAGGAGGTGACGCGGGCGGCGTTGATAGCTGTTGTTGTTTCTGGCGTGGTGATTTTGTTTTATATCATGTTCGCTTTCCGGCAGGTTCCCAATTCCTTTCGGTTTGGGGTGTGTGCGGTGGCGGCCATGTTCCACGATTTGTTTGTCATCTTTGGCTTTGCGGCCATCATGGGCATGATTTCTGGCTGGGAAGTGGATGCTTTGTTTTTGACAGGGGTGCTGACGGTGGCCGGTTTTTCGCTGCAAGACACCATCGTCGTGTTCGACCGGATTCGGGAGAACAGTTTGCGGCGGCGCAGCAATTCGTTTGAGGCGCTGGTCAACCGGTCGGTGAAGGAAACGATCAAGCGCTCCATGATTACGCAGTTGAGCGCGATGTTTGTGTTGGTTTCAATTTTGTTGTTTGGTGGGGCTTCGATTAAGCCGTTTATCGCTGTCTTGTTTGTGGGACTGTTGAGTGGGACGTACAGTTCCATTTTTACGGCCGTGCCGCTGTTGGTCTCGTGGGAAATGGGCGAGATTCCATTGGTCTCGGGCGGCAGCGCCCAAGGATGAGTCGCTTTACGTAAATGGCAGGATGAGCGCGGAGGGATGAGTGGGGTCGTGGTAAATGGTCTGGTCGGCGGGGACCATGCGCGTGCTGGTTAGAACCGGTTCGCCGGTTCCCAGGTTGCGGCTGATGCGCGGGTGGGCGCCGCTGGAAACTTGCAGGCGCAGGCGGTGGCCGGCCAGGAAGCGGTGGGCGGTGGCGCTGAGGCTGATCTCCAGGCACAGGCTGCCATCTGACTGGCGCTCCCCTTTGCCTGGTTCCAGGCGCAGCAAACCGTCGCAAATGTTCAGGGAACGGCCGTCTTCATGCACGTCGCACAACCGGCCAAAAAAGTCGGTATACGGCGTGCTGGACCGGACGTACAGCCGCAAGCGCACCGGGCCGATCACGTCCAGAGCAGCGTTGAGCGGCGGCGACGTGAAGGTGAGTACGTCGGGACGCGCTTCCAGCGAGCGGTTATCCACCGGGCCGGCGTCGCCGGAAAGCAGCGGCCCACCAATGTTGGGCGTCGGATCGGCGGGGTCGTAGCGGTATTGGTCTGGGCGGTTGTTGGCCGGTGGGGGTTGGCGCGTGAGACGGCCGTCTTCTGTTCCCTGGCCTTGCAAATAATAGTAAACTGGGTGGTGCGGCGGCGGCCATTGGTCAAAACTGCGCCATTCATCGGCCCCCATCAGATAAAGCTGTACCGGCTTGGGGCGCAGCGCTTCTGGTTTGCCCTTCAGGTGGGCGTCGAACCAGGCGATGGTATCGCTGAGGGTTTGCAGCTGCTTGCCAAAGCTGAAATGATGATAGGGGCCGATGGTGAGATACGGCCGTTTCCCGGTCTTTTGCAGCAGCGCATAATCTTCCAACAGGCCAGGCAGGAAAATGTCATACCAGCCGCCCATCAAATGGACCGGCGCTTTGACATGGGGTACTTCGCGGCGCAGGTCCACACGAGCAAAATAGGGGTCGCTCTCTTTGCCAAAATGCTGCACCCAGGTACGAAAAAAAGGCACTTCTTTCCGCAGAATCACTTCGTCGGCGGTGCATATGGGCAGGTGATCAAAACCGGCTGCCAGAGAGCGGTTTTGGATGTCGGGTTGTAAAGCCTGGCGGGCGCGCACCAGCAGGGGGAGGGCGTCGTCGGTCATGACTTCGGTGATGAAGACCCACCGCAGGATGGTGTCCAACGCCGCGCCGTTGTCGGCCACGTCTACCATGTTGGATTGGGTGATGAGGGGAACCAGGGCTTTGACAACATCGCCATCGGCGGCGGCGGCCGCCCACTGGGTGTAACCCAGGTAACTGGGTCCCCACATGCCCACTGCGCCATCGGACCAGGGCTGCGCGGTGATCCAGCGCAGGGTAGCCAGGCCGTCATCTTTTTCGTAGACGAAGGGTTCAAATTCGCCCTCGGAGTCGAACCGGCCGCGCACGTCCTGGCAGACCACGTTGTAGCCCCGTTCGGCGAAGCGGCCGGAGATGAAGACCATGATGCCACCCATAGACCCGGAACGGCCGTAAGGGGTGCGCAGAAGGACGGTGGGTAACGGCCGTTGCGATTCAGGCACGTAAACGTCACTTGCCAGGTGAACGCCATCGGCGGCGGCAATGCGAACATTGCGGCTGACGCTGAATTTGTAATGGGCCGGTGGTAAATCCAGGGCGCGCTCGAAGATATTTTTGCGCAGGAAATAGGCCAACGCCGCGCCAGCCCCCACCACACCCAATCCAGCGATACTCATGCTAGATTTTTTACTCATGCTGCGGCCCCCCGAAGTATTCCGTTTCATCGTCCACGTCTTCGGCGCTAAACAGGTCACGCAATTTGCCCTCATTTTCCAGCGACAACGAGGTTTGCAGCACTTTGGCGTCGAATTCGGTGATTTGCTCCATCAACCTGTCGGCTGTAGCGTCGCGGACCAACAGAAACAGCGCTGAGTGTCCCGGCTCAATCGCCCCGCCGACTTCCTTGATAAAAGCGTCATCTACGCCAATATCGGAGAATTTACCGGCCAACGCGCCGGTGACAGCGCCAATAGCCAGCCCCAACCAGGGCATCCAAAACAACAGGCCAATCAACATGCCCCAAAAAGCGCCGCCCAACGCGCCAGCGCCTGCCAGACTGGTTACCTGTTTTACTTTGACTTTGCCATCTTCTTGGCGCACAACAACGGCCGCATCTTCCAATGTGATGATGTGCTGCTTTTGCAGCTTAATCAGCCTGTCACGCAGTTGAAAAGCGCCGGTGGGATTGTCGAAAGCCAAAACAATTAAATCGCTCATTTGCTCTCCGGTTGGTCAGTTATTGTAACGATTAAGCCACTGTCGGCAAGTTCATTTTCGTTTTATCCGTTTTTTGTTAAAGTAGTACCCTCTGAGTGAAATGCTTGTTCAGCACACAGGAAATTGGTCCACAGATTTCACAGGTTTTAAATCGGTGAAATCTGTAATGGTCACAATTTGGTCGAAGTCATTCCTTCGACAGACTCAGGACAAGTTCTGAGCGGAGTCTCCGGAGCGAAGAATCCCTATTTGTCGGCAGCAAGGGGATTCTTCCTCGAAGACTCGTCAGAATGACAGCGTTTCCAACCAAATCGTGACCATTACATAAATCGGTGAAATCTGTGTAATCTTTGAAATTTAGTGAAGAGGCAACCATGAGCAAAAATCTTTGGGAACTAAGAAAACAACGTAACCTGACGGTTAAGCAGTTGGCGGCCAAAAGCGGCGTATTGGCTAAGAATATTTACGCTTATGAGGCTGGTGAGCAAGTCAAAATAGCCGATCTGGATAAATTAGCCAGGGCGCTGTTTGTTGACAGGGCCGAGATTAAATTCCAGTCTGACCCGATACCCAAAAATAAACCGGAACCGCCCGCCCCCAAGCCACCCAAACCAGTGCAACAGCCAAAACCGCCACAGGCAGATCAAGCCAGGGCAGAAGAAAAACCGTCCACTCCCAAGAAGGCAAAAAAGGAGCAGAAGACGCTTCCGGCAACCGACGGGCAGATCGCCCATTTACTCGGCCTGGGGCAGAATCTGGGGCTGGATGAAACGGCCGTCACCGAACAAATTGGCAAACCGCTCAACGAGTTAACCTTTCACGAAGCCCGCAGTTGGCTTGGCGTTTACGACCGGGAAATGAAAACGAAAAAAGCCAGCCAGGGCGTTCGCCCGCCGGATACCCGGCGCTGGCGGGCGCTAACGCCGGAAGGGGTGGATGAATATGAGGCCCGTTACCTGCAAACGCGCCAGGAAGCCGGCGACGCAGTTGCCTTTACCCTGCTAGACGAGACCACATTTACCGGCCGCATCATTGGCTTTAGTCCGTTCAACATCACCATTCAGCAGGCCGACGGCGTGGAAACAACCATTAACAAGCTGGCTCTGGCTTATTATCAGGTGGCTCCGGCCGCCGCCGAGGAGGCCGCATGAGTCTTAGTGATCATCTGCGCTACCTGCGCGCCCGGCAAGGCGGCATCCATCCACTGGAAATTTCTCAGGCCATTGGCCTGGAGAAGCCCACAGCCATTAACCTGGCTGAAAAACAGTACCGCCCGGTACATGATGCGGAATTGGTGGCAAAACTGGCGGAATATTACGGCCGTCCTGTGGCAGAGTTTGAATGGCACAACGCCCGACCGCGCAAATACCTTACCTTTTACATCGCCCGCGCCCTTAAGAGCAAAGAGAGTGTCTGGCTGACTTTACGCTCTGGTCGCCAGCTCAGCGGTACGGCCGAATGGTGGGACCTGAGCAGCGTGGGGATACGGGACGAAGACGGCCGTCTCCTGGTTATCCAGCGCCACGCCATCATAGATTGGCCCGGCGCAGCCACCGATTGGCAAGATGTGTAGGGCGAGTTTCCTTCGGCAAGCTCAGGACCAATCGTCAATCGCCAATCGCCGCTTCTTCTTCCAGCGCTGGCAGTTCGCGCAGGCTGCCCAGGCCAAAATGCTGCAAAAACTGCGGTGTTGTGCCATATAAAATGGGGCGGCCGGGGGTATCGAGACGGCCGTTTTCTTCCACTAATCCCTTGCTCAACAGCGTCCGCAGCGCCCCGTCTGAGTTAACGCCGCGAATCTGGTCAATTTGCGGCCGGGTGATGGGCTGCATATAGGCCACCATCGCCAACACCTCCAAAGCGGCCGGGCTGATGCGCGTGGTCACTTCCAAACCCAAAAATCGTTCCACCACGTCGCTGGCCTCCGGCGCTGTGGTCAACTGCACGGCGCTGCCCGTCCATTGCAGCCGCAAACCCCGTCCGGCGTAGGTCGCCTCCAGATCGTGCAGCAAACTCTCCACCGCCCCGGCCGAAATCTCCAAGATTTTTGCCAACCGCGAAGCAGCCACCGGTCCACTGGCAACAAACAAGATGCTTTCCAACAGCGCGGCGTGGCCTAATTCTACTTTCTGTGTCTGTAATTCTGTCGTCATTCCCAACCCTGTACGTTATAATGCGTTTTGGCTGTTGAGTATACTTGACCTGAATCAACCAGAGTCAGGCATGTTCCCACAGATGATACGGATTTTCTACCAATCTGCGAAATCTGGGTAATTTGCGGATTTTTGTGGGGGTCGGTAAGGCAGCACATCGCACAAAACGAAGTGGAGAGTAGTTATGTTAAGCCCATTGGAATATGCGCAGCAGCATCGGGCTGACTATGCTGCGGAACTGATAGATTTTTTGCGCATTCCCAGCATAAGCACCCAACCCGATCAGGCTGCGAACACCGTTAGAGCAGCGGAATGGGTAGCCGCCGCCATGCGCACGGCCGTCCTGGAAAATGTCGCCGTCATCCCCACCGAAGGCTACCCCCTGGTCTACGCCGATTGGCTGCACGCCGGGTCAAATGCGCCCACCGTGCTGATTTACGGTCATTATGACGTACAGCCGGCCGACCCGCTGGAAGAATGGCACACACCCCCCTTTGAACCCACCACCATTGGCGATTATCTCTACGCCCGCGGCGCGTCGGACGACAAAGGGCAGATGTATGTTCATATTAAAGCCGTAGAGGCGCATCTAAAGGCCAACGGCCGTCTGCCGGTTAACGTCAAATTCATCATCGAAGGCGAAGAAGAGAGCGGCGGCGCCAGCCTGAAATCCTTCATCGTCCAAAACCGAGACCTGCTGCAAGCCAACGTGGCGCTGGTGTCGGACACCGGCATGATCAACGCCAATACGCCGAGCATTGTCTACGGCTTACGCGGCATGTGTTATATCTTGATGGACATCACCGGCCCTGCCCGCGACCTGCATTCTGGCAGTTTTGGCGGTGGCATAGACAACCCGCTCAACGTCCTGGGCCACCTCATCGCCCAACTGAAAGACCGAGACGGCCGTGTCCTCATCCCCGGTTTCTACGACAAAGTACGCCCCCTTAGCCCGGCGGAACGCGCCTTGTTGGCCCAACTACCCCTGGACGAGTCCCATTGGCTGGCGGAAACCGGCGCGCCGCAAGCCTGGGGTGAGCCGGAATACACCCTGGTCGAGCGCCTGGGGGCGCGGCCCACGCTGGACGTGCATGGCATCATCGGCGGCTACACCGGCCCTGGCGGCAAAACGGTCTTGCCGTCTTCGGTTCATTGCAAACTGTCCATGCGCCTGGTTCCTGACCAGGACCCGCAAGAAATCGCCCAATTGTTCAGAGATTATGTCGAGTCTATCCTTCCCCCGACGGTTCAAGTGACCATTCACGGCCGCAGCGGCGCGCCGGCCTCCATCACCGACCTGAACATACCGGCCATGAAAGCGGCCGTTACCGCTTTTGAAGCCAGCTTCGGCAAAACACCGGTCTTCATGCGCGAGGGAGGATCAATTCCGGTGGTGGGACAGTTTCAGGAGTTTTTGGGGTTAGAGACGGTGCTGATGGGTTTTGGCCTGCCAGATGACCGCATCCATGCTCCTGACGAACGCTTTTACTTGCCCAACTTCTATCGCGGCATCGAAACCAGCATTCGCTTTTTAACGGCATACGCCGGGCAGGAACGTTAACAAAAAGCGATGCGGCTGCCACCGGAACTGCTGCTGTCTGCTTACAGCCAGGGGTGGTTCCCCATGGCCCACGAGGATGGCGAACTATATTGGCACGAGCCGGACCCGCGGACGATATTGCCATTGGACAGTTTTCACGTCTCGCGGTCTTTGCAGCGTACTTTAAAGAAGGGGGCGTATGCGGTTCGGCGGAACACGGCGTTTACGGCCGTCATCCATGCCTGCGCCGCCCCAACGCCAGGGCGTGAAGACACCTGGATCAACAGCGACATCATCGCCGCATACACGCTGCTGCACCGCCTGGGGTATGCGCACAGTGTGGAAACGTGGCGGAACGGCCGTCTGGTAGGCGGTTTATACGGCGTAGCCGTACAAGGTCTGTTTGCCGGCGAAAGCATGTTTTCCTATGAAACCGACGCCAGCAAGGTGGCCCTGGTTCACCTGGTACAGCATTTGCGGGCGCAGGGCTATCGCTTGTTGGACGTGCAGTACACGACGCCTCACCTACAGCGTTTCGGCGCGATAGAAATCTCCGCCGCCGCTTACCGCCAACGCCTGGCCGAAGCCCTGAGGGTGACGGCCGTTTTTTAGCGGCGTACAGCACATGACCAGCCAAACGATAACGAATGACGCATCCCAACAACACAGATAAAGACCCTATCAGGAGAGGAGAGTTCGAGAAAATGGAAGAGCAGACCCCCTTGTTAGATGTACAAAACGTGCGCTTTTTTAGCGGCCGTTCCAACGTGCCCCTGGCCGAAAAAATCACCGGCTACCTGGGCGTGCCGTTGGAAGAAGCATTTTTTTCTAAGTTCAGCAACGATAACCTATACATTCAATTGGGCGCCAGCGTGCGTGGACGCATTGTCTACATTGTGCAGTCCCTCACACCGCCGGTCAGCGACCATTTGCTGGGGCTGCTGATGATGTGCGACATCGCCAAGAGCGCCGGTGCGTCTGAGGTGCACGCCGTCATCCCCTATTTTTCTTACGCCCGCTCGGATAAAAAGAACGCGCCGCGCATCTCCATCACCGCCCGGCTGATCGCCGATTTGCTGACGACGGCCGGCGCCACCCACATCATGACGATGACGCTGCATTCGGCCCAGGTACACGGCTTTTTCAGTGTCCCCGCCGACCCGTTAACTGCCCGCACGCTCTTTAACGATTATTTAAGCGGTTGCCAGTTTGACCCCGAAGAGACGGTGGTGGTTTCCCCAGATATGGGTCGGGCAGAATCGGCGGCGCGGTTTGCCGCCGGGCTGCATTTGCCGGTGGCCACGGCCAGCAAAACCCGCATTTCTGATACCAAAGTGGAGATTGGCGGGTTGATCCGGCGGCAGGTGCGCGGTTTCAAACACGCTCTGGTGTACGACGACGAAATCGCTACCGGCGGTTCAGTGGTGGGCCTGAGTAAGATGCTGGTGGAAAGCGGCATCGAGCGCATTCGCCTGATCTGTACGCATGGTTTGTTCCTGGGCAACGCCCTGGAGCGCATGGCGGCCATCCCGCAAATTGAAGAAATCATTACCACTGATACCGTGTACATGGCGCCGGAGAAACGGCCGTCCAACATGAAAGTGCTCAGCGTGGCTCCCATTTTTGGCGAGGCCATTTATCGCAATTACACCCACCAATCTATCAACGAGTTGTTTACGTTCGGCGAAGACCCGAACTATAAGGAGGAAATATGAGCGAACTAACCGATGATTTTGGCATGGCCTACATTGATAGCTGCGACCAGATTACCCTGTTGTGCATCCATGGCTACCCGCTCAGCAGCGCCATGTGGGAGCCGCAGGTGGAAGACCTGACGGGCATTGCGCGGGTCATTGCCCCAGATTTGCGCGGACACGGCCGTTCCGAAGCCGCGCCTGGCCCTTATTCCGTCGGAATGCTGGCTGAAGATTGCGCCGGTTTGTTGGATTATTTGGGGATCGAAAACCCGGTGGTGGTCTGCGGCCTTTCGATGGGCGGTTACGTGGCCTTTGAGTTTTTCCGCCGCTACCCGGAGCGGGTGGCCGGCCTGATTCTCGTTTCCACGAAAGCCACGGCGGACACGCCCGAAGGCAAGGCTGGTCGGGACGCGGCAGTAGAAAAGGCGACGAAAGAGGGAGTAACGGCCGTAGCCGCCGCTATGCTGCCCAAGCTCTTAGCCCCGCAAACCTACACTGAAGATGACGAAGTGGTGGAATTTGTCCAGGAAATGATGGAAGGTACTTCGCTAGAGGGCATGATCGGCGCGCTGCAAGCGATGAAAGAGCGTCCCGATTCCACGCCGACGCTGGCCCAAATAGACGTGCCCACTCTCATCATTCACGGCGCCGATGACCAGCTTATCCCGGTAGCCGAAGCCGAAGCGATGGCCGCCGCCATTGACGGGGCACAGCTTGTCGTCATACCCGACGCCGGCCACCTGCCCAACCTGGAGCAAATAGATGCCTTTAGCGATGCGGTGATTGATTTTATTGACTCACTGATGGATGACGACGCCGACGATGACGACCATGGTCACGACCACAGTTAGCAACTGCGAGCCGTATCCCATATGCGGTGTTCCGTAAGTGGATAGCGGCGTTTTTGTCCGCCCCCATACCACGCGATTTGTCAGGCCGCATGGCAACGCCAGGGTCAGGACCGGGCAGGTTTGCAGAAATCTGTCTGATCCTGACCGTACATCGGTTTTATTTGGCCTGACGACCGCCTTTTAATGTTTCTTGTAATGCGTCCAGCGCCGTCCCAATCGCCCACGGCAGCCAGTTTGGCCTGCTGCGGCCAGCTGCCGGATCAGCGAGCTGGTAGCGCGGCCCGGCTTTTTCCAGGATTTGGTTGAGGTCGGCCACAGCGGCCGCCGCCAGTTGGGCGTAGGTGAAGATGCCTGCCTGGTTTAGCAGGTCGGCGATTTTAGGGCCAATGCCTTCGATGCGTTTAAGATCGTCGGGGTCGGCGGGGGTGAAAACGGCCGTTTCCCCATGCGCATCGTGGGCGTCATGTCCATGCACGCCATGTCCATGCACGCCATGGTCGTGGTCATCAGGCGCGTCGCTGGCTGCCGCTGGCAGCGAAAAGCCGGGCGGCATTGCCAAACCCTGCGGATGCTGCTTCTCAAAAGCCACCAGCGTGGCCAAATCTTTTTCGCTAACCTGCTGCCACCAGTAAAAGAAAGCCACCAACAGAATAAGCCCCACAATGAACAGCCACCACCACTGCGAATTGCTCGTCGTTGTTTGTAAAGCCAATTGCGTAAACAGAGCCGATTGCAAAATCATTGCCGAAAATCCTCCTGACCTCAAATAAAAGAATAGTAGGTGAATGTGGGTTGAATCATACCATTGGCCGCCGGATTTTTCACGCAACCTTGTTTCGATTGTTTACTCGCAGGCCGCACCCAAAGCGGCGCGAATCCAACAGGCCATATCTTGGGCCAACCACGCCTGCCCATCCACCCAGGTAATGCCGACCAACATATCCCAATGCAGATGATTGCCGGTGGAGAGTCCCGTTGTGCCCACCGCGCCCACAACTTCCCCCGCCTGCACCATCTGGCCCGGCTCCACCATGATGTCGCTGAGGTGGTAGTAGCCAGAATAAATGCCCAGGCCATGATCCAGGATGACCGCCCCGCCGCGCACGGCCAATACTTCCGCCACCACCACCCGACCGGCGGCCGGCGCCAGCACGGGTGTGCCGCCGTAGGCGCTAAAGTCCACTCCTTCGTGGTAGCGGTTATACGGTCCGCCGTTTACCGAGCGCCGGTCGCCATAAGTGGACGTAACGCTGAGGTAGTTGGCGATGGGCAGCGTAAAGGGAGCGGTCCAATACGGCTGCGGCGTCACCTGGGACCAGATTTCGCGCAGCCGGGCGCGTTCGGCGTCTATGTCATCTTGGGTGATGGCGGCGGCCGTGCCGGTGTAGGTAAGTTCCTGGAAAACCCAATCGCCGCGGTCTTCAAAACGCCAGGGCTGGGACCACAGCGGCCCATCGTCTACCTGAATGTTGAGATTGGGTTCGCCACGGCCGTAAAATGCGCCTGTGCCGATGAGACCAACCCGGTAACGGCCGTTCCCCACCACCACAAATGGCGCACTGTTCAGCGTGGCTGAGACAACGGCCGTTTCGGACACCTCCGTCCGCCAGCCCAACGCTACCCCTGGCTCCCCTACCGGCTGCGACAGTTCCAGTCCGGCAAATCCCTCTGGCAAATCTCTGGGCGGCGCTTCCCCGCCGGGCAAGAAGATAGGCTGGTACATCAGTGGACGATAGGGAGAGGGCAAGTCGTTTTGCAAGGCGATGGCCCAGGGGTCAGTGTTGTGGCGCACGGCCGTCGCCAGCAAGCCGCCATCGTCGGAACGCAGCAAAACACCCATCTGCCCGGCGCTGTCTGGGGGCAGGGCAACGGCCGTGCCGATGGCCGGTTGGCGCTGCCGGTTCATGTGGCGATTGGTGGCCTGCACGTCACGGCCGTAACGGTAGCTCAGCGCCGTCCAGGTATCGCCGGGGAGAATGGTGTGGGTGGGGGCAGCGGCCGCCGCCTGTGCCCCAACTCCTTTCGGCAGCGCCCAAAACAGCAGTAAACCCAAGACCCAGATGGACCTTTTGTAATTCATGGCATCACCTCATCTGGGGAACATCTTACCCGACCTCTGGCGCGAAAGCCAACAGCAGGCCGAAGCTAACCCCAAAATTCTGAGAAAAACCGCTTTCAGCGAATTTTCGCTAACTATTGACACTCATGACGCGCTGTGTTATAAATACGTGATAATGATGCAGTGCGTCATTTTGTGCAAAATTACCAAGCGATGGTAGACCACTATCGGCTCTGATCCCACTTTCCAGGTGGGGGCGGCGCACGAAACAGTCGGAGCGGCATGAGTCAGATTTATTTAAGCTTAGGCACAAACCTGGGGGACCGCCAGGTAAATCTGCAAAAGACTCTGGCCTTTTTGCGCCGTGTTTTGGCGGTGACGGCCGTTTCTGCTGTGTATGAGACCGAACCCTGGGGCGTCACCGACCAGCCTGCCTTCCTCAACGTCTGCCTGTCCGCCCAAACCAATCTTTCCCCATACGAACTTCTGCAACTATGCCAAACGGTTGAAACCGAAGTGGGTCGCCGCCCAACTTTCAAGTGGGGACCCCGCCTGATTGACATTGATATTTTGTTTTATGACGATGCAATCGTCGGCGACGAAACCCTGACCATCCCCCACCCCTTTGTTGGTGAACGCGCCTTTGTCCTGGCGCCATTGGCCGACATTGCCCCTGATTTTGTCCATCCCCAAACCGGCGAGACAGTTGTGCAGATGTTGGCCCAGAGGTACAGCACGGCCGTTTACCGTCTGCCGCATCAACCGTCCCTGATGGGCATAGGAGACTAACGGTTGGAACGGAAGACACCTGCCGCCGGTTTCCAATGGGGTGAGCGCACCTACATCATGGGCATCCTCAACGCCACCCCAGACAGCTTTTCTGGGGATGGTTTGTGGCGTGAAGAGGCAAAAGAAACGGCCGTTGCCCGTGCCGTCGCTCAGGCGCAGCAATTTGCAGCCGCTGGCGCCGACATTCTGGACATTGGTGGTGAAAGCACCCGCCCCGGCAGCCAGCCTGTCGCCCCAGAGGAAGAACTGGCGCGCATTTTGCCCCTGATTCGCGCCTTGCGGCCGGCCGTAAATGTGACAATTTCGGTAGACACCTATCGCGCTGTGGTGGCCGAGGCGGCTCTGGCGGCCGGCGCTGATTGGATCAACGACGTGTGGGGATTGCGCATGGACCCGGACATGGCCCCCCTGCTGGCGCAGGCTGGCTGCCCAGTGGTGATCATGCACAATCGCAGCCAGCCCAAAGACGTGGCCCAGGCCGAACGCCTGGGCGGCCGCTACGTTGGCGTGCAGTACACCGATCTCATCCTCGACGTAATCAACGAGTTGGCAGAAAGCATCGCCATTGCCCATGCCGCCGGGGTGCAGGACAGGCAAATCATCATAGACCCCGGCATAGGCTTTGGCAAAACAGTTGAGCAAAATTTGCAGCTGTTGCGGCAGTTGGACCAGTTTAAGCAGATGGGCTTTCCTCTATTAATTGGGCCATCACGTAAATCATTTATCGGCTATACGCTGGACTTACCACCGGACCAGCGGTTAGAAGGCACGGCCGCGGCCGTTGCCATTGGCATAGACCGGGGAGCCGACATTGTGCGCGTTCACGACGTGCAGGCAATGGCCCGCGTTGCCCGAATGACAGATCGAATTGTAAGAAATTAGTTGATAGTTGTTGGTTGAGAGTGGTTAGTGGTTTGCGCTTCTATCAACTCCCAACTAGCAACTCTCAACTATCTGCAACTTATTGGCAAGGAGCTAGACATGATTATAAATTTTGAACTTGATCAGGAACAGAAGATGCTGACCGATGCTATCGGCCGCCTGGCGCAAGAACGCATGAGAAAAGTGTTCCGCGACGCCGACGAGGAAGGCATCATCCCCGCCGATGTGGTGAAGGCGGGGTGGGAAATTGGCGTGCTGCCGACCAGCATCCCGGAAGCCTACGGCGGCTTTGGTGACTATTCGGTGATGACTGGTGTGTTGGCCGCCGAAGCCTTTGCCTGGGGTGACCTGGCGGCAACTTTGCACGTCATGACGCCGAATCTGGTGGCTGTACCCTTGATGTTGGCCGGTACAGAAGCGCAGAAAGAAGCCCATTTGCCGCTGTTCTGCGAACCAGGTTTGCCCAACGTCACGGCCGCGCTGACCGAGCCAGTGATCCAGTTTGACCCACGCAAGTTGAAGACTACGGCCGTTCTCGAAAACGACACCTACGTCCTCAATGGGAGCAAAAGTTTTGTCCCCCTGGCGGAAAATGCCGAAACCTTCCTGATTTATGCCAACGAAGACGGCCGTACCCAGGCATTCTTTGTGCCGCGTGGTGTAGACGGCCTCACTGTTGGCGCGCGCGAAAAGCTGATGGGCGTTCGCGCTTTGCCTACCTTCCAGGTCAAGCTAGAGAACGTCAAGATTTCGGCCGTCAACAAATTGGGTGGCAGTGAAGGCATTGACTTTGGCCGCATTCTCAACCACAGCCGCGTGGCTTTGGGCGCGCTGGCTGTCGGCATGGCCAGGGGCGCGTTTGAATATTCCCGCGACTACGCCAAAGAGCGCGTCCAATTCGGCGAACCTATCGCCCATCGCCAGAGCATCGCCTTTATGCTGGCGGAAATGGCGATGGACATAGACGCCGCTCGCCTGCTGGTCTGGGAAGCCGCCTGGCAGTTGGACCAGGGCAAAGAGGCCACCCAGTCGGCGGCCGTGATGAAATACTATGTGGATGACATGGTCCTGAGCGTCTGCGACCGCGCTTTGCAAGTCCTGGGCGGCTACGGCTACATCCGCGAATATCCGGTAGAACTGTGGCTGCGCAACGCCCGCGCGTTTGCCTCGTTTGATGGCATGGCAATTGTCTGATTTGGGATTGACGAACTTGATTGCCAATTGTCAATCGCCAATCATCAATCCTTCATGGAGCTAAAAATGATCAGCTTTGAAATTCCCGAAAAAATAAGCAATGAACTGCAAATGGCAAAAATGGTGGCCGAATCCATCATGCGCCAATACTCGCGCTATTACGACGAACACGAGCATGAACGGCCGGTCGAGTACATCAACATGATGTGGCCGGTGATGCGCGAGCAGTACCGCCGCCGCGCCGAAAAATTGCAGCAAAACGGCAATGGCAGCGGCCCTGCCAAACGCGAAGGTCCCGACTTTTCCATCTTGCGCCTGATTTTGATGATCGAAATGCTCAGTTGGGGTGACGCCGGGCAATATCTCTGCACGCCGGACCCGGCGTTGGGCGGCGCGGCTCTGGAAGCTGTAGGCACGAAAGAGCAAAAAGTACGTATTTTGGGCAAGTTTGGGCAGGGCGACCCCAAATGGGGCGCCATGGCAATGACCGAACCGGGCGCCGGCTCGGACACAGGCAATATTCGCACAACGGCCGTCTTAGACTCGGAAACCAACGAATGGATCCTTAACGGCGAAAAAATCTTCTGCACCAATGGCGGACTGGCCCTGGATGAATCCGACGGTTTTGTCGTCGTCTGGGCCACCGTAGACCCCAGCGCCGGCCGCGGCGGCATGAAATCGTTCATCGTCGAACCAAACTCGCCCGGTGTTACCGTGACCAAAAAGGAACATAAACTGGGCATTCGCGTCAGCGACACCGTCGCCATTGTCTTCGACAACGCCCGCATCCCACACGACAATATTCTGGGCAGCCCGGAAGTCGTCAACCGCGATGGCTCCACCAAAGGGTTTAAGGGCGCGATGGCTACCTTTGATGCCAGCCGGCCGGCTGTGGCCGCCAGCGCCATGGGCATTTGCCGCGCCGCATTAGAATTCACCCGCGCCAAACTGGCCGAAGAGGGCATCGTCGTGGATTACACCAAGCCCAAGCACCAGATGACTTCTGTGGAGCGCGACCTATTGGAAATGGAAGCCCGCCACAAATCGGCCTGGCTGCTCACCCTGCGCTCGGTGGTGCTGATGGCCCACGGCCAGCCCAACCGCCTGGAAGCCAGCATGTGCAAAGCCCGCGCCGGCGAAACCGTCACCTGGGTCACGCAAAAAGCCGTGGAACTCCTCGGCCCGATGGGCTATACCCGTGAGTGGCTCACCGAAAAGTGGATGCGCGACGCTAAAATCAACGACATCTACGAAGGGACCAAGCAGATCAACACCCTCATCGTCGCCCGCAGTATCCTGGGCTACTCGCGCCGCGAACTGAAGTAGTTGCTAACTGTCAGTATTCAGTATTCAGTGTTTACTGAACACTGAATACTGAATACTGAATTCCAATCTCAAACCCCCACGAAGGAGAAACCTATGACCTACCGCATTGACAAAGTAGGCATTGTCGGGGCCGGTACGATGGGCGGCGGCATCGCTGCTCATCTGGCGAATATCGGCATTCCCGTCGTGCTGCTGGACATTCCCACGCCCAACCTGAGCGACGCGGAACAGGACGACCCCAAGGCGCGCAATCGCCTGGTGCAAAGCCTGTACGACCGTATGGCCAAGGCTAAACCGGCTAACCTGGCCCGCGCCGACCGCGCCGACCTGATCACCATTGGCAATACGGACGACAATTTTGATTTATTGGCCGACTGTGATTGGGTGGTGGAGGTGATTATTGAGCGGCTGGATTTGAAGCAGGCGTTGATGGCGAAGTTGGAGGCAGTGTGTAAGCCCAGCGCCATCGTCTCCAGCAACACCTCCGGCATCCCGATTCATCAGATTACCGACGGCCGTTCCCCATCCTTCCGCTCTCGTTTCTTAGGAACCCACTTCTTCAACCCCCCCCGCTATCTTAAGCTGCTAGAAATCATCCCCACGCCGCAAACTGATACGGCCGTCACCGATTTCATGGTGCAGTTTGGCCGTGACGTGTTGGGCAAAGGCGTGGTGGTCTGCAAAGACACCCCCAACTTCATCGGCAACCGCTTCTTTGCCGTCGCCGCCTCCTACGGCATCGAATACGCCTTCCAAAACGGTTACACCGTCGCCGAAATAGACGCCATCACCGGCCCCACCATTGGCCGCCCCAAAAGCGCCACCTTCCGCCTGATGGACCTGGTTGGGCTGGACGTGATGGGCCACGTCAACCACAATCTCTACGAAGCCGTGCCCCACGACCCGTACCGCGATGTGTTGAAGCCAGAGAAAACGGCCGTTGTCATGGGCCAAATGATCGAAAACAAATGGCTGGGCAACAAAACCGGTCAGGGCTTCTACAAACAAGCCTTCATAGACGGCAAGCGTGTCTTCCTTACCCTCAACCCCGACAGCCTGGAATACTTCGACGGCGGCAGTCCCCGCTTTGATTCGGTGGGCAAAGTCCGCAAAGTAGAAGACCTGGGCGAACGGGTGCGTAAGCTGTTGGAATTTGACGACCGCGCCGCCAACTACCTGCGCGACCTGCTTTATTACGGCTTCGCCTACGCCGCCCACGTCGCCCCGGAAATCGCCTACAAACTCAGCGATGTAGATGACGCCATGCGTTGGGGCTTCGCCCACGAAGCTGGCCCGTTCCAGATGTGGGACATGCTCGGCGTGGCCGAAACGGCCGAAAAAATGGCCGCCGCCGGGTTGGAAGTAGCCCCCTGGGTCCACGAGATGTTGGCCGCCGGCGGCGACAGCTTCTACAAAGATGGCAGCGTCTACAATTGGGACAGCAAAACTTACATCCCCCGCGCCATAGACAAAAAAGTGGTTCTCCTCAGCGATTTGCACCGCGCTGGCAAAGAGGTGGCGCGCAACGAAAGCGCCAGCCTGCTGGATATGGGCGATGGCGTTCTGCTGTTTGAATACCACGCCAAAATGAACGCCATAGACGACCAGATCATCGCCCTGGGCCACGAGGCGCTGGCGCGGCTGGACAGCGACTTCGACGCGATGGTTGTGGGCAATGACGCCGAAAACTTCTGCGTCGGCGCGAATCTGTTTGCCGTGGGCGTGGCGGCGGCCTCTGGGCGCTGGGACGAACTAAACCAGATGATTCATGGCCTGCAATCGTTAACCTTTAAGCTGCGCCACGCGCCGAAACCGGTGGTGACGGCCGTGCAAGGCATGGCCCTCGGCGGCGGCGCCGAAATGGCGATGGCCGGTTGGGAAACCGTCGCCAACCATGAAAGCTACATGGGTCTGGTGGAATTTGGCGTTGGCCTGATTCCGGCCGGCGGCGGCTGCAAGGAAGTGCTGCGGCGCAAAGTCAACCCGACCATGCAAATTGCCAACGCCGATGTGGTCCCTGCCCTGCAAGCCGCCTTCGAGCAGGTGGCCCTGGCCAAAGTGGGCACCAGCGCCTGGGAAAACAAAGAACTCGGCTACCTGGCCGCCGATGACATGATCGCCATGAACGGCGACCATCGTCTGGCCCTGGCCCGCCACCGCGCCCTGCAGCTGGCGCGCATCGGCGCGCGGCCGCCGGAAGTGGAGAAAATCTACGCCGCCGGGCGCGATGCGTACTCGGCGCTGGTGGTGGGCGTGAAGAGCTTGCATTGGGGCGGATTTGCTACCGACCACGACGTGGTGATCGCCAAAAAACTGGCCTACGTGCTGTGCGGCGGCGACATCAGCGGCCCGGCCTGGGTGGACCCCTGGTACATTCTGGACCTGGAACGGGAAGCGTTCCTGTCGCTGTTGGGCGAAGAAAAGACGCGCGAGCGCATGACGGCGATGTTGATGACGGGCAAGCCCTTACGCAATTGATGATTTCGGGTTTCGGATTTTCGATTTCGGAGTTCCGAAATCTGAAATCCGAAATCAAAAATGGAGACACACATGACACGAGAAGCTGTAATTGTTGCGGCCCGGCGAACGGCCGTTGGGAAATCAAAACGTGGCGTCACCCGGAACTGGCGCTCAGATGAAATGGCCGCGGCCGTGATTCAGGCGCTCATGGCCGAAGTCGGCGGAGCGTTGGACCCGATGGAAATAGATGACGTGATCATCGGCTGCGCTATGCCAGAAGGAGTGCAGGGTCTCAACTTTGCCCGCTCCATCGCCATCCGCGCCGGGCTGCCGGTGGAAGTGCCCGGCCTGACCGTGAATCGCTTCTGCTCCAGCGGCTTGCAAACCATCGCCCTGGCTGCTGAACGCATCATCGCCAATGGCGCCGACGTGATTATCGCCGGCGGCGCGGAAACCATGAGCCTGGTCCCCATGACCGGTTTTCGCATCAGCCCCAATCCCTGGCTGGCCGACAACGCCCCGGAAGTGTATATGGGCATGGGCCTGACGGCTGAACAGGTCGCTTTGGAATACGGCATCACCCGCCAGGAACAGGATGAATTTGCTTTGCGCAGCCACCAACGGGCGGCGGCGGCGATGGCTGACGGCCGTTTCAAAGATGAAATTGTGCCGTTGGAGATTGAGGAAGTAACCCCCGGTCCCAATGGGCCGGTGCGCAAGACCATCCTCTTCGACACCGACGAACATGTGCGCCCGGAAACGACGCTGGAAGCGCTGGGCAAATTGAAGCCAGTCTTTAAGCAGGGCGGCTCCGTGACGGCCGGCAACTCCTCGCCGCTCAGCGATGGCGCGGCGGCGGTGATTGTGATGGAACGCAGCAAAGCCGAAGCGTTGGGCTTGAAGCCGTTGGCCCGGTTTGTTGGCTTCAACGTCGGCGGTGTGCGCCCAGAAATCATGGGCGTGGGACCGATCGCCGCCGTGCCGAAGCTGTTTAAGCGCACCGGCATGAGTCTGGCCGACATAGGCGTAATCGAATTGAACGAAGCCTTTGCCGCGCAGTCGGTGGCGGTGATCCGCGAGTTAGGCTTTGACGAAGCGAAGACCAACGTGAACGGCGGAGCCATTGCGCTGGGGCATCCGCTGGGCTGTTCTGGGGCCAAGCTAACGGTGCAGGCGCTCAGCGAGATGAAGCGGCAGCAGGCACAATTTGCCCTGGTGACGATGTGCATTGGCGGCGGCATGGGCGCCGCCGGGATTTTTGAGAATTTGCTGTAGGTGTAGGTCTTCAGGAATTCAGTAGGGGCGTATGACCATACGCCCCTACTCGTAAGGTCATACAGACCCCCAACCGGCATACTACCTCAACCGGATTGCTGGTACTCCAGCGGCATTGTGCGCGTTTGCCCACATTGTGGACACCATATGCGCACGACTTTGCCCGTTGATCTGGCCTTGAAACGAACCCCGCCAACATCCCAAATGGAACGAACATCACCACAGGCAGGACAGCGAAGCAGCCATCGCTGCGATTCAGCCTGAATTGCCTGGCTCCAAGATTTTGGCAGAACTGTTGTCACGAATTTCTGAGTCAGGGTCATCATGAAATCTCCAGGAGTTCAACATAAGCCGCGGCATACCACGATGAATGAAAGTTAACAGATTACGCAGATTTATCTCTACGTTGGTGGCCGGCCTTGTTTGTACAGCACAAATCTTCATTTTACCTCCTGTTTGATCAGGTTGGGCTGCCAGACACAACGCCGAATGTTTCAATTCTAGTCACAATTCGTCACAGATGCACGGCGGGCCGGCGGGCACGAGCTTTGTGTCCATTCCAATGGTGTCTTTGTCTTTGCGGCGCCATAAGCGTTCTCCAACTGGGGGAAAAGAGTTTTCTGGATAGCTGTGCCGTCAGCAAACCTGAACATTTGCCTCATTATCGAATGGGTTTATAGCTTTATTCTCAGAAAGGGTGTATGCTTCACTTAATATTTTATTGCCCAGTCAGAATTTGGTACGATCTAAATTCTACACTGGAGCCTAGTTTTGGAGAAAGTTTAAGTTGACGAAAAAAGTGTACGTAGGGAATTTGTCGTTTAACGCCACCGAGCAACAGGTTCAAGACCTGTTTGCCGAGTTTGGCAAAGTCGAATCCGTTGCCATGATTAATGACCGCGATAGTGGTCGTTTTCGGGGTTTCTGTTTCGTGGAAATGGAAGACTCAGCCGCCGATGCAGCCATTAATGCCTTAAACGGCAAATCCATTGATGGGCGCGAATTGCAGGTCAATGAAGCTCGCCCGCGCGAAGAACGCTCTGGCGGTGGTTATCGTGATGGCGGCAATCGTGGTGGCGGCAGCAATCGCGGTGGCGGCAGCAATCGTGGTGGCGGCAGCAATCGTGGTGGCGGCAGCAATCGCGGTGGCAGCGATTATGGCAGCAGCAACCGCTGGTAGGATTTTTATGTTTTTGTGATTGAGGCTACCACCGGTAGTCGTTCAAGAATAAAATCATTAAACGGCCGTTTGCAGAACATCATGTTTTGTAAACGGCCGTTTTTTTGTGCCAGACAGCGCCTCTTCTTAAACATGACATTTATCACCCCAAATCAAGACAAACATCCTTTGTGAAATTGTTCACAAGCTGTATAAATGAAATAAGAGCTAATGTATCCCTTACATCCGGCATTGTCGGATGTGCCAAACATGAAGGATGGGGTTATGAACTTTAAGATCATGCCGAAAGCAGCCTTCCCAGGATGGGTGAATCGTTTACGCGACCATCACCGGGTAGTGGGACCCAAACAAAAGCATGGGCAATACGTGTTTGACGTGATTGATGACGTGGCCGATCTGGTGCTGCATTATTCAAACAGCGTCTTACCGCCCAAAAAATACCTGGTTCCGCAAAAAGAAGTTTTGCTCAACTATCGCCTGGATGGCAGCCATTTAGAGATAGCCACAGAGCCGGAGCCGACTGTTATTTTGGGTGTGCATACCTGCGACGTCCACGCGCTAAAGTTGTTTGACCGCATTTTCAGCCAGGGCTTCACCGATCAGCATTACCAGGCGCACCGCGAAAGTGTGACCCTGGTGAGTCTTGAATGTCTGGAGACTTGTTCCGCCAATTCCTTTTGCCGGGACATGGGAACCGCCAGCGCCACCGATGGCTTTGATCTGCACATGATTGACCTGGGCGCGGCCTACGCCTTTTCTGTGGGGACAGAGAAAGGGGCTGATCTTTTTAAAGGTTTCCATCAGGTGTTTGATGCCCTGGACAGCGATCTGGCGGTGATTAACGAGACGCTGCAAGAGAAATGGGGGCGCTTCCCGTATCGTCTGGATTTCGATGTGCAGGAAATGCCGGAACTGCTCAAGGCCAGTTTTAACAGCGCCTTGTGGGATGAATTGGGCCAGAAGTGCCTGGCGTGTGGCTCTTGCACGCAGGTTTGCCCCACCTGTTACTGCTTCGATGTGACCGACGAGGTGGACCTGCTGCTTGAGGAAGGGCAGCGGGTGCGCCGTTGGGATTCGTGCCAGATTCATGAGTTTGCCATGGTGGCCGGCGGCCATAATTTCCGCGAACGGCTGGCGGCGCGCCAGCGCCACCGCTTTATGCGCAAAGGCAAATACCAGATGGACGCTTATGGCATGGTGGGCTGTGTGGGCTGCGGCCGTTGTGCGCGGGCCTGTCTGGCCCATATCACCCCCATTGACGTGATGAATGAGTTGTACGTGCGCAGCCAGGCCGAAGAAGCACCTGCGTTGGCCGGTTTGATGGAGGCGCCGCTATGAACATGCTGCTGGATGAAGTCAAACAGTCCGATTCGATTTATATGCCGATCCCGGCGCGGATCACGGCCGTTACCACCCTCACCGCCCAAGAAAAATTGTTCACCATCGAACTGCCCCACGAACTGTGCCTCAACCACGAGCCGGGGCAATTTGTCCAGGTGTCTGTCTTTGGTGTGGGCGAAGCGCCCATTAGCATTACCTCGTCGCCCAGCCGCAGCAACGGCACATTTGAGCTGTGCATCCGCAAGGTGGGCGACTTGACCAACGTGATTCACCGCATGGAGCGTGGGGCGCTGTTGGGCATTCGCGGCCCGTTTGGGCGCGGTTTTCCCATTGAACGGTTTCGTGGTAAAGATTTGCTGTTTGTTTGCGGTGGCCTGGGCATGGCCCCGCTGCGTTCGCTGGTGAATGAAGTGCTGGACGACCGGGGCAATTACGGCCGTGTCATTCTCCTCTACGGCGCGCGCCAACCAGCCGACTTGCTCTTTCAGGATGAACTGGCCCAGTGGCAGGCGCGGGACGACGTGGAAGTTCACCTGACGGTAGACTGCCCGGACGAGGGTTGGAACCGCTGCGTTGGCGTCATCACCCGGCTGTTCCCCGAAGTGGAAGTGGATGCGCGCAACACAGTGGCAGTGGTTGTTGGCCCACCGGTGATGTACCGTTTTGTGCTAAAGGAATTAAAGAAACTGCGCATTCCCAAAGGCAACATCTGGTTTAGCTTCGAGCGGCGCATGAAGTGCGGCGTGGGCAAGTGCGGCCACTGCCAGCTTAACCACGTCTACACCTGCCAGTCGGGACCGTCGTTTAACTTCGCCGAGCTTGAATTTTTGGAGGAGGCTTTTTCATGAACGCCGATCAGACAAAACCGAAACCGAGAGTCGCCTTTTTTGATTTTACAAGCTGCGAAGGCTGCCAGCTGACGGTGGTGGATTCGCTGCAATACCACCCCGAACTCCTGGATGTTATAGACATCGTGGAGTTCCGCGAAGCCAGCAGCGACCGCAGCGACGATTACCAAATCGCTTTCATCGAAGGTTCCTGCTCGCGGGCCAGCGACGAACCCCGACTGCGCAAAATTCGGGAAACGGCCGATATTGTGGTGGCCCTGGGCGCGTGCGCCCACTTGGGCGGCATCAACGCCATCCGCAATCGGCAAAATTTGCAGGACGTGCGCGAATATGTCTACGACGGCCGTGCCCATTGGTACGAAACCTACGAACCCCGCGCCATCTCTGAAGTCATCAGCGTGGATGCGGTTGTGCCCGGCTGTCCCATCAGCGGCGCGGAATTTGTGCGCGTGGTGAAGGGGCTGCTGTTGGGGCGGCTGCTGGAACCACCCGATTATCCCCTCTGCATCGAGTGCAAACTGAAGGAAAACATCTGCGTCTTCGACCGCGGCGAGATTTGCCTGGGGCCAATCACCCGCGCTGGCTGCGACGCTATCTGCCCGGCGTATGGGGCGGGCTGCGAAGGCTGCCGCGGCATCATCCCCAATCCCAGCATGGATGCGTTTTACACGGTGCTGCGGGAGCATGGCCTATCCCCGGCCAACGTGGAGACCAGGTTGACGCTGTTCCTGACCAATCAAGTTCCTGCCAATCTGGCCGAGGAGGTGGCTCATGTCTAATTTGCGCATAGATATTCACCATATTACCCGCGTGGAAGGACACGGCAACGTGGTTGTGGATGTGCAAAACGGTGAATTGCAGCAGTGTGATTTGCAGATCATCGAGACGCCGCGCTTTTTTGAGGCGATGCTGCGTGGACGGCCGTATCAGGAAGCCTCCCACATCACCTCGCGCATTTGCGGCATCTGCGCCGTTGGTCACGCCACCGCCTCGCTGCGGGCTACCGAAAAGGCGCTGGGCATCGAACCGACCGCTCAGACCAAACTGCTGCGCCGCCTCAACTTCATTGGCGAAATGTTGGACAGCCATGTGCTGCACGCCTACATGCTTATCGCGCCCGACTTCCTGAACGTGGGCAGCGTCATTCCCCTGGCGAAAACCGCGCCAGACGTGGTGCTGCGCGCCTTGCGCCTGAAGAAACTGGCCGGGGATACGTGCAAAATTATCTGCGGCCGACACACCCATCCCATTGCCATGACGGTGGGCGGATTCAGCCACTACCCCACGGCCGCCGACCTGTATGCCTTGCGCGACCGCTACGTGGCCGCCGGCGCCGACGTGGCGGCTACTGTGGAGTTGTTCCAAACGCTGCCCATGCCCCAATTCTCGCGGGACACTGAATATATCGCCCTGTACAATCCGCCACACTATGGCTTTATTGATGGCGAAATCGCCAGTACCGATGGCGGCGCGTGGCTGGTGGAGCAATACCGCGACGTGACCAACGAGATCATGGTTCCTCATTCCACCGCCAAGCACACCGCCCATCAGCGCGAGAGTTACATGGTTGGGGCGCTGGCGCGATTCAACGTCAATTACAACCTGCTCCATCCTCTGGCGCTGCAAGCCGCCAATGCTTTGGGCATCCAACCGATTTGCACCAATCCTTTCATGAATACGGTGGCCCAGGTGGTGGAGATTGTCCACTGTGTGGAGGAAGGTATTTTGCTGATTGACGAGCTGCTGCGGCGGGAAATTGCCTGGGAAGAGCCGGTGGAACCGACCCGCTTATCCGGCGAAGGGGTGGGATCGTGTGAAGTGCCGCGTGGCATTTTGTTCCACAATTACGTCATTGAAAATGGCGTCATCGTCGGCGCGAACTGCATCATTCCTACCGGGCAAAATCTGGCGAATATCGAGGCCGATATGCGCGCCCTGGTTCCGACGATCATGCACAAACCGCAGGCGGAAGTGGCCCACGCCCTGGAAATGTTGGTGCGGGCGTATGATCCGTGTATTTCTTGCTCTACGCATTTGCTGAATGTGGCATTTGTGTGAGAGGCTGCGGAATAGGACGCGGCTGAGTGCGGCTGAGGCGGATTTTCGCGGATAGATCAAACATCTGCGGTTATCGGCGTTGTCTGCGAAAATCCGCGTCCTGTTTCTGTTTCAATCATGGCTAAGACTCTGGTGTTGGCGTTAGGGAATCTGCTGCGTGGGGATGATGGGGTGGGCACGGCCGTTTGCCAATCTCTCCTTGCCTACCACCCCTTGCCCGAAGGGGTGGAACTGCTGGATGGCGGCACGCCAGGGCTGGAAACGGCGCTGCTGCTGGAGGGCTGCCAGCGGGCCATCATTATAGACGCGGCCGATATGGGGCTGCCGCCGGGGGAGTGGCGGCGTTTTTTGCCAGGCGACGGCCGTCTGCCTTCCCGTGACGCCCATTTACGTGGAACCATGCACTACGCCGGTCTGGCCGAAGCGCTGGCCCTGGGCGACGCCCTGGGCATTTTGCCGCCGGAGGTGGTGATTTACGGCATTCAGCCAGAAGATGTGGGATGGCAAGAAGGGTTGAGTGCGGCGGTGGCAACGGCCGTGCCCCAGGTAGCCGCGGCCGTTTGGCGGGAACTATCCCGGACAGGGGGACAAGGTGACATCTGACAAGGTGACAAAAATGTCCGATTATGACCTTTGCGCGTATACAAGACGCATTATCCTTTGACATAGGACAACTTCTCGCAGATGAAACCATGTTTCACCTGAAATAGATCTGCGCCGCGAACATGTCCTTTCTCCCCGGCGGCATCTACCCAGTCGTAGCGCCAGCGGGTAACGCAGCGAACGCCAAAACCAAAAATCTCTTCTATTTCCATGTGGGCCTGGGGTGACGCGCGGAAGAACTCCTGCCAAAATTGGCTGATGGCTTCTTTGCCAGAGTATACAGCCCCATCAGGGGTCGGCTGGGTGTTTTCAAAGATGCAGTCATCGCTTAACAACAGCATCATCGCGGCGACATCATGCCGGTTGAGGGCTTCATTGAACGCCAGCACCACACGTATCGCTGATTCTATCCGTGCCATCTTCATAGAGATAAAACACTCCTGACTACAATGAAACAGGCTCAACCCGGCGACTGATGTGCGCGGATGATGCGCCACGCCAGCAGCGTTAGCCACCGCGAAGGTTTCTTCTTCTGCCCAAATTCCCACTCTTTCCACGCCGTCCAAACGGACTCCAACGTAAAGCATCCTTGCTGGTCCGCCTTAGATTGTACGATGCCCAACATAGCTAGCAATCGCGGATCATTCCGCAGCCAGGAAAATCGTGTCAGCACATCGAGGACGTGCAGGAGGTCGTACCAGACAAACGGTACTTTGAGCTTGCGAAAATCGGTTCCCATGAAAAACATATATGGGTGTTTCGTGGCGCTTTCGCTCCATAAGCTCAGCAGCGTTTCCGCGCCTACATGACAGGCAGGAGAGTCGCGCAGCGCATCAATTTCAGACAATGCTTTGAGCATAGCCAGATTGGCAAAGGGACAGGGATCGTCTTTGCGCCCTGGCCCACGATATTTCCCCAACTCTTGGGAGACGGCGCAAGGCCAGCCGTTGTCACGCAGCAAGTTGGTTAGATGGCTAACGGCCGTTCTCACCGCCGCGTCTTCTGCCAGACCAAACTTTACCAGAGCATAAACCATAAGCGGAGCATCACACAACGCCCAGGCCCACTGGTCTTCACCTGGTCCCCCATCGCTGGGGGAGATATTCATCATCAGTTGAAACGGTCCTTCTGCCGATTGATGCGCCAAAATGTGGGCAATAATTGTGTCCATACCGGCATCACTGGCCCTAAGGCCCAAATCAGCCAGAAACGTCAGTTTGTGAAATGGTTGATTGGCGCTCTTATGGCTGGCGATAACGTTCCCCGTCCACGCTGACAGTTCGGCCACCAGGCTTTGTACCCGAGCATCCGCCAGCATGGATATCCGGGCAGTTTCCACCAGGGGATCGGTTTCAGACTGCCCCAATAGATCACGCCGTGTCCGATATTCTATCCAGGGTTCACCTTCAAGCAGCCAACCGATAGGTATATTCATCTCTTTTGTCCTTGCAAATCATGTCGCCTGACAGCAGCCCTGGATGAGGCTGCGTTTACGCCAAAAGCGCCTTCACCGCTTCGGCGACTTCCAGGGGAATGCCCGGTGTGGAGGCGATCTCCTCCACGGTGGCTTTACGTAGATCGTCCAGTGAGCCAAATTGCGATAGGAGTAGTTTGCGCCGTTTGGGGCCAACGCCGGGAACGCTGTCTAACACCGAAGCCACGCCCACCTTAGACCGGCGGATACGGTGGCCTTCATTGGCAAAGCGGTGGGCTTCATCACGCACCCGCTGCACCAGATACAATCCCTCAGAGCGACGCGGCAGTAGAATAGATTGGGTGCGGCCGGGCACAAATAACTCTTCTTCTTGTTTGGCTAAACCGGTTAGGGGCACTTCGTTTTCCAGCCCATATTGTTTTAGCACTTGCACGGCCGTTGCCAACTGCCCCTTACCCCCATCCACAATCAGCAAATCGGGCAGCAGCGCCCAGGCGGTCTCCTTTTTAGCCTGCCCAATCTGGCTGGCATCGTGCAGCTCGCCGGCTAAGGTGTCCTTGTAACGTTGGAAGCGGCGCGTCAACACTTCGGTCATCGCGCCGTAATCGTCATTGCCCACCGTCTGGACGTTGAAGCGTCGGTAATCGCTCTTTTTCGGCGCGCCCTGCACAAACACCACCATCGAACCGACTGTCTGCGCCCCCTGGGTATGGCTGATGTCGTAACATTCGATGCGCGCCGGGGGGGTGGACAGGTTGAGCGCCTGCTGCAATTCGGCCATGGCCGTGACATGTTTGGAGCGGTCGCTGGCCCACTGCTGGCGCAGCGTCGCCAGGGTGTCGGCGGCATTGGTAGCGGCCATTTCTACCAGTTCCTTCTTTTTGCCGCGCTGAGGCACTTGCAGCGTCACTTTGGTGCTGCGTTTTTGTCGCAGCCATTCCTCAATCACCATCGCCTCAGATACTTCCTGGGGCAGCAAGACTTCTTTCGGCACGTGGGCGGCCTCGTCGTAGAACTGCGTCAGGAAATCTTGCAGCACTGTCTCGTCGGCCTCATCTTCGGTCCCTTCCAACAAAAAGTATTCGCGGCCAATCAGCTTACCATAGCGAATGAAAAAGACCTGCACGCAGGCGTCCCCCTTTTCGCGGGCAAAAGCGATTACGTCCTGGTCGTCATTGGCGGCGGAGATGACCTTTTGTTTGGCGACAACCTGGTTCACCGCCCGCAGTTGGTCGCGGTACTCAGCCGCTTTCTCGAATTGCAGGTTGACGGCCGCGCGTTCCATCCGCGCCTCAATTTGCTTCACCACCTCTTCCGTCTTGCCATTCAAAAAGTCCATCAACTGCTTGATCATCTCCCGGTACTGCTGTTTGTTGACAGCCCCAATACACGGCCCATTGCACAACTTGATGTCGAAGTAAAGGCAGGCGCGTTCATCCTGACCGGTGATGATACGGTCACAAGTCAGATAGGGAAAGATTTTACGCAGCATGTCCAGGGTTTGGTGGACCGCCCAAATGGAGGTGTAAGGGCCAAAGTAGCGCGAACCATCCCGCTCCATGCGCCGGGTGAGGGTGACTTTGGGAAAATCGTCTTGCCAGTGAATCTTGATGTAGGGGTAGCGTTTGTCGTCTTTTAGGCGCACATTGTAGCGCGGCTGGTGTTTTTTGATGAGGGTGTTTTCCAGCAGCAGCGCTTCCAATTCGGAATCGGTGGTAATAATCTCGATGTCGGCGACTTCGCGGCGCAAGCGTTGGGTTTTTACGGAGTCTACATTGGCGTGGAAATAAGAGCGCACCCGACTGCGCAAGTTAATGGCTTTACCAACGTAGATGATGGTCCCGTGTTTGTCTTTGTGGATATAAATGCCGGGTCTGGTCGGCAGATTTTTGAGGATTTCTTGTACGTGTTCGGGTGGTGAGTATGTCATGCCGGAATTATAGCTCATCCGGTCCATTTTTCATGTGGCAAAGGGGAACGGCCGTCGTTTCCTTGTTGGCTGGCTGGCTGGATGGTAGGTTAGCGCCAACCATCCAGCCAGCCAATCAGTGCGGGTATTACCCCTTTTCGTTGCTGTCTTTGAGGAAGATGCTGAGGAGGCCGCTGACAATGCTGATGATGATCGCGCCGAAGAAAGTGGCCCAGAAGCCATCGGAGGTGAAGCCGAGGCCAAGCGATGATGAGAGCCAGATAGTAAGCGACAACATGGCCCAGTTGACAATTAACACAAACAGTCCCAATGTGAGTACGACCAACGGGCAGCTTAAGAGGAGGACAAACGGCCGTATCACCGCATTCACCAACCCAAATATAGCCGCTACCATGAACCACGTCCCCAGGTTGCCGTCCTTCTCCAACCCAGGAACCAACTGAACGGCCACCCATAATGAAAACGCAACGATTATCCAACGGATTAATAAACGCATGGCATTATTCTCCTTTGTCTGAACCCTCAGACTCGTCTTGCTTTTCGGTGCTGTTAATATACACAACCTCGTTTTTATTGTAGATGCCGCTGATCAATTCCCAGCCCATGAACAAAGGTCCCAGGTGCAGAATTGCCAGCCAGATCATTAAGGCTGTGACCACATTTTTAAGGATTTGCAGATAAGATGTCAGATTGGCCTGTACCTGCTTCACGCTATTTTCAATCTGCACAACCGTGTCAACATACTGATCCAGAAGCGGGTTAATGTCGGCCACAACTTTGTTAATGGCGGCGATGTCTTCAGAAATAAGCTGCACGTTGTCGCTCATCATGCCCAGATTGCTGGCGTTGACGGCGAAGATTGGCTCCAGATTGCGCAGTTCGCCAGAAACGCCGTCCAGGCTGTCGGCAATGCCGACCAATGACTCGTCTAGTGCCGTTTGTGGATCGTAATTGATGCCCAGGTCGAAATTCAGGTCAATGCTCTGGCCGAGTGGTAAGGGGAAGGATTGTTCGATCTGGAAATCGCTGAGGGTACGCAGGGTGTTGTCCACTTGACGCGCCAATTCGGCCGACGAGTTGAGCGACACCTGTATGGCCTCGACGCTGTTGGGAATTTCGCTGCTGGTGACGACGGAAAGCTGGTTAACCAACGGCTGTGTGTCGCCAATGGTCTGGCTGAGGCCGGCCGTGGTTGTTTCGACGGTAGCGATGCTGGCGCCGGCCTGGTCTACGGCCGTTTTTGTCAATGCAAACGTATCTTTTACCGTTACCAGGGTGTCCAACGTGATTGTTAGCGTATTGTTCAAACCGACGCCGATCTGGTCTATGGCCTGCCGCCCCAAAATGGAACCGGCGATGGCCAGCCCCAGACCAATCAACCCGGTTATAAACATGATAAAACCGATAATTCTCTTTAGCATAGTTCCTCCTGAGATTAATTTTCAGCCAATGCCACCATGGCCGTGTATTCGGCCTGGAAAGCCAATATAAATTCATCCGGGCGGGCCAGGGCGTTGGGGTCGGCGTTGACGCCCACGTAAACCTGACCGGCAAAGCTGTAGATGGTAATGCCCAGGCCGACCGGGCCAGACTGGGGGGCCCAAAACATGATATGCTCAATTTTTTGCCCGGCCAGGTAGCGCGTTTCGGTTGGGCCGGGCACGTTGGAGATAACGGCCGTTGCCATCCCCCCAAACTGCTTCACCAGTGCGTTTTGCACCGCCGGCGGTGCAAATCCCAACGCGCTGATCAATTTGTAAGTCGTTATGGCGTCTGGCGACTGCTTCAGCCGGTCCATTTGCGCCTGCACTTCGGCCAACCGTTCCTGCGGGTCGGCCATCGCCAGCGACGCAGAGAGCAATACCAGACCAAATTGATTGCCCAGATTGTGGGCCTGCTTCTTGGGTCGCAAATTGACCGGGATGGCCGCCCGGAAACAGGCGCCGTTTACCGGCTGCCCTTCGGCCAACCGGTAACGCCGTAAACCACCGATAAGCGCCGTGATCATCACGTCGTTGAGTGTGCCGCCTAGAGCACGCCGCACGCGCTGCACCTGGTCCATAGGCAGTGGTCTCGACCAGGCCAACCGTTTGCTGACGCCCAATGATGCGCCAAAAACAGTCTCTGGCTCGGCCACTTTTAGGGCCAGTTGGATGGCCGATTGGGCGTAAGTTGTTCCTTTGTCCAGCAGTTCCCGCCCTTTGTTCGGCTCCGCCAACACGTCCAGCCCGGTAATTGCCAGCCGCCGCGCCCAACTTCGCCCTATGTTGGTGGCAATGGCGATTTGTCTGGCAATTTCGCTGACGCCTTCAGGGTTATGGCCGTTGGGGACAACGGCCGGTTGCCGAATCTGACGCCATCGAGGCCGCGGCCGAGGTGTCCGTTAGCGAAGAGAATAAATGCTCCAACGCGGCGCCATCGGCCACGACATGATGAAGACGGAACATCACTGCGCCGCCCGCGCCATAATTGTCAATGACATGAATTTGCCACAATGGTTTAGAAAAATCCAGCGGCATGCTTGCCAGGTCGCCGGCCATTTCTTGCAGTGTGGCTTGGTCGCCGGGGGCGGGTAGGGCAATGCGGTGCACGTGGGCATTCAGGTCAAAATAAGGATCATCCTCCCAATAGGCCCGCGCCAGCAGCAAACCGGGCCGAACCAGCCGCTGGCGCATACGCCGCTGTGTCAGCCAGCGCTGCCGCAGGACAGCTTTTAACTCTTCCACCATCACCGGCCGGGCGAACGTCAGGATGCCGGAGATGAGCATCAGGTTGGTTTTATCTTCGATGCCTAAAATGGCGGCGTCTAAATTGGAGAGTGGCTGGTATGATTCTGACACGGCCGTTTACCCTTTTGGCGTGATTGGTTGGCATCCGTATTCCGTATTCCGTATTCCGTATTCCGTATTTCGTAGGGCGCTGCTTCTGGCAAGTGCCAACGGAAAACGGATTACGGACTTCGGTTCACGGCTGCCAGCCATTTATTTCTCTTTCAATAATTTGTTCCGTTTGGCTTCCAATTTAGGCGCCAGACGCGCCAGACGGCCCAAAAATGCTTCGCTGTATTTCGCTTCATAGTCGTAAATCACCCGCGTACCGGCAAACTTATCATGCCAGCCTACTCGTTCATCGGTGATAAGGACCCACAAATAGCCCAAAAACAGGGGCAACGCCGAAATCAATATCCCACATAACGCCACAAACTGCGCGTAAACGTCATGCGTGCGCCTCGTGGCCCAATGACGCGAATGCCCATCACCGCCTTGCCCAACGTTTTACCGGCCAACATCCAGAAAAAGATGTTGTAAACCATTGCCATTGCAAACGTAAACCCAAATCCGGTTAGAAACACCACGATGAAGCGAAAAAAGTCATTCGTCCCGCCGACGGCCGTCAGCACATCTCGTAGATCAAGATTGAAAAAACTGAGCACCAGCGTCAGGACAACCCACATCACGCTGATAGAGAACGTGACAACTAAAATATCAATAATAAAGGCCACCAGCCGCGTGACAAACCCGGCGTAATGACCGATAAATGTTGGCTGTTCCGGCTTTTTCCTGAAAGAACGTGACATAGATTATTTGTCGTCTGATCGAATTTGTTCAAATTCAGACAAATCGGCCGGTGGGGGTTCCAGGCGTGGGCTGCGGCGGGTGATGGCGCGGGCGATGCGTTCGACCAATGTGTCGGCGGTGAAGGTGCGTTCGCGGACCTGGCCGACCATTTCGTTTGCCAGCCCAACACCTTGCTGCTGCACCAACTCTTTGACTTCCTGGTTCTCCGCCAGGTGTTCAATAAATTCGTCTACAATTTCACCGAAGGCCAGGCGGGCCAATTCGCGGCTGACCGGCTCTTCAAGCTGTCCGCGTTGAATCCAGCGCACCATTTCAGCCTGGCCGCGTTCGGCGGCGCTGTCTAGGCGGCGGTGCAGCGGGTTCAAGAGGCGGCTGCGGGTGATGGGGCGGGTGGTGCGCACGGCCGTTTGTGCCAGCCGTTTCTGTAACCCCCACACTTGCGATAGACCACGCCGCGCCTGTTCCTCGCCTTCAAAAAGCAGGCCAATGAGTGCGTGGCGCATCAGATTCTCCGGGCTTTGGTCCGTGGGCGCGGTATCTTGGCCCATTTCTTCGCGGAGAAACGCCTCCCACAGCGCCAGACGGCGGGCCATTTCCGCCGATCCTTCCAACGCGCCACCCACCAACAGGCGCGTCAGGGAATGAATGGCGTCGAATGCCGGTTCGTCAGGTTCGCTCAGGGCTGCGGCTTCTGTCGCCTCCTCGGTCTGGCTCCTAAAAATCACCTCTGACTCGCCGACAATCACAGGGTCGTCTAACTCTTCTTCCATAATGGAATCAGATCGTCATCGGCGCGTGGGGTTGGGATGACGGCCGTAAACCCTTCCTTGCCGTTCAATTCAGCCCCCTGCGGGGACGTCATCGCATTCATAGAGTTAATTGCCTTTGATCTGTAGGTGGGTGTTCGTTTTCAACCAGACACTAGCTTATTGTTTACCGCTCTGGTTGTCAAGAAAACCACCCCCGCAAAGCAGCATATAGTTTTTGACATGGCAAAACGGCCGTGTTATACTCTCCAACCTTGTAAGGACCTCTCCGAGGGATGGAGGGATGGCCGAGTGGACGATGGCGACGGTCTTGAAAACCGTAGTGGGCTTGCTCACCGGGGGTTCGAATCCCTCTCCCTCCGCTGTAAGTTGACAAATAAATCACAAAACCTCGCCAAAGGCGTAGCTGTACCAGATTGTGATCGGCAGTTACCCGGAGGTTATGAATTGGGGAGATGCCAGAGTGGTCGATTGGGGCCGCCTGCTAAGCGGTTAACGGTGTTAAAAAGCCGTTCCAGGGTTCGAATCCCTGTCTCCCCGCCTTTACCAGATTCTTGCCTGATGCAGGTATCTGGTTGTTTTTGGCCGTAAGTTGTGATAATGTAACGAAGGTCTGACATGCGCCCTTAGCTCAGTGGATTAGAGCGACTGGCTACGAACCAGTAGGTCGGGAGTTCGAGTCTCTCAGGGCGTACTAAACAAGCGACACCATTCGGGGTCGCTTTTTTTTTGGAAACCTGCTTATGAGAACACCGGCCGGCAAAGAATGTCGCTTCTATTACCAGGATTTTCATCGTGGCAATTCCACGCAGGAATGTCGCCTGGTGGATCAAAACCCGTTTTCCGATGCCTGGAAGCCGGACGATTGTTTGACCTGTCCGGTACCGGGCATATTACTCGCCAACAGCAGCCCTAACCTGATTTTGGAAGCGGCCGTCAAAAAGGGTTTTCTGGGCTTTAACCGCCGCATCCAGGTTAAGGCGTCGTGCAGCCTTCATCTCATAGACGTGCCCGAACCGCATATTGGCTGCCCCAAGTGCGCTCGTGAAAAGCCAGGGCTGCGCGAATTGTTTGGCGAAGGGTGATGGAAAAGTCATGCTGCAAGCTGTTTTGTTTGATTTAGACGATACTCTGCTGGGGAATAACATGGACACCTTTATCCCTGGCTATTTTGCATTGTTGGGCAAATACGCGGAGCGGTATTTGCCGCGCGACCGCTTTTTGCGGGAACTCATGGTTTGCACGCAGGCCATGATAAGCAGTACGGATACGGCCGTTTCCAACCGTGATGTTTTCTGGGGAACCTTCCAGCAGCGAACGGGTCTGGACCCGACCGAACTGGAACCCTTTTTCGAGACCTTTTACGCCGAACAATTCCCGCAGTTGGCCGCCGCCACCAGCAAACGGGCGGGTGCGCCTGAGTTGGTACAGCTTTGCCTGGATCGCGGCCTGAAGGTGGTGATTGCCACCAACCCTATGTTTCCCCGGCGCGCCGTGGAAGAGCGCCTGGCCTGGGCCGGACTGCCCCTCAGCGACTATGCTTATGACCTGGTGACCAGTTACGAAGTGATGCACGCCACCAAGCCCCATCCGGCCTATTACCGGGAAATTTTGGCCTACATCCAGGTCTCGCCCGCAGCGGCGCTGATGGTGGGTGATGATTGGGAGAACGACATTGCCCCGGCGGCGGCCGTTGGCTGTGCCACCTATTGGCTGCCGGCCGAAAACGCCGCGCCGCCGGACCCTTCCTTGTTAACCGGTTCTGGCTCGTTGGCCCAGTTGTACGCGCAGTTGGCCGACGGTTGGCCTGACGCCGCCGGGCAAAAGGCGCACTGATGCTGCAAGAACCGCCGCCTATTGCTGGGCTTCTGGACGAGTTGGCGTGGTTTGCAACGGCCGTTGCCCAAACCACATCCACCACTGATTTGGATTGGCAGTGGCGGCCGGCTCCTGAAGAATGGTCGTTGACCGAACTCTTTTGCCATTTGCGCGACGTGGAACGCGAAGTCCATCAGGCCCGTTTTCGCCGCATGATGGCCGCCGACAATGCTTTTATCCCTGGCGCTACGGCCGACGCCTGGGTGATTGAGCGAGCGTATGCCCGGCAAGACGGCCGTCTTGCTCTGGCCGATTTTCTTGCTGCACGCCGCGAAACCCTCGCCTTGCTGCCAGGGGCAGACGATCCATTTTGGCAGCGGCGCGGCCGCCACGCTTTTTTTGGCCCCACCAGCGCCCACGAACTCCTCAACCTGGCCGTCAAACATGATCAGGCCCATTGGGAACAGCTGCAGAAACTACTGTAAGGCGCGTTCCTGAATGCTTCCCCGCAGACGTTGAATCATCTGAAGGCTTTGCTCATCCTGAAAGCGGGCATAGTGGTGTTTTTTGTAGGCCAGTTCGCTCAGATGGTGGTGCAAGCTAACCGTGCGCCAATAAGCCGCTGGACCGGAGGCCAGCAAGACGTGTAATTGTCGCCGGATGCGGGCGCGGCCAGAGCAGACCGTCAGGTATTGGCTGCTGGTGAGGTATCCGAGGCTTACTTCCTCCGCCAGATAGTGGCGCAGCCATTGGCGTTCTTGCAGCAGCGCCCACACGATGATGAGCAGTGTCAGCAGCACGCCCGCCCAATCGCTAAACAAGGCCACCAGACACAGCAAATTGCCGAAAGAGAGGGTGAAATTGTGCAGGAAATGGAGGAATACGGCCGTTGCCCAACCACCAATCAACGCCCCCACTTTTGTCAGCGGATTGGTTGACAAACGCGCTACCGCCACGCCCAGGCCGGTCAGGCTGCTAAACAAGGCATGGTTTAGGCCAAACACAATTCCGCGCAGGAAAACATTCATGCCCCACGCTTCCACTCCTCCTTCCTGATAGACGGCGACAAAATAAAACACATTTTCCACCAGGGCAAAGCCCAATCCGACCATCGCGCCGTAAATAATGCCATCCAACGGGCTGTCTATTTCATGCCGCCACAGCACAAATATACCCAAAACGGCCAGCCCTTTGATAGACTCTTCTACAATGGGGGCGACAAAACTGGCGCCAAGCGTCTCGCCCAGCGTCTCGCCCGCTAGAAAAAAGAAGGGCAGGCTGAACAGCGTGTTAAACAGATAGGCAAACAGAATGCTGGGCACAGCGCCCCAGAAGAAGGCGGCCGCCAGCAGCCACCACGGCTCCTTTTCATATCGGTCTACCCAATAAACCAGGCCGATATAGAGCAAGACAGGCGCAGCCGCCGCCAGGATAGAGAGGAATAAGATGGTAGAAGTTGGTTCGTTCATCGGGTCGTGTCCGCGCCAGTATACCCGTTTCTAAGAGCCGGGTAAATCGTCCGACAGCCTCTGCAACTTTTGTTGGCCCGGCGCGTAAAAGCAAGCAGTGGTGGTGTTCCGTGAACAGTGTTCCGTGAACAGTGTTCCGTGAACAATGTTCCGTGAACAATGTTCCGTGAACAATGTTCCGTGAACAATGTTCCGTTTTCTGTGGACGCTGCCCACCGCTTGTTGGAGGGTCAACTTTCTGGATTTCTGGGGACCCCCGAATTACTTGAATCGAAAGGAGATAGACAGATGAGTGACGAACAAGAGTTGAAAGATCAGGTCGAATCAGAAGAGATTCTGGTCGTGGAAGAGTTTGACGTTCCTGAAGAGGAAGGCCAGAGCTGGACGGAAGAATTTGTCGTGGCCGGTGAAGAACTGGTGGGTATGGTGAAGAAACTGGTACGCGAAGCTGCTGTGCGCCGTCTGGTTATCCGCAATGAGAAGATGAATCTGAACCTGGAAGTGCCGCTGGTGTTGGGCGTGGCCGGCATTGCGCTGCTGCCGGTGTATTCGGCCGTCGCTTTAATCGCCGCTTTGGTGGTAGATTGCACTATTTTGGTGGAACGGCGCGAACCGGCCCCGGCGCCAGAGCCGGAACTGGCCGCCGAAGGGTAATACAGGCTTTTGGGATACGGCCGTCGCGACTGGCAAGACGGCCGTTCATGGGGGCCTGGGCCATGTGTTACACTGGCTCAGGTCCTTTTTTATTACTGGTTGGTCAACTCTTGCAGCCGGTTGAGAGCCGCCGGACGGGGGATGCCCAGGGCGCTTAATGCGCCGTAGCTTTCCACCACAAACGAAGCGGAGACCAACCCCATGTTGGCGGCAGTGATGGCATTGCGAGTTTGCGCCAACCCGGCCATAAACCCGCCGCAAAAGGCGTCGCCGGCGCCGGTTACGTCTACCACCTGTTGGCTGTCTGGCCGGTGGTAAGGGGGTAAATGGGTGATACGGCCGTTTTCCTCCCGCACTAACACACCCTGTGGCCCCAATTTAATCACCACGATCCGCGCGCCCCAACCGTGCAACATTTCGGCTGCTTCTTCGGCCATCACTTCGTCGCCGAACAGCGAGCGAATCTCCTGGTCGCTGGGCAAGAAGGCATCCAGTAGAGGTAAAAAAGATCGCAGGTGGGGAATGAGGTCTGGAACCATGTAACGCTCGCCGGGGTCCAGGGTAATCAATTGGACCTGGTGTTGACGCAGCGCCGCGGGAATGGCGAGGTGGCTGCGTAGGGGGTGGGGCGAGAGGTGGACGGCCGTCGCCCCATCATAGGCTGGCGGCCAGTCGGCCGGCCGTAAGGCCAACGGCTCGTAGAGGGTGGGGTCGTCCTGGTGGGGAGTGGAATGGACGTAATCATGCAAAGCGGCCGGCAGCGGCTGCTGAATGCGGCGAAAGTGAGCGGCGGGATTGGTATCGTCTCGACGGCCGTCTGGGGTGTTGTAGGCAAAAAACGTGCGGTGATCTTGCTCGTCGGGCAGCCGTACCAATCCGGCCGCAGCCAACCCGCGCCGGACCAGCTCTTCTATCCACTCCTGTGGATAGTTGGCCCCCAGGCGCGCCCACAAAGCCACCCGGTCGGTCCAGAGTGCGGCGCCGGCCGCCGCGTAAAGCGCGTTGCCGCCCGGCAGTCCAATCTGCGCCTGCCCATCGTGGGTGATGAGGTAATCAATCCGCAGTCCGCCACCTGTGATGATCTGCATAAGATATTCGCTCCCGGCATGTAGAGTCATTTTGCGAAACCCAGTATACTTTTGTCTGTTATCTTTGCCATTGAAGGGCCGTTAATTTTTGGGGTTCTCTGAGCTTTCCTGTGGTAACCCCCCTCCCTAACCCTCCCCCAGTGGGGGAGGGTTAGGGAGGGGCACGACCATCACAGAACTCATCAGAGAACCATATTTGGGTAGACCTGACCGATTTGCGAAAACCTTCAGGTCTTGTTGGAGAGTGTTGACACAGGATGAGGGGTTCATGACTGACCAGGATCGCTTGAAGTGGAACGGCCGTTACGCCGCTGAAGGAGATCATTGGCAGAGCAGCCCGCCGCGTAAGCTGCTGCAAACCTACCTGGCGCAGCTGCCCCACAGCGGGCTGGCGTTGGATGCGGCCGCTGGGGTAGGGGTGCATGGATTGGTCCTGGCGCGGCGCGGGCTGCATGTACTGGCTTTGGACATTTCTGAGGTGGGGCTGCGGCTGGCGCGGACGCAGGCGTTGGTGGAAGGGGTGTGGCTGGAAACGGCCGTTTACGACCTTTCTCGCCCCTGGTTTCCACCGCACAGTTTCGACGTAATTGTCAATTTCCGCTTTTTGCAGCGGGCCACTTTTGCCGCCTACCGCCACGCCCTCAAACCCGGTGGCTGGCTCATCTTCGAGACCTTCATCCGCGCGCCAGAAACGACCACCGACGTGGACTTTTACCTGCAACCAGGTGAACTACACGCCGCTTTTGCCGATTTTGCGCTGCTGCACAGCGAGGAAGTGGCGATAAACGGCCGTTCCGGGCAGTCTAAGCAGGTGGCCCAGTTGGTCGCCCGCAAGCCGGATGAGATATAGGCAGAGACGCAGCCGTCTTATGGCAGGGGGAAGGCGCGGCTGCGATCATAGATTTGTTGCCGAATGACCCCGGCTTCTTCTGGGTCCGCCAGACGGGGTTGGCCGCCAAATTGGATGATGGTGGGGATAAACTCCAATTGGCGCACCCCATTGGCGTCTAACCAGACATTCAGAATAATGCTGTTCGGCTCGCCATCTATGTTGAAGGCAAAGTTGCCCAACCCAAAAGCAATCACGCCATTCTTGTAAAATTGTACACCCTGCAAAATATGGGCGTGGTGGCCGATAACCAGGTCGGCGCCGGCGTCTATAGCGGCGTAGGCGGCCGCTTTCTGCTCTTCGCTGGGTGGGATGACGTATTCGTAGCCGCTGTGCAAAATTACCACGACAAGATCCGCCTGGGGGCGCACGGCCGTTACATCTTCGGCAATCTCCGCCGGTACAGCCCACGCCAGACCCGGCGTATCGGCCGTCGCCGTCCAGGAGGCGGTATCGAAGTGGCTGGTCACTTCCACCGGCACATGGACGTAGCCCAGGAAGGCCACCTTCAAACCGTTGGCTTCGGTGATGAAGGGGGCGCGGGCGGCGGCGGCGTTCACGCCCGCGCCGACGACGGCCACCCCTTGTTCGGCCAGCAAATCCAACCCTTGCAGCAGCGATTCCGGGCCATAATCCAGGGCATGGTTATTGGCTAAAGACAGCACGTCAAAACCGGCGTTCGCCAGGCTTTGGGCGCTGGCGGGCGGAGATTGGAAGGTGTAGTTTTTGGGCTGCGGCTCGCCGATGTCGCCGAGGGCTGTTTCCAGATTGCCCACCGTCAGGTCGGCGGCGTGGAAGAATGGGGCGACATTGGCGAAGGGAAAATCTATATAGCCCTGGCTGATGGCGTTGCCCAGGGAACGGTCCAGGTTCACGTCGCCGACGGCCGCCAGTTTAATAACCGGCAGCGGCGCGAGTACAGGTTGGAGGATGGCGGCCAATTGGGTGACAGCCGTCTCGTATCCCGCCTGCCCCACCAACGACCAACTGTCCCACAAGGGATAATCAGGGTCATCGGGCGGCAGCCCGTTGATCAGCAGCGGCCGTTGTGTTGGCCGCATCGCCGACCAGGGCATCGCTTTTGCCAGCGCGTGGCCGTTGGTGATGATGGCCTGTGCTTCGGTCAGGTTGGCATAGGTCCAACTATGGTTAAACGGAACCACCAGCACCAATGGTTCCCGGGCCACCAGTACCCCTTCGGCATTGTTCATCAGGGCGATGGGCGCTGCGTTGGCAGTCGGATCGTCGGCGCGGACAGGCTGCCAGACCCAGTCCGATTCGTCCTGCGCCAGGGCTGCCCCTACCGGCTCCAGCCAGACGCCGGGCACGCTGATCGAGACCACCGGCTTTGGCGTGGCCGTTGGTTCAGGGGTGGCGGTGGTCGTTGGCGGCACGGCCGTTGGCGGCACGGCCGTTGGCGGCACGGCCGTTGGCGGCACGGCCGTTGGTGTGTTGGATGGTTGAATGGTTGGTGTGTGGGACGGTTGGGGTGGTGGTGTATTGGTTGGTGAGTTGGTTGGTGGGGGGGTGGGAACGGCCGTGCTACCACACGCCGCCAGCAAAACGACGGCTCCAAACAGAATGCCCCACGCCAGCGCCAAATGCAGCCTTCTGCTCATTTATCCTCCGGGATACATGGTTCAGGTTGGGAGATAAGCTGGTACTCGGTCAGGGTCATGCCCATTTCTTTGAGCTGCGTTGCCATTTCCACGCCGATGTAGCGATAATGCCAGGGTTCGTAATAGAAGCCGGTCAGCTCAAACGCCTCGCGGCTGTAGCTGAGGGTAAAGCCATAGCGATGGGCGTTTTCCAGCAGCCAGATGCCTTCGCTGGTCTTGAAAAAGTAAGTGTGAAACTCAATATCCTCCTGTCCAACCACGTCTGGCAGTTCGGGCGAGCCAAAGTCTACGGCCGTGCCCAATTGATGTTCGCTGTGTCCCGGCGGCGCACTGACGATGGCTGCGCTTTCCGGATTGAGCCTGAACCATTTGTTGTAGGCGATGCTTTGCGAGTAATAACTGCGATAACCAGAGATGATCTGTGGCTTTAGCCCGGAGGACAGCATGTCTGTGACCATGGCCACCAGGGGTTCAATCGCTGCTTCGCGTAGCTGGTTGGGGTAGCCCAGGGTCACATCCACGCCAAAATAATCATTGATCGCCACCAAATCCTGCGGCTCGTAATCCCGGCTGAGGCCGTAGGTCAGTGTAACCAGCGTCAGCAGGTCGTCGTGGGGCACACGCTGGGTGCAGGCGGGGATGGGTGTGGCTGTTGGCGTGACGGTGGGCGTATGGGTGGCGACAGGGGTGGGCGAGTTGGTGGCGGTGGACACGGCCGTTGGCGTGGTCGGCGGCGCTGTGGTGGGTGTGGGCAGGGCAACGGCCGTGCTGGTGGAGGTGGATGATAAGTTGGTGGGAACGGCCGTTGCCGCCGCAACGGCGTCTGTCGCTGGCTGGCAGCCCATCAACAGCAGGGCCAACAGCCCCAATAGCAACAAATGAGACCTGACAGGTCTGCGCGGGTAATAGCTATGCAACAAACTCATCGTGGCCGAATTGTAGCCCAGAATAGAGGGATGCAAAAATCGGCCGCCACCGCGGTGCTTACAACCAGTATTCAGTATCCAGTATCCAGTATTCAGTGCGCCTGCTCCATAGGTAACGCTAACCGAACACTGAACACCGAACACGGCTGCTAACGGCGGCGCTGCTGTTGGCTGGCGCGGTTCCCAGAGGGCATAAACATGGAGGCAGGCAGGTTAAAGCCATACACTTTCAACCGGTGTTCGATCATCGGTCGGCCGCCGCCTGGCGTAAATTCGCCAATCACTTTGCCATCTTTCTCGCCGACTTCGTTAAACCGGAAGATGTCTTGCATTACCGGCGTCTCTCCTTCGAGACCGGTCAGCTCGGTGATGGCCGTTACCTTGCGGCTGCCGTCGCGCAGGCGCTCCTGCTGCACAATCAAGTTGATGGCTGACACAATTTGCTTGCGCACCACCGACAGTGGCAGGTCCATCCCGGCCATCAACACCAACGTCTCCAGGCGGGAAATGGTGTCGCGGGGGGTGTTGGCGTGGACGGTGGTCAGGCTGCCATCGTGGCCGGTATTCATCGCTTGCAGCATGTCCAGCGTCTCGCCGCCGCGGCACTCGCCCACGACAATGCGTTCCGGCCGCATACGCAGCGAGTTGATGACCAGATCGCGGATAGTCACTTCGCTGTCGCCACGATGGGTAGGTTTTTTGGTCTCCAGGCGCACCACGTGGCGCTGCGACAGATTTAGTTCGGCCGCGTCTTCGATGGTGACGATGCGATCCTCGTCGGGAATGAAGCTGGAAAGCACGTTGAGCAGGGTGGTTTTGCCGGAGCCTGTGCCGCCGGAGACGACGATATTCAGCTTGGAAACGACACAGGCGCGCAGAAATTCGGCCATGTCCTCGTTGAGGCTGCCAAAATTGATCAGGTCCTGGATGACGAAGGGCGTCTTGGAGAATTTGCGGATGGTGATATTGGGGCCATCTATGGCGCAGGGGGCGACGACGGCATTGACGCGCGAGCCATCGGGCAGGCGGGCGTCTACCAGGGGGTTTTCGCGGTTGGCGACGCGCCCCAGGGGTTTGATGATTTTGTTGATGACCCGCTCAATGTGGGCGTCATTGACAAAGCGCACGTTGGTTTCGATCATTTTGCCTTTGCGCTCGATGTAAACCAGGTCGGGCCGGTTGACCATGACTTCGGTGACGGTTTCATCTTTGAGCAGCGGCTCCAGCGGGCCAAAGCCGACAATTTCATCCACCAGGCTGGCAAAGAAAGCCTCCTCCTGGTCCGGCGGGATGTTGATACGGGCGTGCTGTCGGGCTAATTCGTAGCGGTCGCGGATGAGTTGGATGGTTTGGGGGTCGCGGGTGACGGCCGTTTTCTCAGCCAATGACGCTTCAATTTTTTCGGCCAGCCACAATTTGGCTTTAGCCAGTTCACGGTTATTGTCTTGGTTCAGCGACATGGATTTTTCCTTGGTTGCACCTTGTTCAACTGCTGGTTAAGACCAGGTTATACCCTCTGATTATAGGCGCTGTGAGCCAGTTCACGAATAGGGCATGTTACCTATTGTGTGTCGGTGGACGCGCCCCAGCCGCCGCCGCCGGGTGTCTCCAGCCGCAGCACGTCGCCGGCGGCCAGCGTGCGGCTGACTTTGCCGGGCAAAACGATTTCTTGCCCCTCGTGGATGAGGCTGTTGCGGCCGGGCGCGCCCGGCGCGCCACCGCGCAGGCCATAGGGTGGCCGTTCTCGCCGCTCGCTGATGATGCTGATGGTGACCGGGGTGAGGAACTCGATAGCCCGGATCAGGCCATCACCGCCGCGGCGACGGCCGTTACCCCCCGACCCATCACGCAGAGCATACGTCTGTACGCGCAGCGGAAAGGCGTATTCCAACGCCTCGATGGGCGTATTGCGCGTATTGCTCATGTGGACGTGAATGCCGCTGGCCCCATCCCCCTGCGGCCCGGACCCCGCGCCGCCGCCAATGGTTTCATAATAGGCGAAGGATGATGGGGTGAAGGGGTGAAGGGGTGAAGGGGCGTCGGTCACTTTGTCACCTTGCAATCCCGTCACCATTCCGCCAAATGTCAGGTTGTTCATGGTCCCCTGGCTGGCGGCGGGGATGAGGTCTGGCAATGCCTGGGCCAGCGCGCAAAAATCACATCCACAATGCGCTGCGAGGTTTCCACGTTGCCAGCGGCCACAGCGTGGGGTGGGTGGGGGTCCAGCAGGCAGCCGGATGGGATGTGCAGATTGAGCGGCGCAAAAGCCCCGGCGTTCATAGGCAGATCGGTTTGCAGCAGGGCCAGGGCCACGCAGCGCAGGCAGTAAGCGACGGCCGATTGTACAATCGCCGGCACGGCGTTGAGGTTGCCGGCGACGGCCGTTCCCGTCCCGCTAAAATCCACGTCCATCCGGTCGCCATGGATGGTGATGGCTGCGCAAATGGGTACGGCCGTGCCGTCTGGGCTATCTACATAGTCGGTGAAGGTGAAACGGCCGTCGGGCATTTGGGCGACGGCCGTATGGGTCATGCGGGCGGCATAGACAATGAGGGCGTCGGCGTGGGTTAATGTATCGGCCAGGCCGTACCGGGCGACAATCTCTTGCAACCGGCGTGCGCCAATGGCGTGGGCGGCCGTTTGCGCCGCCAGATCGCCATCCCGTTCGTCCGGCGTGCGCACGTTGCGCAAGATAAGCTGCCACACCGCCTCGTTGCGCCGCCCGCCGACGGCTAACTTGATAGGCGGGATGATGATGCCCTCCTGGAAAAGCTCTGTAGACAGGGGCATAGAGCCGGGCGACATGCCGCCTACGTCCGCATGGTGGGCGCGGCTGGCGACGAAGAAGTCTGGAGCAGGTGTATTCAGCCTGTCGTGGTCATTGTCCAGTTGGCCGTCTGCCGGGGTACTGCCGGCTGAACGCCCCTCACGAACAAACACCGGCGAGACCAGCGTAATGTCTGGCAAATGGTTGCCCCCCTGGTAAGGGTCGTTGAGGATGACGACATCGCCGGGTTGGAAAGGGGCGCAGTGGGCGATGGCCGCCTGGACGGAAGCGGGCATAGCCCCCAAATGAACGGGGATGTGGGCGGCCTGGGCCAGCAGACGGCCGTCAGCCAAAAACAGCGCGCAGCTAAAGTCCAGGCGTTCTTTGATGTTGGGGCTGTAGGCCGCCCGGCGCAGCGTCACGCCCATCTCCTCGGCTACCGAAGCCAGAAGGTGGCGGAAGATGGACAGCGTGGCTGGTGTAGGGGAACTGCCGGACATGTTAACAGATGCGGGGCAAAATTTCGCCCATCAGCATGTCTACAATGCGGCTGCTGCCGAAGTTGGTTTTTAACAGCACACGGCCGTGCGCTGCCGCTTGCACCTCGCCGATGATCACTGCGTCGGCGCCGTAGGGCGACTGGCGTATGGCCGCCAATACCGCGTCGGCGTCTTGGCGGGCTGCCACGGCTACCAGTTTGCCTTCGTTGGCGATGTACAGCGGGTCGAAGCCCAGCATCTCGCAGGCGGCGCGCACCGCCGGCCGAATGGGCAGTTTGTCCTCGTGGATGATAATGCCCACGTTGGACTGTCGGGCGATTTCGTTGAGGGTGGTCGCCAGACCGCCGCGGGTGGGGTCGCGCAAAACGTGAATGTGCTCGCTGGCGGACAACATGGCGGTAACCATGTGGTTGAGGGGGGCGACGTCGCTGGTGACGGCCGTTTCAATGCCCAAATCACCCCGCGCACCCAACACAGCAATGCCATGATCGCCCAACATCCCGGACACAATCACCACATCGCCAGGCTGGGCCTGCGCGCCGCCAATGTTGATACCCGGCTGCATGAGTCCCACCCCGGCGGTGTTGATATAAACGCCATCGGCCTTGCCCCGCTCCACCACTTTGGTATCGCCGGCCACGATTTGCACCCCGGCTTCGGCCGCTGCCGCCTGCATAGACTCGACAATGCGTTCCAACAAGCCGATCTCCAGCCCTTCCTCCAGAATGAAACCGGCTGTCAGATACAACGGCCGTGCCCCCATCATCGCCACATCATTCACCGTGCCACACACCGCCAGTTTGCCAATATCGCCGCCGGGAAAAAACAGCGGCCAAACCACATGCGAATCGGTGCTGAGGGCCAGATTAGTCTGGTTGATCTGTACCACCCCGGCGTCATTACCGGCGCGTAAGATCACGTTATCGAAGGATGGCAAAAAGCGAGCGGCAATCAGGTCGTGGGAGAGTTTACCGCCGCTGCCATGTCCCATAATCACCGTCCCCCGGTCGCGGATGGGTATAGGGCACATGGCGCTTTCTATGTAAACAGGTTCAGAAAAATGTAATTCTTTCATGGGGATATTTCGGGTTGGGGCGAGGGCGAGAATGCTTCCACAGGTTATCCGCGCTCGCGGATTTCAAACCGGCAAAAGTCGTCGCCGCGCGCCAGACAGTGGGTTTCAACCACATCAAAAGCGCGGGAATCTTTGCCGGTGGCGTAGGTCATGGCTTCTTGCAAAGAGCCGACGTACAGGTGGCACACCGGCTGCTCGCTGTGCCGCGTATGGCAGCTTACACAGGCATAATCGGTGAACACCAGGACGCCATTGTCATCTTGCACGTTAATTGAAGCATAGGGCACGGTGTCCATAATGCCTTTGCGCACGCCCAACAGCACGGCTCGTTTGCGCAGCTGCTGTGGCAGCACCTTCAGGGCGATGCCCGCCAGGCCCATCACGGCCGACTGCTCCTTGACACCCCAGCGAAACGAAGAACGGCCGATGCGCTGCAACATGCCTTTACCGGCGCGGCCGGTAAATTGCTCGATGGCTTGGTTCAGGGCGGCGTATTCTCGCGCCAGCACGCCAAATTCCAGGTTGTTGGGCGGTGGATTGTCTATGTACCGTTCCAGGCTGCTCAGTCGCAGCACGGCGTTCAGACCGTTGGTCCCCATGACTTCTTCAATGCCCTTGAAAAGTTGGAGCAGCATGGCGTTGACGTAAGGCGTATCTTCGGGCAAATCTACTTTGTGCAAGTCAGCCATGGTTTTCCTCTCTTGAAAATGGGAGCGCGGACGTCCCGTCCGCCCTGGCAGGCGAGACGCCTGCGTTCCCAGGGTTTTCATTCGTGGTGGTGGGTGCAGTCCACTGATGAACTCTTTTGTCAGATAGTTTTGCACCAGACGGGCAGCCGTTCACCGGTGGCATAGAAGCCAAATTTGTGGTATAGGCGCTGCGAAGTATTGTTATCAATCTGGGTGTTGAGCGAGACCCGCCGCAAGCCATGATGACGGTAGGTTTGCAGCGCCTGGGCCAGCAGGGCGCTGCCCACACCCTGGCCTTGCGCGTCGTGGGCGATGGTCAGGCGTACCAGGTGGGCGCTGCCCGGTCCCCCGACGCTGAGTTGGTAGCCAACAAGACGGCCGTGCCATTCAGCCACGTCAAAACAGAGCGCGTCTCGCTGGGCCAGGGCCAATGTTTCGCTGCTCAGACGCCATAACGGCTCAAACGCATCCACTTCGATTTGTGCCAATGCGCTGAGATCGGCCAGACGCGCCGGGCGGATGAGCAGGTCGGCGGTGGGGCGCAGCGGCGGCGCGTCTAGATTGTCTTTGAGGTAGGTCTCGATCTCGTTTACCAGACCAAAGCCCAGGGCGGGCAGCCAACGATTGGGCCACGCCTGAGCCACCAACCAGCCTAATTGGGTAACGGCCGTCTCTTGCAAAGAGGCCGTCACCATCGCCAACATCTCGTCCAACAGCGTCAGGCTGTCCGCTTCCTGGGCGACAGCCGCCACCCGCACCCACGCCGCCGGTGGGGGATCGGCCGTGGCGGCCAGGCAGGCCAACGCCCGTTCTGGCGGTGCAAACAACCGGGACAGAAAACGGCCTGTTTCTACCGCCGGGGTCGGGAGCAAGACGAAATGGGGCGACCCCAACCAATCGGCCGGCAGCCGCCAATCCACATGCACATGGCTCCCCTCGGCTGAACGCAGCAGCCGCGTAATGGCTTCCGCATCAGCCTGGACGGCCACCCGCGCGCCCGCCTGTTTTTGCTCTGCCACCGATTTTGCGGAAGGCCAATGGTTTGTTGCGAATTCCATGACGCTATTGTACACTACATGGTCAAAATTCGACATAACCAAGCAACTGATAAGCGCATGAATAAACAGGATCGTGACCGTACATTAGAAACGACTCTGGCAACCCTGAACAAACGCTTCGGCGAGGGAGTCATTATGCGGTTGGGCGACGCCTACCATTTACAGGTAGATGTTATTCCCACCGGCTCCCTGTCGCTGGACATTGCTCTGGGTGTTGGCGGGATGCCGCGCGGCCGGGTCATCGAAATTTATGGTCCTGAATCGTCCGGTAAAACGACTTTGTGCCAGCATATTATTGCCGAAGCGCAAAAACTGGGTGGCATTTGTGCCTTCATAGATATGGAGCACGCCCTGGATCCCGGTTACGCCGAAAAATGTGGCGTAGATGTGCAAAACCTGTACGTCTCGCAGCCGGATACTGGCGAGCAGGCGCTAGAAATCGCCGACGCGCTTATCCGCTCTGGCACGATGGATGTGGTGGTGGTGGACTCTGTGGCCGCCTTGGTTCCGCGCGCCGAAATTGAAGGCGAAATGGGCGATGCTCATGTTGGTTTGCAAGCCCGTCTGATGTCTCAGGCGCTGCGCAAGTTGTCTGGGGCCATCAAGCAGACCAATACCATCGTCATTTTCACTAACCAACTGCGCTCCAAAATTGGCGTGATGTTTGGCAACCCAGAAACGACCAGCGGTGGTAACGCGCTGAAATTTTACGCTTCGGTGCGTATAGACATTCGCCGCATTCAGGCCATCAAGGCTGGCAATGACGTGGTGGGGAACCGGACCAAGATAAAGGTTAAGAAAAATAAAGTAGCCGCGCCGTTTACCGAATGCGAATTTGATATCATGTATAATGAAGGCATTTCCAAAACGGGTGACGTGTTGGACCTGGCGGTTATTCACGAGATAGTAAATAAACGTGGCGCTTATTTCCGGTATGAAGAGACTTTGTTAGGCCAGGGGCGCGAAAACGCCAAAGTATTCCTGGCCGAAAATCCGGCCATGTTGCAGACGTTGGAAGATCTGGTCCGCGAAGCGGCTGGATTACCGGCGCTTAAGCGGGCGGTCGAGGCCGACACATTTATTCGTTAATCTTTATTTGCTGTCGGTTTGTTGAGAATTGACAAGGCCATTGGCAAAAACTGAACGTGGATCATTCTGTTAAAAATAAATCAATCACCTGAGAGAGACGGGTTTTCTTCTTGGGTTAGCGACAACACCAGACAATTGAGCAAGGTAGCGCCGTTTTTGGCGTAACATCATGTAAATAGTCGGCCGTTTTCCTGAGTCCGCGTTAGAACGGCGGCTGTTCAGGCGGTTTTTTTGGCTAACAAGCTCATATTTGTCGGTAACAGACTTTTCGAGTAGCTGTAGGGCTACACCGATTGCGTTTTCAGGAACGGCCGTGGTGACGAAGGACACGGCCGTTTTTTCATTTAAAATGGGTATTATCACCGCACTTAAGGTCCAGAAACGCAGCCAGGACCGGGTGAACGTCTATCTGGACGACGAATTCGCCTTTGGTCTGGCGTATGCCGCCGCCGCTAACCTGCATGTCGGCCAGACGCTTTCGGCTGCCGATGTGGCTGCTTTGCAGGACGTAGATGCAGTTGAACAGGCGCGTACGAGTGCGGCCCATTTTTTAAGCTACCGTCCGCGCAGCCAGGCCGAGGTCCAACGACACTTGCAGAAAAAAGGATATTCAGACACGGCCATTGCTGCGGCAGTTGAACGGTTAACGGCCGTGCAGCTCCTGGACGATGAACAGTTTGCCCGGTATTGGCTGGAACAAAGAGAGACGTTTCGGCCACGGGGCCAATTGGCGCTGCGGCAAGAGCTGCAGCAAAAAGGGCTGGACTCGGCGTTGATAGACCAGGTCTTACAGCCAATAGATGAAACGGCCGTCGCCCAACAAGCCGCTGCCAAAAAAGTCCATCAACTGGCCCATCTGCCGGAACAAGAATTTAAGCGCAAATTGGGCCAATATTTGCAGCGCCGCGGCTTCCCTTACGATGTAATTCGCGTCACAACAGATGCTTTATGGACGGAAGTAGGCGTTCCGGCAGCGCGTGACGATTTTGAATGAATGGTCTAACCACCCTGGGGTGCCCGGCTGCGGCCGTGTACGCCCAAGTAAAAACTGCAAACCTGAAGCACCTTAACAGGTCTGGCGCATCTAGCAAAATGGGCCGGCCTGCATCCACTTTTTAAGGAGAACAAACATGCCCGGAGGATTATGGCTAGGCATCTTGATTGGGGTCATCATTGGCGCGGCCGTGGCTGCGGCGGTGGTGTGGTACGTTTTAAAGCCCCGCACAGAAGAGGCCTTACAGCAATTTAACGAAGAGCTGGAACGTCGCCGAGAGGCGACTGAAAGAGAGTCTGAGCAAATTTTAAGTACCGCTGCCAACGAAGCCAAACAGCTTCGTTTGGAGGCGGAAAAGGTGATTGAAAAACGGTATGACGACCTGGCAAAAGCGGAAGAGCGGGTAGACAATCGCAGCGCCGCCCAAGACCGGCAGGCTGTCAAACTGGAACAACGAGAACAAAAGCTAAACAAGCGGCAAAGTCGCCTGGATAAAAGTTTTAACGATTTGCTGCAAGAGGAAGAACTTCAGCGCCAGAAGCTGCAAGAAGTGGCCGATATGACGGTGGAACAGGCCAGAGACGTGCTGCTCGCTGAGGTGGAAAAAGAAGCGCGTCAGGATATGGCCCGCGTGATGCGCGAGGTAGAAGACGAAGCGCGCGAAACGGCCGATGCCAAAGCGCGGAATCTGATTGCCATGGCGATGCAGCGCATTGCCAGTGACCAGGTGGCCGAGATGACGGTTTCCGTGGTTCCGCTGCCCAATGAGGAAATGAAGGGGCGGATTATTGGTCGGAACGGCCGTAATATCCGCGCCTTTGAGCAGGCAGCCGGAGTAGACATTGTGGTGGACGACACCCCCGAAGCGGTGACGGTCTCCAGTTTTGACCCCGTGCGCCGCGAGATTGCCCGCCGGGCGTTGGAGAAGCTGATTGTGGACGGCCGTATCCATCCCGCCCGCATCGAAAAACTGCTGAAAGACGCCAGCAAAGAAGTGGAACAAATCATCAAAGAAGCTGGCGAACAGGCCGCCTACGAGGCCAACGTCCACGGCCTCAATCCGCAAATCTTGCGCATGTTGGGCCGCCTGAAGTACCGCACTTCCTACGGTCAGAATCAACTGCACCATTCGGTGGAAGCGGCCAAAATCGCTTCAGTATTGGCCTCTGAGCTGGGCGCCAACGTGGAAATGGCGAAAATGGGCGCCCTGCTGCATGACCTGGGCAAAGCGATGGACCACGAACAAGAAGGGACCCACGCCATGCTGGGCGCGGAATTTGCCAAGCGTTTCCGCGTGCCGCCTATTGTCGTCAACGCCATTGCCTCCCACCATCACGAAGTGGAGCAAGAGTCGGTGGAAGCGATCATTGTGGAAACGGCCGACGCTATTTCTGGGGCGCGGCCGGGGGCGCGCGCGAGAGCCTGGAGAATTACATCAAGCGGGTGCGTACTCTGGAAGACATTGCTACCTCGTATGAGGGTGTGGAAAGCGCCTATGCCTTGCAGGCCGGACGCGAGATTCGTATTCTGGTGAAGCCGGGGGCGATTGACGACCTGGGGGCGATGCGCCTGTCTAAGGACATTGCCCGCACCATTGAAGACAGTATGCAGTATCCGGGCCAGATTCAGGTGACGGTGATCCGCGAAACGCGGGCCGTTGGTTTTGCCAAGTAGAGCGAGCAGTGGGTGGCGAGCAGCCAGGGTTCTTACCAGCTGCTCGCCACCCGCTGCTCTTTATTGTTCCGTTGACGGCGTGTCGGGTTGTGGCACGGCCGTTTCCCCATTTTCCTCGTGTCCGTTGTTCTCTTGCTGACCATTGGTTTCTTCGTGACCATTGGTTTCTTCGTGACCATTGGTTTCTTCGTGACCATTGGCGCGCGACAACATCCCTTCCCGCAGCACGGCAACCGAGGCCACGGAGTCGCCGACGCGCAAGTCCATCACCCGCACGCCTTGCGTTAAGCGGCTTTGCTGCGAAATGGTATTGGCCCCGGTGCGCAAGATGATGCCGTTGGCCGAGATACAGGTCACTTCGTCACCGGTGGTTACTACCCGCGCGTTGACAATTTTTCCGGTGCGTTCTGGCGTTAAAATCATCGCCCGCACCCCCTGCCCATAGCGGCCCTGCTGCCGGTATTCATCCAACGGCGTGCGTTTGCCATACCCCTTTTCGGTGATAACCAACAAGTCGTCGTCTGGCGTTACCACGTCGGCTCCGGCGATGTGGTCCCAGTCGTCCAGGCTCATTGCTTTCACCCCGGCCGCCGACCGGCCCATGGGGCGCACATCTTCCTCGTTGAAGCGAATGCCGCGCCCCTGCTCGCTGACCAGGATGATGTCCTGGTCGCCATGGGTCAGTTTAACCCAGTTCAACTGGTCGCCATCGTCCAGAGAAATGGCGATGAGACCACTGGGGCGCACGTTGTTGAACTGATTGATCTCGACGCGCTTGATACGGCCGTTCCACGTCACCATCACCAGGTATTCAGCGTCTTCAAAGTCTACCACCGGCAAAGCGGCCGTAATCTTTTCCTCCGGCAGCAGCGGCAAAATGTTCATCAGGTTTGTGCCTTTGGCCGTGCGGTCTAATTCCGGGATTTCATACGCCTTGATGGCATACACCTTGCCAAAATTGGAGAAAAACAAAATGCTGTTCAGCGTGCCGGCGGCAAACAGGTGTTCGAGTTGGTCCTGCTCCCGCGTTGTCATGCCGATCAACCCCTTCCCACCGCGTCCTTGCAGCCGATACGCCGTCACCGGCGTCCGTTTCACATAACCCCGCTGCGTAATGGAGATAAAGACGTCCTCATCCTTGATCAAATCCTCCATGTTGATGTCGGAATCCAACCCATAGGCAATTTCCGACCGCCGCGCATCACCATATTGCTCTTTAATGGCTAACAAGTCTTCTTTAATCAGGGCTAAAATTTTGGCGCTGTCTTCCAGCAAACCGCGCAAATAGGCGATGTGAGCCGTAATCTCCTTATACTCGTCGTCAATTTTTTGCCGTTCCAGAGCGGCCAGGCGGCGCAGCTGCATATCCAGAATCGCCGTCGCCTGCGCTTCGGTCAGGCCAAAGCGGGTCATCAACTGCGTGCGGGCGTCTTCGGCGTCCATCGAGCGGCGAATGGTTTCGATTACTTCGTCCAGATGGTCCAGGGCGATGAGCAGCCCTTCCAAAATATGCTGCCGTTTTAGCGCCTTGTCCAGGTCAAACTGGGTGCGGCGAGTGATCACGTCCATCCGGTGGTCAATGTGGATTTGCAGGGCGCGCTTCAGCGACAGCAAACGGGGCTGTTTGTCTACCAGAGCCAACATCTGGATGCCGAACGTGGTTTGCAGCGCCGTGTGCTTGTACAACTGATTCAGCACCTTCATCGGCTGTGTGCCCCGCTTCAACTCAACGATGACCGAGATGCCATTCCGGTCTGATGAGTCGCGCAAATCGGAAATATCGGGGATAACGCCGCTGGTGGCCAGTTCAGCGATGCGCTCGATGAGCATCGCTTTATTCACCTGGAAGGGCAGTTCGCTGATGTTGATACGCTGCCGGTCGCTTTTGCCGGGAATTTCTTCAATGATCGCCACACCGCGAATAATCACCCGGCCGCGGTGGCGTAGGCGCTGCGTACCCCTTCGGCGCCTAGCAATTTACCGCCGGTGGGGAAGTCTGGCCCTTTGACGTACTGCATCAAATCGTCTAGTGTGACCTCTTCCCAATCATGCTGATGGTCTATCAGGTGAATGATGGCGTCGCACACTTCGTTGAGGTTATGGGGTGGGATATTGGTCGCCATGCCTACGGCGATGCCGGAGGAGCCATTGAGCAGCAGATTGGGCAGGCGGGCGGGCAGTAAGTCTGGTTCGGTCAGGCTGTCGTCGAAGTTGGGCACAAATTCGACGGTGTTTTTGTCTATGTCATCTAGCAGTTCATTGGCAATACGGGCCAGGCGGGCTTCGGTATAGCGCATGGCGGCGGCGCTGTCGCCATCTATGCTGCCAAAGTTGCCCTGGCCGTCTACCAGCATGTAGCGCATGGAAAACTCTTGGGCCATGCGCACCATGGCATCGTAGACGGATGAATCGCCGTGGGGATGGTATTTGCCCAATACTTCGCCGACGATGCGGGCGCTTTTGCGATGGGGGGTGTTGGCGCGGATGCCCATGTCGTGCATGGCGTATAAAATTCGCCGATGCACGGGCTTTAGGCCGTCGCGGGCATCGGGTAAAGCGCGGGAGACGATGACGCTCATGGCGTAGTCGAGGTAAGAATTGCGCATCTCCCAGTTGATGTCTATGGTATTAACAGAGCCGATTTCCAAATGAAACCTCCGTGATTTGGGTCATGGGCGGGGAATTTTTCTCAGGGTCTTTACAGTAAAAAGGCCACCATTTTTTGGGGTGGCTGACGACCCGAAATCATGATTTTTTCCAGAGATAATTATATCTCAATCTGGTCGTTTTAACGAGTTTTGTAGGGGGAAAAAGGACAGATGCGAATCGTGGGGCTGTTATAAAATGCCGCTTAAATCAGGGGCAAGAAGCGGCTGTTCCATGCCCGGTTTTGGGCGCGCTTTGCTCCGGCGCAAAAGCTGCCGATTTATCAAACAATGCCCCTCCAACGGGGCCTTTGCAGAGTAAGAAAATAAGTAACCGTTCACCCTCCTGGAGGCTGAAGCGAGTGAATCTCTGACTGTCTTGTCAGCCTCCGGGAGGATTTGCAAGGGGGCGTGAACGGGTACGAAAATAATGTTGTCAGGCGCTGGTTGCCAGGGCAACGGCCGTTGCCAAATCTATCTCCTTCCTCATCGTCAATCCTGTAGGGGGAAGGTGGCTCAATAGTTCATTGGCCGCGTCGCGCACCTCCTGGGCGGTGGCTTTGTGGCCCAGGATAAAGATCAACAACTGCCCGGCCACGTCCGGCCGGCCGCGGCGAAAGGCCAGCGCCGCCAGAGCGCTCAGCGCCTCCAGCGTCAGTTTCATGTCGCCGCTGCGCTGCGCCAGGGCGAGCGCTTCCACCAGTTCGGCTTCTGCCTGGGTAATGTGTCCGTGGTCAGCGACACATTGCCCAAACCGACCAGGGCAACGGCCGTGCCCCGTTCATCTTGCTGCTGCCGCTTAAGGGTCAGGCTCTCCGCCAAAAGCTGCCGCGCCTGCTCATAATCGCCCTGCTTCAGCGCCAGCCGCCCCGCGTTGGACAACGTTGTCGCCGCCCCGTGTTGGTGGTCCAGCGCTTTGAACAGGCGGCTGCAAGCCAGATAATTCGCCTGCGCCCCGGCAAAATCGCCTCTGGCCTGCGCCAGATTACCTAAATTGTTCAAGGTCATAGCCAGGCCCAGGTCGTCTTCTAACCGGCGGTAGGCGGCTGCCGAATGCTGAAAATGGCTTTCGGCCAGATCATACTCGCCGGACGCTTTGTAACAAGTGCCGATGAGGTTATGGGCAAAGCCTATGCCGCCCAGATCATCGGCCAATTCGGCCAGGCGTAGGCTTTCGGCGGCCAGCTGGCTCGCCTGGGCAAAATCTCCGGCATAAAAGTAGGTAATAGCCAGATAACCCAGTATGGTAGAATGGCGTTCGCTGTCGGTTACTTGCGGCAGATAGGTCTGCGCCTCGTCCAGGGCGTAACGCGCTGCCGCCAACTGCCCCACATGAATGTGGAGCCGCGCTTTGCGGCTGAGCAAGTCGCACAGCACCAGGGCGCGCCCTTCGGGATGAGTGGACAGATGCATCAGGGCAAACTGGAACGCTTCCAGACCCTCCTGAAACCAGCTTTGGATGCTGTAGAAGCCGTGCAGCGGTTTGGCGGCGCGTAACAACAGCGCCTCTTCTTGCTGGCGGGCAGCCCAATCCCAGGCGGTACGGACATTGGGCAGCTCGGCCAGAATGGTCTGGCGTTGCTCGGCGCTTTCGCCATCGCCCTGCTGCGCCAGTAAATCCAGGTAGAATGTGGCGTGGCGCACGGCCGTTGCTTCCAATTCGCCTTCTTGCCCGGCCAGGTGTTGGGTGGCATATTGGCGCAGCAGTTCGTGGATGTCGTAACGGCCGTTTCCCCCCTGCCTTAACAACGATTTGGCCGCCAACCCGGCCAGGTCGCTCGGGTTGGCGGCGGCGATGGCTAACGCGGCCGGGGCGCTGAAATCGCTCTGAAAGATGGCGAGACGGGCAAAAATGGCCTGTTCAACCGGGCTGAGAAGCTGCCAGGAGTGGTCGAAAACGGCCGTTAAGCTGCGATGACGCGCCGGGACATTGCGCAGCGTGGTAGACAAAAAGGCCACGTCGGCCTGAATCTGCCGGGCGATTTGCGGGCAGTTAAAGTCACGCACCCAGGCCGCCGCCAGCTCGATGCCCAACGGCTGCCCTTCCAGCAGGCGGCAAACCTGAGCAATGGCCTGGTAATCGTCCGCGGTGGGGACGAAGTTGTGGTGCAGTCGGCTGGCGTGTTGTTGGAACAGGTGAATGGCGCTGTACTGCAACCAATCGGCTGCCCCCGCCTCAACCGGATAGTCCAAACCCGCCAGGTCGAAGACCCACTCTTCCTGAAGTTGCAGCCGCGCCCGGCTGGTGACAAATAGTTTCACCAGCGGTGCTTCTTGCAGGATGGTCAGCAGCATGTCCACGCCGTCCAATGGTCCAAACTGTGGGCCAAACAAATGCTCGAAGTTGTCCAGGACCAACAACATTTCCAGAGGTTTCAGGAAGGCTGTCAATTGGGCCAGGGGATCGGCCGCGCCCTGGAATTGCAGACCACACGCTTCGGCAACGGCCGTTGGCAGCAGCGCCGGTCCGGCCAGCCCGGCCAGGGACACATAGCGAATGCCGTTCAAAAACAGGCCCGGCTGTGTCGCCGTTAGTCCTTCGGCCACGGCCAGCGCCAGCCGTGTTTTGCCCATACCGCCGGGTCCCAGCAGCGTCAGCAGCCGGCAGCCTGGCGATGACAGCCGCGCCCGTAATTCTGCCAGTTCGCGGCCGCGACCGATAAACGGTGTTGCCTGTGGCGGCAAATTGTGCCGCAGACCGCCGCGCGCCGCCCGGATACGCGCCGCCAGCGCCTCGGTTTCTGGCGCGGGGGCGACAGCCAATTCGTCGGCCAGCAGTTGGCGGTAGGTTTTATAATGGTGTAGGGCGGCGTTGGTCTGGCCGCTCCGCGCCAACAGCAGGATTTTTTCGCGATGAGCGCGTTCGCTCAGGTTATCCAAAACCAGCAGCTGCTCCACGCAGCGCAGGCCGATGGCGTAATCGCTGTTGTTTAGGGCGTCATCCACCAGGCGCCTTAGGGCAGCAATAGCCTTGCGCTGCAACCGTTCCCGCTCCAGCAAGACCCATTCCTCAAACCCCCGGCTTTCGCGCACATAAAAACCAGCCAGGAAATCGCCCCGGTACAGCTCGACGGCTTGTTGGAGCGGGTGGCTGATGGCGGGTGGCTCGTTTTGACCGACGGCCTGCTCTGCGCTGGCCGTCACCAAGCGATTAAATTCGTCCACATCCAGCCAATAGTCGCTGTTGTGGTTGAAGGCGACGGTCTGGCGGGTGATGGTGAGAAACGGGGCAAGTTGATTGCGCATCCCGGAGAGCAGGGAACGCAAATTTGCCAGGGCTTGCTGCGGGTCGCGGTCTTCCCAGAGCAGTTCGGCCAGGGTTTCGCGGGGAAACGGCCGTGCCTGGCACACCAGATAGGCCAGCAGCGCCTCCGCTTTGCGCGTGCCCAGGTCGGTCAGGGGACGGCCGTTTTGCTCAATCCGTATGGTTCCTAGCAGGTAGATTCGCAGCATTTCGCTCATATTGGCGGCCGTAGGTAGCTTTACGTTGTTGATTGGATCGATTCCTGATCGTTTACTCGTTAGACTGTCCCATTATAGCGGAAAACAGACCAACAGGTTTGCCAAACCTGTCCGGTCGGCCTGCGAAAGATAGATATGACACAAGAACCTGCTCCACCGCCAACGGCCGATTATCTGGCCTATATGTTGCGCTTCTGGCGCGAAGAGCCGGACGCGCCCTGGCGGGCCACGGCTGAAAACCCCCACACTGGCGAAAAACGTAGTTTTGCCGCGCCGGAGCAGTTATGGATTTTTTTGCAGGAAAAACTCTTGAACTCTCCCAAAGTCAAAGGATGAATGATAATATGAGCCACAAAAGTAATGCTTATCGGTTGGTGTCCCTGTTCGTCTGCCTGGGATTGTTGCTGCAATCATTCCTGCCAATTGTCGGTTTCTGGCCGGCCGCACCTGCGCAAGCGCAAACGGCCGTTCCCCCCACACCCGCCGTTGACCACACGCCAGAAGCAGGCACGGCCGTCACCGCCGCCACTCCCGCCGTCCTCCATCCCCTCACCCTCGCCCACTCCCAATCCACCTACCAGGCAGGGGGCACGGCCGTTATCACCTACACCCTACGCAACACCCTGCCACCTACCACCCGCCCGGAAGCCGCGCCCGGCGCGACCATCACCGACACCCTGGCCGCCATCAGCGCCGCTGACTTTGCCGCCGACGCCAACACCGTGCGCGGCGCGCATCTCGCCATCCAGCTCACCAATGCCCAGACCAGCTTCATCGCCGCCTCCTACCCCGCCGACCAAAGCGGGGGGAACCTGGCCTTCAATTTAGGCGACATCCCCCCCCTCGGCGCGACCAACCTGGTCATCACCCTCACCCTCCCGTCATCAGCGGCTGATTTTGTGAATTTGGATTCTGGCGCGGCAGCGGTTGGCAGTTGGCGCGGCATAGGCGTGGAAACGGCCGTTTCCCCCATCCGCCTGGCTCCCGACGGCTTCGCCCAATGGCTCGTCTGCACCCCAGACGCCAACTGCGCCGATAACTACGTCAGCCGCAAAGCGGCCGAACTCGGCCACGATCCCCTCGCCATTTTTGACTTTGTGCGCGGCCTGGGTTACGAAAGCTACCAGGGCAGCCTGCGCGGCGCGCGCGGCGCACTATGGAGCGAGGCCGGCAACGGCATAGACCAGGCCAGCCTGCTCATCGCTCTGCTGCGGGCCAGCGGCGTGCCCGCCGCCTACCGTCTGGGCAGCCTCAGCCAGCCTCACGCCCAAACGCTCATCGCCAGCATGTTCCCTGCCGTGCCCGCTGCCAGCGGCCTCATTCTACCCGGCAGCGACGTGGCCGACCCGGCCAACGACCCGGCGCTGCTGGCCGAAGCGCAAAACCACGCCTGGGCCGAAGCGTATCTGCCCGGCAGCGGTTGGACGGCGCTCGACCCTTCCTTTCCCGCCGCCCAACCGGGCGATGTGTTTGGCGTCCCTGGCGGCGGTCAGATCGCCGAGCTGCCGGACAATCTGCGCCACAAAGTCACGGCCAGTCTGGTGGTGGAGAAATACAGCGCCTTCCCGGTGGGTGGCACGCATTTGTATACGTTGGAGCCGCTAACGGCCGTGTTCAACACCGTCGCTCTGGTTGGGGAACCCCTTGTCTTTGCCCACCTGGTCGCCAGCGATGTCCAGGTTGGGTTGGTCTCCGTCACCGCCCAGCATACCTATACCCCCTATTTTGTCGCTGGCGAAACAGAAACCCTGGTCGAAGGTACGCCGTTTACCGAACTGCTCAGCTCCTTCCCCTTCGGCCAAGATTTTGTTGTGGCTGAATGGTTGGACTTCACCCTTTCCGGGCCTGGTCAGGTGAATGAGACCTACCGCCGCGAACTATTCGACGACATTGGCTATGCCGCTCGCAGCGGCGTGGGCCTGGTAAGCGGCCTATCTCGCGGCGAAACAGCCCGCCTCAGCCTCACTTCTTCCTGGACCACCCTGGTTGCCGCCTACGATGTGCCCGCCGCGGCGATCAACGACGCCTATCAGGCGATGGTGGAGCTTTCACTGGAGGGCATCGCCGCCAAAGAAGCCATTGCCGACCTGGGAGACACGCCCAACCCCACCCCGGAACAAACGGCCGTTAGTCAGGCGGCCGTCGTCGTCTTCGGCCAGATCGCCCGCCTCAGCCAGCGCCTTCATCTGCTCAAATTCGCCGCCGCCTCCAACCAATCGCACAACTACCTGGGCAAAACCTTCCTCACCAAAGCATACCCCGATTCCCCTCGCCTCTTCACCGTCGGCTGGGAGCGCAACGACTTGGAGGAGACGGAAAGCATCAGCTTCGACCTGCTGCGCAACAAAATTCGCGCCCTGGCTTATCCTAACCAAACGGCCGTTGGCCCCGAAGCGTTTTTGTTCTGGCGCGGCCTGCTCGACATGGCTCTGGAACACGAAATTTTGCAGGAAATCGCCCCCGAACCGGCCGTCAGCGTAGGCGCGGTCTTCAACGCCGCCATCGCCGCCGGCATCCCGTTCGACCGCATCACCTTTGGCACGTTGGACAAATTGGACGCGCTGCCCATTTCTGACCAGGCCAAAGCGCGCATCACCACCGCCCTCAGCGACAACCCTAACCGTTACGTGCTGCTGCCCGCCGCGATGGTCGCCCTACCCGGCGCGGCCGAACCGACCATCGGTTGGCTACAAATTGACAACGAGACGCTGGAGGTGGTGGACACCATGGAAAACGGCCAGCACATGGTCGCTGTCAATTACGCCGCCCTGGCCGAATTCTCGCAAAAGGCGGGCAGTCTGGTGGGCGGGTTTGCCGCTGGATTTTTCAGCCACACCATGGGCTTTTGGATCGGCTTTTTTGGTCAAATGCCCCTGGGCAGTCAGGACATCGGCGTGGTCATAAGCGCCTCGAAGCAGATTGCTGCCGAGTGGGGCCAGAAAGCCGAGGATTACTGCCATGAAAAAACGGACGAGAAGTGGTGCAAGCGCGGTGTGGCTGCCGGCAACTCCCTCGGCGCGGCGCTGCTGAACCAGGCCGACCCGCCGCTGCAAGAGGCGCTCTTTGTGCTGCCCCTGGACGAACCGGTGACAAACGCGGAAACGGCCGTCACCCTCTCCCAATCCGCCACCGTCGGCGGCCAGACTGTCGTCGCCAACGTCGCCACCAACGCAGTCGGTGTGGTTGGCTCCGCCAGCCACAACTGGACCACAAGCGGGCAAAACAGTTTCACCTTCGCCAGCCTCAGCGCCAGTTCTGCCAGCCTTTACCAGAATGGCGCGTTGGTGGGCAGCGGGGCGGTGACGGCCGTTCCCGCCACCACCGACACGCCGGCCAGCGCCCAGACCAGCAGCGGCGTCAGCGTCAGCGGCACGGCCGATGGGCGGCTGGTCCTGCACGCGGCCGCGCAAAGCAGCCTGGGCGGCGGCAGCCAGTTCGATTCGTTCAACTTCACCGTAGACGCAGCGGCCAATTACACCCTGGCCCTGGACAACGCCACCGCCACCCTCAACGGAACCGACTACAGCGGCGACCTGGCAATCGTCACCAGCGCCCCGGCGCAGGTAAGCGGCGCGGGAGCCACGGCCGTCCCCAATTTCGCCACTTTGGCTACCTTCACCCCCTCCGGCGGCGGCTTTACCCTCGGCGCGGGCAGTGGGAGTTTGACGGTGGGCGGCACGGCCGTTTCCCCGGCCAATGGCTTTGCGCTTGGCAATGTGACCAATCAAGCCACCGTCACTCCTTCTGGCGCGAACGATACTTTCAGCTTCAACGGCGCGGCCCACTTCTTCCGTGTCGCCCTCAGCAGCGTCGCCTCCACCACCCCGGCGGATACGGCCACCAGCTTCACCGCCAGCGTGCAGGCCAATTTCAGCGACAGCTACACTCTCACCGTCCACGCCCCGCTGGGCTGGGACGTGACGGCCACTTCTGCGGGTTTCATCACGGCACAGCCGCCGGTTGGCGCAGCGGCGGGTGATTACACCCTCGTCGTCGCGGCGCAGTCGGCCGATTACCCCGATTTGTTTGCCACAGCGCAGCATGTCGTCACGGTCACGGCCGTTGACGGTGTGAGCGTCAGCGTGCAGCCCGATCCAACCATCACTGTGCCCTGGGGTCCGGCCTACGACGTGATAAACTTTGATACGGCCGTCGGCCGCCTGCAACTGCCCGACGCCGCCTTCGCCGCCACCATCCAGAACACTTCGTCGGTTGACCGCACCTTCAACGTCAACGTCTCCGGCTTGCCGGGCGGCTGGACGATTTTCGGCGGGCAGCCAGGCGGCAGCGCCCTGCAACTGCCGCTGGCGGCCGGCGAGACGGTGCGCCTGGGCCTCTACATCTCCCCGACGGTCAGTTTGCCGCCGGTGGGCAGCGCCTTCCCGTTCGACGTAACGGCCGTCGCCGCCGACAACGGCGCGGTGAGTGACGTGGGCAGCGCCCTCTTCACCATGCCCGCCATTCCCTACCCGGCCGTCACCCTGGACGCGACCGATTTGTATGTAGCCGCCAACAGCAGCACGGCCGTTAACCTGACCCTTACCAACATCGGCAACACCGCTGCCAGCTTCGCCCTGACCACCAATCTGCCTGCCGCTGGCTGGTCAATCGCCAATCTGCAATCTCCAATCTCCCTCCCCCCCAGCGCAACCAGCACGCAGCCCGTCACCATCACTGTCACCGATGGCGAGTCAGGCGTGGATTACCCGGTGGCCTTTGGCGCGATTGCGCCGACGCTGCCCTACACGCCGACAACGGCCGTCAACGTCTACATCGTCAGCGCCCTCACCTTGCCCATCTACCAGGCCGCGTCGTGCAGCCTGGACAGCGACGCCCTGGCGGCGGCCATCACCGGGCTGGCGCTGGCGGTGGATGAATTGGCCGATTCGTGCAGCAGCGGCGACTGCGACCTGACACTGCGCGACGCGGTGGTGGCGGCGGCGCAAAACGTGGCTATCTACGCCCAGGCCGCTTCGCCGCTGGTCAACACGGCGGCGCTGCAAACCATCGCCGCCGACCTGGCGACGCAGACCACCGACCCGGCTATCGAAGCGAGCCTGGAGGCGTTGGCCGAGGCGATGGGCGAACTGGGCGGCGTGTTGTGCAGCATCGCGCAGCACGGCGTCCGCGCCCGCTTTACGCCTTACGTGGCGGCGGCGCTGTTGGGGGAAACGGCCGTTTTCGACCTGACCCTCACCAACGAAGGCAGCCTCGCCACCACCTACGCCATCACTGTCACGGGCTTGCCCGGCGGCGACCTGACCTTTGAGGAGACGATCAACCCCGGCGCGACGGCCGTTGTGCCCGTCAGCGCCAACCCGGCGGCGTTGGGTGTGTATGATTTGGCGGCGACGATTGCGCCGACGGATCTGGCTGAGGCGGTGAATTGGGCGGCAGCGGCCGCCGCTCGCCTGAACGTGGTAGATAGATTTGTGCAGGTGACGCAGGTGGCCGCCGATCCGCCCTTCGTGGAAACGGGGACCAGTTCGACTGACTTGAGCGTGATGGTGGCGAATCTGGCCGGGGTGGGGCAGGACGTGGTGGCAAGAACGGCCGTACTCGCCCCAGACAACAGCCCCGCCTTCAGCGCCGACTTCCCCCTGACGCTGCTCATCGGCGACCCCCGCGCCTACGAATTGGACACGGTGGATACGTCCGGCTGGCCGGCCGGCGTCTACACCATCACCGTAGACCTGCTGGACGCGGCCGACAATCCCATCCCCGACGGGCAAGGCTATGGCTACCTGGGCGTCGGGCAGGCGTTGGGCGCGGCCCATGCCGTGCAGCCCATCATCGTCGCGCCCGGTACAGTGACGGTGACGACAGTTATCACCACCGAAGTATTAGCTGGGGCTATTTTCCCGGCGGAAGCAGATCCACTGTGGCCTGCTACCGGACTGCGGACAGTAGTTGATAGTGGGGAGTTGATAGTTGATAGTGGAGAAGGGACAGTTGATAGTGGGGAGTTGGGAGTTGATAGTGAAGAGGAAGGCGACCCGCAACCCGCCTTCACCGATCCGCTGCCCCTCACCGACGACCAGTCTCCAGTCTCCAATCTCCACGCCCCCGAAACCATCACCGGCACGGTTATCCTGCGCTACGAGCAAGACGAGGCGGTGCTGACGGGGACGTGGCAGAGTATTAGTTATGCGCAGGCGAGTAATGGCACGTACTTGCGCGCCGATGCGCCGGGGAAACGGCCGTGTTCACCGTCACCGGCACGTGGCTCCACCTGGGCTTCCTGGCCGACAGCGCCAGCGGCCAGGCCGAAATCTTCATTGATGGCCTCAGTCAGGGCGTGCTGGACCTCTACCGCCGCGACATTACCCCCATCAGCTTCATCTACGACGGCCTCAGCGCGGGCAGCCACACCATCACCGTGGCCGCTTTGGGCACGGCCAACCCGCTGTCCAGTAACGACCTTGTAAATCTCGACTACCTGGACGTGTATAACGGCGGCAGCTACGCCGACGGGACGTTTGAGCAAAACGACTCGCGCATCTTCCGCGGGACAGGCTGGACTAATGTCAACGACGCCAATGCCAGCGGCGGCAGCTACATGCGCAGCAACAACGCCGCCGCCTGGTTCCCCTTCACTGGCGATTCCGTCACCTTCCAGGCGATGGCTTACCCGGATGGCGGCAAAGCCCGGGTTTTCATTGACGGCGTTTACCAGACCACGCTCGACCTGTATAACCCACTGGTTCCTGTCACCCGCACCCTCTCCTTCGATGGCCTGGGCGCGGGGCCGCACGTGCTGCAAATCAGCAGCTACCGCGGCAACATCACCGTAGACGCCTTCACCACGCCCGGCGTCCCCCCCTTCTACACGCCGCCCATCCCCGGCAGCTTCGCCCGCTACGAAGAAGAGCATCCCGACTTTCTCTTTAACGGCCTACCCTATGCGGTCACCGCCCGCACCTGGACCCGCGACAGCTCTTTCGTGTACAGCGAAGCGGGCGACGGCCAGGTCATCTACTCGCGCACGGCCGGGGACACGGCCAGCCTCACCTTCGCTGGGGTCTGGGCCAGCGTCGGCTTCTTCACCAATCAGAACAGCGGGCAGGCGGAAATCTTCGTGGATGGCGTCAGCCAGGGCGTGGTTGACCTGTACAGCAACGAAGACGACGTGGTCAGCTTCAGCTACAACCTGACGCCCGGCAGCCACACCCTCAGCGTGACGGTGTTGGGTACGGCCAATCCGCTGGCGGGCAACCAAAACGTCTACCTGGATTACGTGGATGTGTGGGATGGCAGCCCCTTGCCGGACGGGACGTTTGAGGAGCTAGACGGCCGTATCCTGCGCAGTGGTGGTTGGGCCGCCACAGCCAACGCCAGCGCCAGCGGCGGGATGTTCATCGAAGCCGGCAGCGGCGAACCGACAGCCTGGTTCCCCTTCACCGGCGACAGCGTCACCTATCAGGCGTTCGATTACTTCCGCAGCGACGAGGTTGCCATCTACATTGACGAGGTGTTCCAGGGCTACTACGACATCTACACCGGCGTGGCTCCGACCATCACCTATTCCTTCGACAACCTGGGGCCGGGGCTGCACATGCTGAAAATCCGCGACTACCGCAAGGAGCCGACGCTGGACGCCTTCATCACCCCGGCCACTTCGCCGCAAGAACCGCCGCCACCGGCGCAGGTGTTCACGCGGGTGGAGGAGGAGGATACGGCCGTGCGCTACAACGGCCGTCCCTATCCCGTCGCCCCATCCACCTGGGACCGCGCCGAAGGGGTCGTCCGCGCCAGCGACGGCCAATACATCGTCACCGAAACGCCCGGCGATTGGGTGAGTCTGGACTTTGACGGAACCTGGGTGACGGCCGGTTTTGCCACCAACTTCCGCGGTGGGCAGGCGGAGGTCTTTATTGATGGCGTCAGCCAGGGGATCATTGAACTGTACAGCCGCGACGATGATGTCACGGCCGTTACCTACAACAATCTCCCCAACACCACCCACACCATCTCCGTCACCCTGCTCACCAGCCAGCACCCCAACTCCTTCGGCCGCTGGCTGATGGTGGACTACTTCGATGTGTGGAGCGGCAATCCCTTGCCCGGCGGAACCTACGAAGAGACCCACCCCCTGGTCTATCGCAGCGACGATTACGACGATTGGAGCGTCTACAACGACGCGGCGGCCAGCGGCGGCAGCTACATCCGCAGCGCCTTCCAGCACGAAAGCACTGTCTGGTTCCCGTTCACCGGCGACAGCGTCACCTTCCTGGGGCTGGCGAACATCAACAGCGACCGCGTAGCCATCAGCATTGATGGCGTGTCGCGGGGCACGTTCAACCTCTACAGCCGCACGCCCATCACCCGCCCCATCTCCTTCGATGGCCTGGGCGACGGGCCGCACCTGATGCAGGTGCGCTACAACCGCGCCTACCTGACGGCCGACGCCTTCATCACGCCCGGCATTGCCCCCTTCCAGCAGCCGCCCACCTACACCGGCATCGTGCGCTACGAGGAAGACCATCCCGCCGTGGTGTATGATGGCGCGTATGATTGGCGCAACCGCCCACAAACCTGGTACGCCAACAAAACGATGGGCACGGTCAGCGGCGGCTGGCACGTGGAATCGGCCGCGGCTGGCGATACGGTGAGTCTGACATTTGACGGCCGTTGGGCTTCTGTCGGCTTCCGCGTGCGCGACATCACCAGCCAGGCGGAAATCTTCATAGATGGTGTCAGCCAGGGGGTGCTGAACCTGAACAACCCCACCGAAGACGTGCGCTCCTACCAGTTCGGCGACCTGATCACCGGTACGCACACCATCTCTGTCAGCGTCGTCGCCGGCTCGGTCTACTTCGACTACTTCGACGTGTGGGACGGCCAGCCGATGCCGGATGATCTGGTGAATGCGAGCCGGGCCGAGGATAACGGCCGTCTCCACTACACCTCCAACCTCGACGACGCCGCCAACGCCAACGCCATCGAGGGCGACATGGTCGTGCCCGGCCTCTACTACGCCGCCTCCAACGTCTGGTTCACCTTCGTCGGCGACTCCTTCACCTTCCTGGGCGTCACCCGGCGCAACATCAGCTCGGTCAACGTCTACATAGACGGCGTGTTCGTGGAAACGGCCGATTTCTACTACCCCTACAGCGAGCAACCGCTGGCCTATCACTACACCGGCCTCGATGAAGGGCCGCACGTCGTGCGCATCAGCAACGGCACGACGATGCGCCTGGACGCCTTCCAGGCCAACCCGGTCTCGCCAACGCCCTATCAACCGGTGGCCGAATGGTGGGACAACGCTTCCAGAGGGTTGTCCGGCGCGTTTGGCACGCCCGCCGGGATGCTGCAAGGCATCGCCGCCGGCGACCTGGACGGTGATGGCGCAGTGGAAATCGTCGCCCCGTCGGATGGCGTGACCGCGGATGGCGCGGGCTTTGTCAACTCCGTCTTCATCTATCGCGGTGATGGCGCAGACGCCGGCAATGGCACGCCGCTCATCCAGCGCATTGACTTTACCGCCCTGGGCACGGCGTTGGGCCGCGAAATCATCGGCTCCGTGGCCCTGGCCGACCTGGACGGGCAGCCTGGCGCGGAAATCATCATCGGCTCGGAGCGGGGCATGTATGCCTTCCACGGCGACGGCGCGACTTACTGGTTTACCGATACGCTGCATGGCAACAACAATGCCACCACCGTTACCCCGGTCGTGGGCAACCTGAATTTGGACGCCGCGCCGGAAATTGCCGTGAACATGGACCTGACGCTGGCGGTGTATACGGCCGTTGGCGACATCGCCTGGTCTACCCTTTTCCCAACGGCCGTGGGCATGCCCACCCTGGCCGACTTCACCGGCGATGGCCTGCTAGACATCATCGCCTACGACAGCGCCGGCAACGTGCGCCTGTACGATTACAACCTGGGCAGCCCGCAGCTGGTCTGGCAAACGACCCTGTCCACCACCATAGACATCGTGCGCGGCGGCCCGGCCGTGGCCGATGTGGACGGCGACGGCGCACCCGAATTTGCCATCACCCACAATGGCTACCTGACCGTGCTAGACGCGGCCGGCGATGTGGTCTGGTCAACCGCGTTAGACCCCGGCGCGCCTGGCGGCGTCTCCGTGGCCGATATTGACGGCGACGGCGAGATCGAACTTGTCACCGGGATGCGCCACGACGACGGTATCGGCGTGGGCCGCCTCTACGCCCTCAACGCCGACGGCAGCATCCTCTGGGAGCGCCCGGCCTACGACGACACCTCGGCCAATTCGCAGGCGGTGTTAGACGTAAACGGCGACGGCGTGTACGAGATTGCCTGGAATGGGGCGCAGTACGGCTTCACCATCTTCAACGGCGCCGACGGCGAAATTCTGTTCAACGAGCCACTGGCCTTCTCGCTCACGGGCACCGATTACCCCATCTTCGCCGACGTGGACATGGACGGCTACGCCGAAATCGTCGTGCCGAGCAATGGCGGGATTGTGGTCTTTGGGCAGGATGGCGTGTGGGGCGAAGCACGGCCGTTGTGGAACCAGCACAGCTACCACATCACCAACGTCAACGACGACCTGACCATTCCGCAAAGCGAGGCCAACAGTTGGGCCACCCACAACACCTACCGCACCCAATGGCCGGCGGCGGTGGCCCTGCCCACCTACGACGTGACCGTTACCCACACGGTGGGCATAGACGGCGTGACCGTGCTGACCGACACCTTCTCCGCGCCGCCAACGGCCGTCGCCGACCCCGATTACCGCTGGGAGTACACCCAGACCTGGGCGCAAACGGTGGTCACGCGCACCTTCGCCAGCCAACTGGCCGCCATGCAGCCGGGCGAAACGCGGCTGGCGGCGCAGGGCACGGCCGTGGCCTACACCCTGCCGAGCGGCACCAACTTCATCACCCTGCCGCCGCTGTACGTGACGGCGGGCCACTTGGGGCAATTGTCACCAGCGGAGCAAAGCGTGGCGGCGGGCGGCACGGCCGTTTACACCGTCACCCTCACCAATCCCGGCAGCGCCGCCGATACCTTCACTCTGGCGGCCGGTGGTTTGCCCGCCGACTGGCTGGATTACCCGGCCAGCGTGCCGGTGGGCGCGGGCGAGACGGTGGTGGCGCTGGTGACGGTGACTGTGCCGGGGGATACGGCCGTTGGTGACTGGCCGCTGTGGGTAGATGTTGCCAGCAGCGGCGGCCTGGAAAACCTGGGCGCGGCGCTGACGGTGTTCGACGGCCTGGACGCGGCGTTAGACCCGGCCAGCCAGACGGCGCTGCCCGGCGCGCCCGTCGCTTATCTGCTGACGTTGAGCAACCTGGAAAGCGTGCAGCGCACCTACACCCTGACGCCGACCGGCGACATGACGATTGACGCGCCGGCGAGCCTGACGGTGGCGGCGAATGGGACGGGAACGGCCGTTATCACCCTGACCTCGACCACAGTTGGCCCGCAGCCGTTCACCATCCTGGCGGCGGCGGCCGAAGGGGCGGCGGCCAGCGCCGACGGCGTGCTGGACGTGTTGGCAACGCCGCAGGCCGACCTGAGTTTGTCGCCAGATCCGTTGGTGGTGGGGCCGGGCAGCACGGCCGTTTACACCCTGACGGTGACAAATCTGAGTGACATGTACGAAACGTTCGGGCTGGATGTAGCTGTTCCGGCGGGTTGGACGGCCGTCTTGCAGCAAAATGGCGCGCCGATCAGCAGCGTCAGCCTGTCGCCTGACATCTTCAATACGGCGGAAATGTGGTTGTTGGTGGCGCCGCCAGTAGGCACGGCCGTTGGCGATTACGACGTGACGGTGACGACGACGGCGCAAAGCGTCGGGGCGACGGCGGGCAGCGTGACGGCCGTTGCCCAGGTCATCAATCGCGGCGTGCAGGTCGAGTTTATCGCTGGACCAACGACGTTGGATCCGCGGGATACGGCCGTGTGGAGCATCCGCGTCACCAATACCGGCCTGGTAGCCGATACTTACGATGTGTTACCAGGCGGGGCGATCGCCCAGGCGGGCATATTGTCGGCCAACGCCGTGACGTTGCAGCCGGGCGCGTCGCAAACTGTGCAGTTGACGGTGGATGGGCTGGATTCGCTGCTGCCGCAAAGTTATCTGGTGAACGTGGCCGCTGTTTCGCAGGTTAACCCCGCCATCCATGCCGATGATACGACGGCCGTCACTCTGACCGGCTATGAAGGGGTGACGGTTGTCTGGGAACCGGCAACACAGATGGTGACGGATACGTTGACGGCGCAGTTTACGCTGGTCGTCTCTAACACGGGCAATGTGAGCGCGGTGTTTGATGTGGAACTGAATGTGCCGGGAGCGGAGGCGGAAACGGCCGTGACGCAAATCATCCTACCACCTGGCAGCGCCGCCCGCCTACCCGTCACGGTGAACGCGCCAGCAGCGGGAAGCTACACCCTGACAGGAACGGCCGATTCGCTCTTGGGTTCTGCGACCGGCAGTGTCAGCGCCGTTCTGGTAGTGGCGCAAACGCAGACGAGTTATCGCCTGCTGCTGCCGATGATCTTTAAGTAACAGCGCGACCAGGCCGCAGACCTGGCAGATTGATCAAAGTCTGCCAGGTCTGTTTCGCCGGCGCTGATCAGGTCAGACGAATCCGTTTGGCCATAATCTGACCAAGCAGGTTGAATTTGTCGGCCAGGTTGCCACCGGTTTCAAATTGGACCAGGAAGGTGGCAACCACCAGGTTTAGGTCTTCGCTGGGCGTTCGGTTTAGCCAGTTGTGCAATGCTGCGGGTACGGCCGTGCCGCCATCTAACTCCGCCATTACCTGCTGCACCTCGTCGGCGGCCGGTTCCGGCAGGTCGCGGGCAATCATCTCCAGGCATTGCCGCACCGAATGGCCGGAGCGCAGCCCATTCTCCAGATAGCGAAGCAACGTTGGAATCTGTTGATCGAATGCGGTGATTTTTGCTGTCATACTTCTCTCCTTATGCTGTTATCGGGCAGTAATTAGCGATTGTGCCATCCCGAAGTAAGCGTTTCTACGCTGTTTCCTTCCGCTTGCATCTGGTTTAACCGCGCCAGATACTCTTCATAGCCAATTTCAAACATATAAACTGTCGCCACGGCCCGTTCCAGTACCGGTGTGTTGTGCCGCTGTGCCGGCAGCCCCCACCTTTCCGCCAGAGCGGCCATTTGCCGGGATGTTTCATCTGTGATTTGTATGCTGATTTGCTTCATTTCATTTTCTCCTTTAGCCAAACTATAAACGATTATCGTGTATTAATCAATAATGAAAATGACTTTTCTTGTCATGATCGGAAGTTAGTAGAACCGAGTCATTCTGACGACTCTTCGAGGAAGAATCCCTTTCCCGCCAACAGGTAGGGATTCTTCGCTCCGAAGCCGGATGGCCGAAGACTCCGCTCAGGCTTGTCCTGAGCAATGCCGAAGGAATAACAATCCGAAATCATCCGAGATTTGCTTGACGATCTGGCGTAAGCGCTGCATTATCATAGCCACCTTATTGGTGATGGGAGTGATGGACGGCGAGCGCTGAAAAACGCTCATGCGCTTGCCCGGCTGTGGCCTGCACTCCTTATATATGCAGGGGAGCGTTGTTTTATGAAGTATCTGCAGATAGTGTTTGAACTGATTCGTGAGGCGGCGCAGAAATGGAGCGACGACAAAGCCTCCATTTTTGCGGCGGCATTGGCTTATTACACCATATTTTCCCTGGCGCCGATTTTGGTGTTGGCGGTTGCTATTGCCAGCCGCGTATTGCAGCAAACCAACGTCCAGGAGATGATTTTGAATCTGGCGGCGGAAAATCTGGGGCAAGGTGTGGCCGATTTTTTGGCTGAGCTGCTGCCGAGCATGGTGCTAAATTCATCCAGCGTTCCGGCAACCATCATCAGCCTGGGGATATTAATTTGGGGCGCGACGGGGGTATTTAACCATCTCAAACGGGCGTTAAACGCCATCTGGGGTGTGGAACCTCATCCGCAAACTGGTTTTGGTGGGATCATTTACTTTGCTAAGACCAGGTTGTCGGCTTTTATATTGGTGCTGGGGATTGGCTTTCTGTTGATTGTCATGGTGTTAGCCAACACCATTATTTCTATTTTGAATGGCTTACTGGATGATTATGTACCGCAGGTCGCGGCGATTACCCAAAGTGGCATGACGACTTTCTTGATTATGTTGTTGTTGTCTACCATGTTGTTTGCGATTATTTTTCGCACGCTGCCGGATGCGCGGGTGGCCTGGCGGGATGTGTGGCTGGGGGCGTTGGTAACGGCCGTTCTCTTTACCACCGGTAATTTTCTGATCAGCATCTATCTGCGGTACAGCAGCCCCGCTTCCGCCTATGGCGCGGCCGGGTCGCTGGTGGTAGCGCTGCTCTACATCTACTATTCGGCGCAGATATTCTTTTTTGGCGCGGAGTTTACCCAGGTATATGCCAATCGGTATGGCTCCAAGGTGCGGCCGGCCGGTAATGCTGTAGCTGTGCGCCGCCAGCGGATTGAAGATTTGCCGCCGCCGCCGGAACCGCCCATGCCGCTGATTGTCTGCCAAACGCCACCCGGCGATTCTCCTCTGCGCCAGCGGGCCAAGCAGGCAGGGTTCGGTTTGTTGGGGTTGGCCGCCGGGCTGTTTGTCGGCTTCATCGCCAGCCTGCGCCGCGAAAGATAACAGACCACGGACAACGGATTACGGAACACGGTCTTATTTTGTAGCAAGATAAACGATCCACTCCGCCGCGTCGTAGAGTGGTAGATTAGCCCAGGCGGGGTGGTGGGTAACGGCCGTAAATCCCGCCTCTTGCATCATCCTCATCATCCTTTCCGGGCTGTACGCCTGGTCGCACAACTGCACTTCGTCCAACGCGCCCGTCTCCAGGTGCAAAATTTGGAAGCGCTCCAGGGCGATCTGCGCTGCCTCGTACCAGATACGTTCGCCTAGATGCAAGAACGGTTGGTCGCCCCACAACCCGGAATCGTCGGTGAACCACCACGTGCTGTTTTGTTTGTCTAGTTGGTTTGGATCCAGCAGTTCTACCGCCAGTTTGCCACCCGGTTTTAACGCCCCGGCTAACTGCCGCAGCAGCGCCGCCGTCTCTTCCGCCTTAAACACCGAAAGCTGGCCGTACAAAAACAAAGCGGCGTCAAACAAGCCAACTGGCGCATCATAGCGGCGCACATCTTGTTCGATGAAAGCGCAGCGGTCGCCGACGCCTTCATTCAAGGCCAACTGCCGGGCATAGGCGATGGATGATGGGCTAAAATCAATGCCTGTCACCAGGCAGCCGCGCCGGGCCAGGTCTACGGCGTACAAGCCAGGGCCACAGGTGGCGTCTAGCACGCGCGCGCCGGGCTGCAAGTTCAGCGCCGCCCATAACCAATCCAACTGAATCTGGCGCTCTGGCGTGCGGCGCGAGGCCGCGCCATGGCTCTGATCCAGGTGTTCGCGCAGCATCCGCGCCGAAAAGTCCGGGTCGTTCCAGGGTAAATTGCCACCATAAGCCCAGGGAGTGGGCTGATCCGGCCGGTTATAAATGCGCCACAGCGCCTGACTGAGTTTTTCAGATGTATTCATAGGATTGTGCTCCGTCTTGCGTCATCGGTCATCGTTGCTGAATGACGCTAGCGTGTGACGCTCATGAATTGATTCGCCACCATATCTATCATCCGGTAAACTTCTGTGTGATGCAAATGGATGGAGGAGGATGGTATGTTTGATACGTTGTCTGCGTTACCGGCCGCGCAGCGTTGGCGGCAGCAGCCTTTTCCGGCTCCCATTGTTGTGGCGATTATCCGGCGGCAGCAGTTGGGCGCAGAGCCGTGTTACTTGCTGATTCAGCGCCAGGCAACGACGTACCGGGGGCAGTGGGCGCTGGTGGGTGGAAAATGGGACTTTGGCGAGACGCTGGCAACGGCCGTTACCCGTGAGGTGCGCGAGGAGACCGGGTTGTTGGCCGATTTTGTCGCCCTGCGCGGTGTGGTCAGCGAGCGTGTGGTTCCGCCGGCCGACGATTTACCAGGCGCCCATTTTTTGCTGTTGGTGTGCGAGCTGTCTGCGCCAGAAGGCACGGCCGTTGAACAGACCGAAGGCGCAGTTGGCTGGTTTACCCCAACGGACATCAGCGCACTCCATTCACAGCAAGCCATCATCCCCAGCGATTTTGCCATGCTGCACCGCTTCGCCGGGGCATCAGACCCATCCATTCACATCGAAGCGGAAATGGTTTCCGCCATTGGCGGCGCAACACCTTATCCCACCGAACTGCGCCGCTTTGAAGAAATATGACGATTGACGATTGGTCCTGAGCTTGCCGAAGGATTGGCAATTAATCTATGCCTTTACTCCCCGCTGAACTCCTGAACAAACGGTACCGCATTGTCAACTTGCTGGCGGCGGGGGCGCATGGCTGCACCTATCGCGCCTGGGACGTGGCCGATTCGCGCGACGTGGCCATCAAAGAGGTGTTGGACCCGGCCGTCGAAACGCAAAAGTTGTTCCGGGCGGAAGCGCGCCGTCTGAGCGAATTGCAGCATCCGCAGTTGACGGCCGTTCTCGACCATTTTGCTCTGGAAGAGGTGGGCCAATACCTGGTCAGCGCCTATGTGGACGGCGTGGATTTGCAAAGTTTGCTGGACCAATACGGCCCGCTGCCCTCCGATTTGGTTATTGTCTGGCTGCAAACGGCCTGCAAACCGCTGGATTATCTGCACAGCAAAGGGCAGCTTCATCTGAACGTCAAACCGGCCAACATTCGTCTGACGCCGGCCGGCGACGTGTTTTTGGTAGACAGCGGCCTGCCGGGGATGGGCACACGCCCCCACGATGCCGGTTATGGCGCGCCAGAGCAGCAGGCGCGGCAAGAAGTGACGCCGACCAGTGATGTGTATAGTCTGGGAGCCACCTTGTACACCCTGCTCACTGGCGCGCTGCCGCCCAATGCTCTCAGCCGCGAAAGCGGCCTGGCCGATTTGAAACCGGCGCGAGAAGTGAACCCGGACGTGGAGCCATACCTGTCCATCGTCGCCAACCGGGCCATGTCTGTGCGACCCGATGTGCGTTACGAGACGGCCGTTGCCTTTGCGCAGGCATTGGAACGGCCGTCCGGCCGTCCGGCCCCGGAAATAATCAGCGACCTGCGCCGCGCTCCGGATCCGCAGCGGTTGGCCCCGGCGCTGCGCCCTACGCCGCCGCGTAGGGGCAAGCAGATGACACGGCGCACCACCTGGGGCTTGTTGGCCGTGCTGCTTATCGTCATTGCCCTGGGGGTCATCGTCAGCCTGGTGAACATTAACGCCGCCGATGATACGGTGGGCGAAGCCGAGGCTACAGCCACCATTGAATCGGCGGTGGTGGCCGCGCTGACAGCCATCGCCCCTACGCCATCTCCCCTGCCGCGGCCGACCACGCTGCCCACGCCCACGCCCCAGCCCTTCATCACGGAGACCGGTTCGCGGATGTTGTATGTGCCGCCGGGCACGTTTCGCATGGGGGATGATGAGGGAGAGCGGGATGAACGGCCGTCGCGCCTGGTGCGCATGGACGCCTTTTTTATGGATGAAACCGAGGTGACAGTCGGCCAATACGCCCAATGTGTGGTGGCCGGGGCCTGCCGCGCACCGCGTGCTTCGGCCGAAAATTACTACGGCAGCGACGCCTTCAATGATTATCCGGTGATTTTTGTGAACTGGTACGACGCGCAAACGTTTTGTGAATGGCGCGGCGCGCGCCTGCCATCGGAGGCGGAGTGGGAGATGGCTGCCGGGTTTAACCCGGTGGAAGGGTTAAAGCTGCGCTTTCCCTGGGGCGATGTATTTGATGGCAGCAAGCTGAATTTTTGTGACGTGAACTGCACCCATAGCAACCGCGACACCAATTACAACGATGGCTACCGTTTTGCCGCGCCGGTGGGCACATACCCAGACGGCCGTTCGCCCATTGGCGCTTATGATATGGCCGGCAACGTGATGGAGTGGTTAGGTGATTGGTATGGGTTCAGCTTTTACCGGGAAGACAGCGACTATAACCCGCGTGGCCCGGCGGAAGGGGATTTTCGTGGGATTCGTGGTGGCTCCTGGTTGTCTACCGCCGGGCAGGTAGGCACGGCGGCCCGTAGTTCGTTTGATCCGCTGGTAGCCCAGGCCAACGTTGGCTTTCGCTGCGCCATGCCGGTGCAATGAGCTGCAAGCTGTTGCTTACAGCTTACAGCTCACAGCTTACTTGAGGATGACTTTGATAAACGGCCGTTTCCGCGTTTCATCATACACATAGCGGCTTAGCGCGCCCTCCAACTTACCGGTCAACCCATCCGGGTTGTCGGCGTGTTGGCGGACCACGCGGGTGATCGTTTCTTCGGCTCCGTCGCGTAGTTCCCCATCGTCCATGTTCGCCAACCCTTGCGAGATGAATTCCGGTTTGCCCAACACATCACCCCGCTCATTGGTGGCAATGACGGCAATAAAGAAGCCGTTTTCGGCCAGCTTTTCCCGGTCGCGCACAATAGACCAGCCGGTATCACCCACGGCCGTGCCATCAATAAAAACATAACCGCCCGGCAGACGTGGGCAAATGGTCAGGCTGTCCTCATCCAGTTCCAACGGTGTGCCATTTTCCACTACAGCGATGTTTTTGGCCGGAATGCCCAACTGCCGCGCCAATTCGCCATGCTGCTTCAGGTGGCGCAATTCACCATGGATGGGGATCAGGAATTTGGGACGGATCAGGTTGATGAGTAGCTTCATCTCTTCCTGGCTGGCGTGGCCGGAGACGTGGACGTTGGCGATGCGTTCATATAATACGTTGGCCCCCCGTTGGTAGAGGCGGTTGATGGTGCGGTAGACCAGCTCCTCATTGCCGGGAATGGGGTGGGCGGAAAAGACCACCGTGTCACCTTCGTGGATGCGGAAGCGGTTGTGCCGCCCGCTGGCTAACCGTCCCATCACAGCCGACGGCTCGCCCTGGGAGCCGGTGGCCATAATTACCACCTGTCGGTCGGGCAAATTGGCCGTCTGGCTGATGTCTATGATGAGTTCGTCGGGGATGTTCAGGTAGCCCAGGCGCATTGCCATTTTGGTGTTGTCGCGCATGGAACGGCCGGTGACGGCGAGTTTACGGCCGTGTTTCTGGGCCATGTCGGCCACCTGTTGAATGCGTGAGATGAGCGAGGCAAACGTCGCCACAATAATGCGTCCATCCGCTTTGCGGAACAACTCGTCGAACGCTTCGGCGACCACCATTTCCGAAGGGGTCCAACCGGGGCGGTCGGCGTTGGTGCTGTCGGCCAGCAGGCAGAGTACGCCGCGCTCGGAAAATTCGGCCAGTTTGGCAAAATCTGGCGGCCAGCCATCGGCCGGGGTATGGTCGAATTTGTAGTCGCCGGTGTGGACGATGAGTCCTACCGGTGTGGTAATGCCAAAGCCGACACAATCTGGAATGCTGTGGGCGACGTGGAACGGTTCCACTTTAAAAGAACCGATGTACAGCGTTTCGCCAGCTTGAATTTCAACCAAATCCACCCGGTCGCGCACGGCCTGGCGCAGTTTCACTTCGATGAGGCCGGCCGTGAGGGGTGTGGCGTAGACAGGTGCGCTGACGTGTTCCAACAGGTGGGGCAGCGCGCCCACGTGGTCTTCGTGGCCGTGGGTGACCAGGATGCCCAAAATGTTGTCTAGCTTGTCCATCAGGTATTTGAAGTCGGGGATGATGAGGTCAATGCCGAGCATATCGTTTTCGGGGAACATGACGCCGGCGTCTATGATCAGGATTTCGTCCCCGTATTCGATGACTGTCATGTTTTTGCCGATTTCGCCCAGCCCGCCCAGCGGACAATGCGTAGTTTAGAATCCATAAAACCTCCGTGTGATTTGCTTGGTCCAGCGGTTGTTGGTTGGCCGGACTGTCGGCTAAACCCCTGGGTATCTGTGTACAAATTTTTAACTGCGGTTGGCAATCGGCCAGGAGCCAGATATTGAACCGACAGATTCAGGTCGTATTAAGATTACTTTTGTTGGTGTTGGGCGTTCTTAGACGGCCGTTTCTCGGTCCGCCAATGCTGTTTGATCATTGGTTGTTGTCGGGCAAATGGTTGATGTTAACGCTGGCAGCAAACAGGTTTAGATGAACAGCCAGGCCCACAAGGTGACGATGAGTATGGTTTGGATGATGGTGAGTCCCAGGGTCAGTCGCCACAGACTTTTGGGTTTTGGCTGGCGGATAACGGCCGGCGCCGGCAGCACGTGCGCAGGGGCGGCGGCCAAACGGAACTGCTCTGTTCGGGCAGCCAGGAGTTCGGGTGGGCTGTCGTACAGCAAGATAGCTGCGGAGATGTTGTCCTGGCCGCCGCGTGTGTTAGCCAGCTCGATTAAATTTTGCGTCGCCTGCGCCGGTTCGGCGGCGATGATCATTTGCGCCAGTTCATCGTCGGACACATGGCGGATCAGGCCATCGGAGCATAACAGAATAATGTCGCCCGGCTGCATGACTTTCTCGAACAGATCAATTTTAGGGGTTCGTTCAGAGCCGAGACTGTAGAGGATAACATTACGCCGGGGATGGTATTCGGCTTCTTCGGCGGTGATGGCGCCTTCTTCCAGCAGTTTGGCCACCAGGCTTTGGTCTTTGGTAATTTGCTGGATACGGCCGTCGCGCCACAAATACCCCCGGCTGTCGCCCACATTAGCGATGTAGGCATTCTCCCCCTGAAAGACCACCGCCACCATCGTCGTCGCCATGCGGCTGGCGCTGTCGCGTTCGGCGACCATCTGGCGCAGATCGGTGTTGGCCGACTGCATGGCGTCCACCAGACGCTGCCCCCAGTTGGGGTTGTCGGCATTGTTTAGGTAATGAAACAATGTTCGTTCGCTGGCAAACTGGCTGGCAATTTCACCGGCGTCCGCGCCACCTACGCCATCGGCGACGATGTAAAGCCACCCGTTTAGCGTTTCGTCGGCTGTGTCGGCCGGTTCGCGGAATATGACAAAATCTTCGTTGTGGTGACGGACTTGCCCAACATCTGTCCGCAAGAAGGCCTGGATTAATTTGGGTGCGCTCATAGTTGGACTATATACAGAAATGGTTGCCTGAGCAAGATTGGGCCTGGCGTGTGACGATGGGCGGGACGCCGTTTTCACCTTGCCTAAGGTTTACATGGTGATGAGCAGGTAAATCAGAAATGCGCCGACTAAAATCGCCAGAATTACCAGCAGGGCCAGCAGGATAGTCAGCCCAGCTCCTTGTTGTTGTTTGACTGGTTGTGGCTTTTTGACCGGGGCAGCGGCCGGCGGACGCGGCGTGGGAGTCTGGCGCAAGTCTGGCGCGGCGTCTTCTTTTGCGTCGGCAAAGGCTTCAATCAAGGTAAGTTGGTCTTCGTCGGCGTCAACCGGGGTTTCGCTTTCTGCCTGCGCCCATTTGTCCCCCATGTCTTCTTGCAGCCAATCGGGGATCTCTTCAGCCGACGTTTCGCTGACGCCCCACTCTAACGAATCGGAGACTGCACTTTGTGGGGCAGCGGCCGTTTGCTGCCAAACGTCGGCCTCGTCGTCCATCCAGTCTGGCAGTTGGTCGCCGCTTTCCTGCTCTTCAAGGTCCGGGTCAGCGGATGAAGGAGGGAAGGGTGGGGAGACGGCCGTTGTCAGGGCGGCCAGCTTCTCTTGAGCTTTTTCGTGGCCCGGCTCCAGAGCCAGCACCTTGTTCAAATAGGCAATTTGCTTCTCTTCTGACGGAACCAACAAACTCAGCAGATACCACGCCTGGGTTTCTTCTGGGTTTTCCTGCAAAGTTTGGGTAAGTAGATACTGAGCCTTTTTATTTTCGCCAATTCGCGCGGCCTGTATGGCCTGTTGTAACTTGTAGTTCATGTTGACCCCTCACGCTGTATTACGTTAATTGTACCACCAACAGCTATGATTCGTCATGTGTATTGCCTAAAAGCTCTCAGGTGTACCATGAGACAAATAGTGGTAAATTGGACAAGGGTATTCCAGATTGGCGAGGTGATGGGCGGCGTGTACGGCCGTTAAATCCACCCGGCGCGGTACGTCCAGTTCGTCTAATACCCGTACCAACTCGCAGATAGAAAGACCCATCACGGCCAGATAACAACCGACCATATCGGCTACCGGCTGAAAAACGGGGTGTTGGATGGCGTAGCCCCCGGCTTTGTCCAGCGGGTCACCGCTGGCGACATAGGTGGCAATTTCCGCATCGGTATAATCGCGCATGGTGACAACGGCCGTGTTGACCCGCTGCACCATCTGCCCAGAGCGTACATCCAGCACTACCAGACCTGTATGGACTTCATGTTGGCGGTTACGCAGCGTCGCCAGCATATGCGTGGCCGCCGCAGCATCTACCGGTTTGCCCAACATGGCCCCGTCCAGAGCAACGATGGTATCGGCGGCGACGATGAAGGCCCGTTCCTGCTGATTGTGTAACCGGTGGGCGATGGTGGTGGCTTTGAGAACGGCCGTTTCCACCGCATTCACTGCCGGATCCGGCAGCATCACACTGCTTTCATCAACATCCGCTACCTGAACCACCACCGGATACCCCAACAACTCAATGATCTGCTGCCGTCTCGGCGACTGAGAAGCCAAAATTAACAGCATGGCTCACTTTCTCCCATACCCATATCTGCTACCTCCTTTACCGCAATCCCCCAGCTTCTACCCAAAACCAAAAAGGCCAACCCTACAGAGAGTTGGCCTTTTTGGTTTTCCGAAATAAAGCTTCGACTATTTCAATTCGATAACAGCGCCGGCTTCTTCCAATTTCGCTTTGGCGTCCGTCGCCGCTTCTTTGCTGACGGCTTCCATAACAGTGCCCAGACTTTCCACGACTTCTTTAGCCTCTTTCAAACCCAGGCCAGTCAGAGCGCGGACTTCCTTAATGACGTTAATCTTCTTCGGCCCAATGTCTTTGATGATCACGTTGAATTCAGTCTGTTCTTCTTCTTCAACGACTGGTTCGCCACTGCCCATCATCGGCATCATACCCATGGCCATCGGCGCGGCAGCGCTAACGCCCCATTTCTCTTCCAACAATTTCGCTAGTTCAGCCGCTTCCATCAGAGTAAGGCTGCTCAGTTCTTCTACGATTTTCGCTAAATCCGCCATTTTAAACTATCCTCCAAATTGAGTTCTATTTTGTGGTTAAAACATCCAAACAACAAACGCTGTACGCTTGCTTAAGCCGCTTCCGCCAATTCCGGGGCTTCCGCTGCTTCCGCCGAATCTTCGCTCTTGGCATACGCATCAATTACATTGATGATCTGACGCACGCCATTGGCAATGACCGAGGCAACATTGGTTGCCGGAGCATTGATAATGCCTATCAACTGCGCCCGCAATTGGTCCAGAGAAGGTAGTTTCGCCAGGGTTTCCACTTCCGCAGCCGTCAAAATACGCCCGCTCACAATGGCGCCGCGAATAGACAGGTTCTCATCCGTTTTGGCAAAATCTACCAGGGTTTTAGCCAGGGTCGGCACTTCATTCATCGCAAACCCGGTGGCTATCTGCCCCGTCAGAATTTCTTCAGGGACCGGATGGTCAGTCTGTTCCAGCGCAATCTTGAGCAAAGTATTTTTGGTGATGTGGAAATGGCCCTCGGCTTTCACTACCTCATCACGCAGAATCTCCATTTTCTTGACGTTCATACCCTTGTATTCCGTCATGAAAATGGCCTGACTCTCCTTGATTAGCTCCGTATATTGCGCTACCAATTCGTCTTTACGAGCTTTAGATATTGCCAAAGGATTTCACCTCCTTACCAGATAATAAAAAATCCTCACACTGTTTGTGTGAGGATTCTCAATAACGCATACAACCTGGACCGGCTGGCCCAGAGAATGAACACATACTTTGAATCCCCACCTCGGTTGGTTACATTAAGGCGAGACAGCGCATTATGCGTATCTTAGCCACCAACGGTCTTAAGCAGGAATTAATCAGTCAATTATTGCCTACGCCCAATTAAGGGCGAAAGGTATTTTACAACGTAGCTTCAATTGTATCAAGTCGAATGCCAGGCCCCATTGCATTGGCAACGGTCAGGCGACGAATATACGTGCCTTTGGCAGCCGACGGCCGATTTCGTTTCACCGCATCAATCACCGTTTGCAAGTTTTCCCGTAGTTGTTCTTCGCTAAAACTGGCTTTGCCGATGGGGGCATGGATGTTGGCCGTGCGGTCCACCCGAAATTCGACACGACCCGCTTTGGCTTCTTCAATCAGGCGCGGCAGGTCTGGTCCGGGAGCCACTGTACCAGCTTTGGGATTCGGCATTAGGCCACGCGGACCCAAAATACGCCCCAAACGACCGACTTTACCCATCATCTGGGGCACAGCAATCGCCACGTCGAAATCGGTCCAACCGGCTTGAATTCTCTTGATTACTTCGTCGTCGGCCACGTAATCGGCGCCAGCTTCTTCGGCTATGCGCGCATCTTCGCCCTCGGCAAAGACTAGCACCCGCACGGTTTTGCCCAACCCATGTGGCAGCAGTACCACGTCACGCACTTGTTGGTCGGCATGGCGGGGGTCAACCCCCAGACGGAAATGCACTTCCACTGTCGGGTCAAACTTCGTGTAGACGGTTTCCTTGATCAGTTTAATGGCTTCGTCTCGTGTATAAAACTTGTCGCGGTCAACTTTAGCGGCCGCTTCCAGATACTTACGTCCTCGTTTTGGCATGATTGCTCCTTGTGGTTTTATCGAACTGAGAAAAAGGTTCTCCCACTTTTACCTGTTCACAATTAATTCTCGATAGCAATGCCCATGCTTCGGGCGGTACCGGCGATGATTTTCATCGCGCTGTCTACGTCGCGCGCATTCAGGTCTTTTAACTTAATCTCGGCGATCTCGCGCAGCTGATCTTGCGATATTTTGCCCGCCGGGGTCCGGTTAGGTACGGCCGACCCGCTTTTGACGCCGGCTGCTTTGCGCAGCAAGTCAGCCGCTGGCGAGGTTTTCAGGATGAAGTTGAAGCTGCCATCTTGGAAGACAGTCACCTCAACCGGCACAATTTGCCCCACCATGTTTGCGGTCTTGGCATTGTATTCTTTGCAAAACTGCATCAGGTTAATGCCATGAGGTCCGAGCGCTGTACCAACTGGGGGCGCCGGGTTGGCCTTACCGCCATTTATCTGAATTCTAACAACTGCTTTAATTTTCTTTGCCATTTCATTCTCCTTGGAGTCCGGGCGCCTACACTAAGTAGGCTCCTCCTAACATGAAACAATGAATTGTGACTGTTGAGTTCAGTCGTCACAATTCATTGTTTGCTTAAAGATGAAGGGTATTGCGTGATGTTAAACTTTTTCGACGTGCAAGAAATCGAGTTCAACCGGGGTCTCACGGCCAAAGAAGGACACCATAACCCGAACTTTGGCTTTTTCCTGGTCAATTTCTGACACAGTCCCAATAAAGTCGGCAAATGGGCCGGTTCCGATGCGCACTTTTTCGTTCACCTGGAAGTCAAACTTAACCTTGGGCGCCTCGGCTTCCATGCGATTCATGATCTTGGCGACTTCTTCGGGCCGCAGTGGGGTGGGGTCGTTGCCCATGCCAACAAAGCCGGTAACGCCGGGCGTGTTGCGCACAACGTACCATGAATCCTCGTCGAGAAGCATTTGCACTAAGATGTAGCCAGGAAAAACGCGCCGTTCAACGGTACGCCGTTTGCCATCTTTGATCTCAATTTCTTCTTCGGTAGGGACGACAACGTCGAAAATTTTGTCTTGCATCCCCATTGTTTCGATGCGCTGCTCGATGCTGTGACGGACTTTGTTCTCGTACCCTGAATAACAGTGTACAACATACCAGAAACGGCCGTCTTCCTGGAGAGAAGCGTCATCACCAACTCTAAGAGCCTCTTCACCTAGCAGATTGAGGTCGTTCAGTTCATCATCCATCATATCACTCATCATATCACTGCTTATCAGATCGAATCTAGTTTAAGCGCCAATCAAGCTGCGGATAAGCATGTGAATTGATTGAGAAAAAACGAGATCCCAGACCCAGAGGAAAACAGCCATCAGCGTGGAAACAGCTAACACAATGGCTGTCAGACGCCAGGATTCCTCGCGTGTCGGCCAGGTTACTTTCCTCAGCTCGCCACGGGTTTCACGAAAATAACGAGCAATGGGGTTGACTTGCTGCACACCCTTCTTTTCGCTTTTCTTTGCCTTACTCTGTTTTGGCTTGTCGGTCTTTTCTTCTTCTGTGGTCACAATACACCATCTTTAACCATAATTAACCTCCGGGTGGAAGCCCAACCCGGAGGTTTTACAGGGGGTGCAGGAATCGAACCCGCAGCCTACGGTTTTGGAGACCGTCGCTCTGCCAATTGAGCTAACCCCCTACATGCTGTGATTATATCACTTTACCGTGTTTCGCGGTGTACACGATGCTGGCGACAACGAGAGCAGTACTTCTGCAATTCCATGCGCCCCGGATCATTTCGCCGGTTTTTTTCAGTGAGATAATTACGTTCTTTACACTCCGTACAGGCCAGAGTGACGTGTAGACGAACAGCTTTTTTTGCCATGATTGTAAACCTGATTAAGGGGTGCAACTAGTTGCACCCCTTCTAAAAACTTATTCCTATTTGATGATCTGGGTGATAACCCCAGCGCCAACCGTCAGACCGCCTTCGCGAATGGCAAACTTGCTGCCCTGCTCCAACGCCACCGGCGTAATCAGCTTGACATTCAAGTTCACATTGTCGCCGGGCATTACCATCTCCACACCCTCCGGCAAGGTGATCTCGCCGGTCACGTCCAGCGTGCGAATGTAGAACTGTGGCCGATAGCCAGGGAAGAACGCCTTGTGCCGGCCGCCTTCATCCTTGCGCAGCACGTACACCTCGCCCATGAACTCGGTGTGCGGCGTGATGCTCTTCGGCGCAGCCAATACCTGCCCCCGCTCAATGTCGTCGCGGGCCACACCACGCAGCAGCAGACCGGCATTGTCCCCCGCCTGAACCTTGTCCAGAATCTTGTGGAACATTTCCATCGAGGTCACCACCACTTTACGGGTGTCTTCGCGCAGCCCCACAATCTCCACCTCGCTCATCGGCGTCAACGTGCCCCGGTCTACACGGCCGGTCACCACGGTGCCACGCCCTTTGATGGAGAACACATCTTCTACCGACATCAGGAAGGGCAGGTCTACCATGCGTTCTGGCTGCGGAATGTACTCGTCTACCACACGCATGAGTTCCCAAATGGGGGCGTATTCCGGCGCGTTGGGGTCTTTGCTTTCGCTTTCCAAAGCAGCCAGCGCACTGCCGCGCACGATGGGCGTCTCGTCGCCGGGGAAGTCGTAGCTGTCCAGCAGTTCACGCAGTTCCAGCTCTACCAGTTCCAGCAGTTCTTCGTCGTCCATCATGTCGACTTTGTTCAAGAAGATGACCATCGCCGGCACTTCTACCTGACGAGCCAACAACACGTGTTCCCGTGTCTGAGGCATGGGGCCATCGGGCGCAGCCACAACCAGGATAGCGCCATCCATCTGCGCCGCCCCGGTGATCATGTTTTGATGTAGTCACGGTGCCCCGGACAGTCTACATGGGCGTAGTGCCGATGTGCGGTTTCGTATTCTACATGGGTGATAGCGATGGTGATACCGCGCTCTTTTTCTTCGGGCGCGTTGTCAATCTGGTCGTAGGCCGGAAGTCTGCCCAACCTTTTAAGGACAGCGTTTTGGTGATTGCCGCTGTCAGGGTGGTCTTGCCATGGTCGATGTGACCGATGGTGCCAATATTGCAGTGTGGCTTCTCGCGCACAAATTTTTCTTTGGCCATTGCTTAACCCCTCATATCCTTTGTCTGATCTGATGTTTAAATGACAGAACCAACGTTATCGCTTGTACTATACCTTTCATAAGAATACCCCGTTACCCGCCAAAAAAGTGGGCAAACGGGGCATGAAGCCCACGATGGGATTTGAACCCATGACCTCATTCTTACCAAGAATGCGCTCTGCCGACTGAGCTACGTGGGCAATTAGTTCAAAAAGTGAATTCAGTTGACCTTGTTTTTAACAAAACTGAATTGACTGTGGGCCAGGTAGGACTCGAACCTACGAAGGCGTTACACCAGCGGATTTACAGTCCGCCCCCTTTGCCACTCGGGACACTGACCCAGGTTTTGGTTTTTGCCAGGCTGACGCCTGATCCCTGCAAAGCCGACGTCTGTTTTGGCAAAGCCGACGATGGGACTTGAACCCATAACCTATGCTTTACAAGAGCATTGCTCTGCCAATTGAGCTACGTCGGCATGTCAACAATCAGGTATTAACTGTAAAGGTGATGCTCGATCTAGGACAAGGCGTATACCGAACGCCTAGTATAGCAAGTGTGCCATTTTCGTCAAATAGAAGGTGACGGAATGGAGCGCTCAACCGAAAATTTCTTGAAGTCGCGTTTTGTTAATGGGTTTACTTAAAGGTGAGTTAAATGTAGTTTAAATCAGGTCTGGGATTGAGGCAAATTTTGCCGATAGATCGTCCATGTGCTGCTGAGGATTGGCCGTTCTTCTTCAGGGCGTGTGGCAAATCTGAAGTATAATGGGAAAATGGTCTGGTGATGTTTAGGGTTGTGGATGCGGGCACTGGTGTTCGCTGGCGCCGCGTGGGATGGTTTGTGTTATGGATGTTACAGTCAGTCATCTGAATAATCGTCTGGCGTTGCAACTGCCGATGGAATTGCCATTGGGTTTGGTATTTGTGGTGGGAACTGTGCAGAATTTGGAGCAAACGCCTAACGGCCGTTTCCCCCACATCCAATTTGCGCTGGTTGAGCAGACGCACGGGGTGCATTGTGTGTTATCGCCGCGAGCAGCCGGCGAAGCGGCTTTGCAGACAGGTATGACTGTTCGCGCCGGAGGACACCTGACGTTTGATCCGGAATGGGCCAGGTATTATCTGTTGGTGCGCGATGTGGAAGTTGTGCAGCCGGCATCGGTGGGCACACCGGACGTTCTGCCGTTGACGGATTTGGGACCGATGGACCGCACGGCCGTTGCCGCTATTCTATCTGATATCAAGAAGCGTTCCGACGCAGCCCACCTGCCGCAGGCCGATTTGCCGTCCTGGGTGCAAAAAATCGCTCCACCGGAAGTGAAGGCCCAGATGGAACCGCTGTTAAGCAGAGACACGGCCGGTCTCACCCCGTTGTCACCTTTCAGGCCATCCGCTGCCACAGCGGGCCTGAGCAGCGATCTGCTTGCCCGCCTGTCGGCGGCGATGGACAGCGAAGAAGAGGTGGAATTGACGGCCGATATGCTGACGGATTTGGCCGAAGACCTGGCAATTGCGCCCGCCGTCCATGCTGTATCGCGCCCGTATGATGTGCCGCCACCGGCGGAATTAAGACAGGTGACGGCCGTTTCTCAACCACCAATCGGCTGGGAAGACCCCGATGCGTATGCCCCACGGTCACGTCGAGGCACAGATTATCTTGTTGGCCTATTTTTTGTCGTTTTTGCTCTTCTGGCGGTAGCCCTTATCGCCGCCATTGTCATGATGATTTGGCCTTTGTAAGGAAAGCGTATGTCTGATAGACCCGTTACCATTTTGTGCCTGGCCAGTTATTTCAAAGGGACGACGTTTCTGACGGCCGCCAAAGCCATGGGCTGCCGTGTTTTGCTGGTTACCCGCGAGAAATTGGCCGATGAGCCGTGGCCGCGAGAAGCCATTGACCAGATATTTTTCATGCCTGATCTGGCAAAGCAGCCAGACATGACGTATGCCATCGCTTATTTAATGCGCGGCAAGGCAGTGGACCAGATTGTGCCATTGGATGATTATGATGTGCTGCCGGCGGCCGAACTGCGCGAGCATTTTCGTTTGCCCGGATTGGGGCTGACAAACGGCCGTTATTTCCGCGACAAATTAGCCATGCGCACCCAGGCGCGCCGGGTAGGGCTGCCCGTGCCAGAATTTACGCCCATCTTCAACTATGATGACCTGCGCGCGTTCATGGCGCGTGTTGCCCCGCCCTGGGTGATCAAACCCAGGGCCGAAGCTGGGGCGATGGGCATCAAAAAGGTGTATTCTTCTGAAGAAGTGTGGCGTTGGCTGGATAGACTGGGCGACGCACAATCTTATTTTTTGCTTGAGCAGTTTGTGCCCGGCCGCGTCTACCATGTGGATTCGATTGTTTCTGGGGGGGAAGTTGTGCTGGCCGTGCCCCATGAATATGCCCAACCGCCGCTTAACGTTGCCCACGAAGGGGGTGTGTTTGTCACCCGCACCATACGCCGCGACTCGGCCGATGCCCAGGCGATTTTAGACCTGAACCGGCAGATGATCACCGGTTTTGGTATGGCCCAAGGTGTGGCCCATACAGAGTTTATTCGCGCAGAGGACGGCCGTTTCTATTTTCTGGAGACGGCGGCGCGGGTCGGTGGGGCCAATATCGAGGAACTGGTGGCTGCCGCCGCTGGCGTCAACTTGTGGGCCGAATGGGTCAGGTTGGAAATGGCTTATACCCTGGGTGAGCCTTATCCTATTCCGGCCGACAAAGGGGCGTATGCTGGCGTGTTGATCTGCCTGGCGCGGCAAGAATGGCCCGACTTATCCGGTTATCAGGACTCGGAAATCGTTTTCCGCCTTCGCAAAAAACATCACGCCGGGTTGATTGTGGCCTCAGCCGACAATGATCGTGTTGAAGCGCTGGTAGCCGCGTACGCGCAGCGCTTCGCCGATGACTTTTTGGCCACCGCGCCACCACTGGATAAACCCCCCGCCTGAAATCTGACGGCTGAATAGGCTGCTATCCGTAGGTCGAAGTCCGTATCCCGTTATCCAATCACATTTTCCAGAGGTAGCACCCTGCGGATTACTGATAACGGATTACCGCTTACGGGAACTCCAGCCTACACCGTATATCGCTTGTTCCAACTGTCAGGAAAGGTAAGCCCATTGCCGTAGACAAAGCGAATTAACTGCCCGTGGTGCTGCACCTCGTGTTCAAGAAGCCCAAACGCAAAGTCAATCTGTGCGTCGGTCAAGTCCGCGAAGTTGATTTCATTCAGGCGCTTGTGTGTCGCTTCCAGAGCGGCAAGGACTGTTTGCTGGACGCGCGGCGTGGTGAGGCTGCACGAGAATCCCTGCCAACTGCCCGTCTCGATGGCCCTGGTGTAGCTTTCGCGCGCACCGATGACGCACCAGAGCTGACCTGAAATTCGGTTGGATGGCAAGTCCGGTAAATCCAAACCCAAAGATTCCTCATCGAGATGGCCTATGAGGTCGTGTGTCAGCTTGAACGAATGATCAAGTCTCGCCTTCAGCTTCTGGTTCATCATTGTCTATTTGTTCCAATGCGCCGGAACCAGGGAGGTTGCGCCGATTTATTTGGACCGCGTACACTGTATACTAAACACGGGCATCAGATCTGATTCACTTGCCGATATTGGGCTATGAGTTCTTGGGCGCGGCGCTGCTGGGCAACGGCCGTTTCCCAGGGACCTGCCAGTTGTTCCTGAAATGTGGTTTGCACAAGGGTCGTCTCGGCAGCCATCTCCTGCGCCTGAACCAGTACCTGTTCCCGAAGTGGTTTGATGATCTGGCGGCTGAGCCGCGCCTCGCCACCCTCTTTCGCCAGCCAGACATCCAATGGTTGGGCGACGTTAGTGGTGAGGCCGCTGAGCGTGTGGGGCGTTTCACTCAATAAATTAGTCGCCGCGTTCATCACTTCGGCGGCGCGCTGCCCCAGGTTGAATGGCAGCCATTTGCGCAAATCCTGGAACCATTGGTTTACCATCTCCAAAAATGGGCCGACTTTTTCTACGGTGTTCGCCAGCAAATCCTCCATAGCGGCAAAATAAGCCTGGAGTCTGGCCTGATGGTTTTCTACCCAGCCACGGCCGTTTTCCAGCAATGGTATATGCCCTTCCAGTTCAGTCAGGGCTTGCTGGCCGATGGCGATGCCTTCTGCCAGCAGCGGCGAACGGTTAACCAGGCCGTTGAGCGAATCGGAAACGGCCGTGACTCCCTCGGCCAGCAGCGCAGCCACGTCTACCGCATCCATTTGTTCGTATAGCGCCACAAGTCCACTCATGACGCCAAGCTGCTGGGTGGTTTTGTCCAGCTCCAGGGCCAATGCTTCTGCCTGAGTCGTGCTGCCGCCTGTTTGCAGCGCTGTCAGACTGCGGCGGGCGGCGTCTAATTCTGCTTGCAGACGCATGTTGTCCGCCTGGGCGGCGGCCAGTTTGCCGAACATCTCGGCCAATTCATCGGGCGAGGTGAGTAGGATTTGACCGGTGGGTGAAACGGCCGTTGGCGCGGTGATGGGTGGTTGGGGAGTCACGGCCGCTGCCCGCCGTGTCAGCGCCGTCGCCCCTGTACCCGCCGCCACAGCCGCCAGCGTTGTCATGGCGGCCGTGCGCAAAAACTCGCGCCGGCTGTCATCGAATTCCTCTTCGTGTATAGACATAATTGTCTCCTCGTCAATCCCGCAATTATTCCGCGCTGCTGTAACCCAGCCGCCGCAGCGCCTTTTCGTCGCGCCGCCATTTGGGTTCGACTTTCACCCATAGATCCAGGTAAACCTTGCTCTCCATCAGCGCTTCGATTTCTTTACGGGCGGCCGAGCCAATTTGTTGTAGCTGCTGCCCTTTGGCGCCGATCAGGATGCGCTTGTGGGCGTCGCGTTCAATATAAACGTTGGCGCTGATGTACACCACACCGTTTTCCCGTTCCTTGAATTCTTGAATGACAACGGCCGTACCATACGGAACCTCGTCACGCAGCTGCAGCATAATCTGTTCGCGGATGAGTTCGGCGGCCATATCGCGCACAAACAGGTCAGTGATCTGGTCGGCGGGGTAATAGCGTGGGCCTTCGGGCAGCGCATTCAGAATCCATTTGCCACAGTTCGTCGCGGCCGGCGCCGGTCGCGGCGGAAAACAAAATCCAGGGCGCGTCTGGCAGCAGGGCGCGAAACGCCTCGGTGCGCGGCAGCACTTCCTCCGCCTTCAGCTTATCGGCCTTGTTCATCGCCAGAATGATGCGCGTTTGCGCCCCCTGCGCCGCCAATTGGCCGCTGATAATCTGGTCACCGACGCCTGGTGGTTCGGTGGCGTCCACCAGCCACACAATCACGTCAGCGTCGTTCAGCGCGTCATTGGCGACGCCCACCATAAATTCATCTAGCTTATGGCGCGGCTTGATCAGACCGGGGGTATCTATGAAGATGGCCTGGTACATTGGCTCGGTGATGATGCCGAGCTGGCGAATGCGTGTCGTCTGTGGGCTGGGGGTGACGATGGCCAGCTTTTGCTGCATAAAGGCGTTGAACAGGGTGCTTTTCCCGGCGTTCGGCCGGCCGACCAGGCTGACAAATCCAGCTTTATGGCCGGGGGGTGTCTCTTCCCAGGTTTCGATTGTTTCGGGTTCGTTCATTAAAATATTCTCGTGATGTTAAATAATTGGATAAGCAGATGGGCTGCCAGCGCAGATCCACCTTCATTCTACCATTCAACGCCGACTTCCATAGAATTTTAGCACAAACATTGATATTAGAACAAGCGTGCTATTCAGGGCGACATCAACACGAACAGGGCCAACATAGGAGGTTGGGTCGCCGCGCAGCAGGCCAATGACGGCGTAGCCGAGGCTGAGCGCGCCGAGGGTAAACCAGAAAAGCTGCCCACTGCGCCAGCGTTCGGCGGTTAACCAGGCGAGGCTAAAAACGAGCAGCGCCCAGGCCAGACCCATGAGTTGGGTGGCGTAACGCACAGCAAACAGGCCATATTCGTCGGGGGCGGCGGCGGCCAGCAAGCCGAGGCTTGTTTCCCGACCGTAGGCGCAGCCGTCCAGCCAGCAGGCCAACCAGCCAAAAGCGCTGCCTAAGGCCAGGCCGGGGGCGAACAAGTCGGCGTAGGCGCTAAAGGCGCGTTCTTGCCAGAAGCGCCACAACCACAGACCGAGCAGCGCGCCCAACAGCGCCCCGTGATAGGTGTAGCCTCCTTGCCAGATGCGCCAGATGGCCGACGGCCGTTCGCCAAAATAGCTCCACTGGGCCACCACAAACCCCAGCCGGCCGCCCATCAGCCCACCAATCAGACAGGCCAGGGCAGCGTCGGGCCAGCCGGGCAACGGCCGTTGGCGCGCCCGCCAGGCAGTGATTCCCCAGGCGGCGAAAACGCCCAATCCGATCAAGACGGTGTAACTGTAGAGTAAGATTGGCCCAATACGGCCCAGAATTGGTGTCATCAGGTGGCAATGGTAGACGAACCTGGCTAATAAGCCAACCGTGAGAGAGACCGCTAATCATTTACCACTACGGTTGGCTCGTCTATAATGGGTCCGATTTTGTCAACACCCGTAACGCGAATGGTAAAATGTTTAGATTGGACCAATCTTCAAGATTGGTCCAATCTGGGCCATGTGATCTCTCGCAGCCTGTCGGAGAACTCAGGATAGGTACACGGATTGAACGGATTCGACGGATTTTTACGGATAAATCACCAGAAAATCGGTGTAAATCCGTGTCATCTGTGTATCCATTTCTACTTTTCCGACAACCTGCTAGATGATAATCGTGGTACGGGCTTGCAGGAGATTATGATGACAATGGTAATGACAGAAATTAGCATGGAAGCCCGCAAGGCAATTGCCCTGGTGGCCCACGATAATCAGAAGGACGAACTGCTGCGTTGGGTGCGCTATAACCTGGCTCCATTGGCGCAGCACACATTATACGCCACCGGCACCACCGGCTGGCTGTTGGAGCAGATGCTCAATCTACCGATTCGCAAATTGCTCAGCGGCCCGCTGGGCGGCGACCAGCAAGTCGGCGCGAAAATTGCCGAGGGGGAAATTGACTGCCTGATTTTCTTTTGGGATCCGCTGGAGCCGCAGCCCCACGACCCGGATGTGAAGGCGCTGCTGCGGTTGGCGGCTGTGTGGAATATTCCCATAGCCACCAATCGGGCCACGGCCGATTTTTTGATCTCGTCGCCGCTGATGACAGGGGAGTACAGCCGGATCGTGCCCGATTACAGCAGCTACCGCCGCCGCCTGGAAACCACATTTAGCCCTGACGAACCGGACAAAGTATGATAAAAATCAGGTAACTGCATTGGCCAGACATTTAGGAACGAGATTTGAATAATTTACAGGTTTAGATTAGACAAATCTTTTGAGATTTGTCCAATCTACCAATCGTTTGTCAATCTACACAATCGGTAGATCAATTCCCCAGGAGATGTTATGGACTTGAAGATAATCCCACTGGATCCGGCGGCGCTGAAGCAGCCGCCTACGGCTGATTTTGGCTTTGGCGGTGTGTTTAGCAACCGCATGTTTACGCAGCAGTACACGGCCGGGCAGGGTTGGCACGATGCCCAGATTGGTCCGTATGCGCCGATTTCTTTGTGGCCGTCTACGGCCGTTTTCCATTACGCCCAGGAAATCTTTGAAGGAACCAAAGCATACCGGCGCGCCGACGGCCGTGTCAATCTCTTCCGCCCCTGGGAAAATGCTCGCCGCTTCAACGAATCGGCGCGGCGTATGGTTATGCCCGATGTGGACGAAGAAGACCACGTGGCGGCCATCATCAAATTGGTGGAATTGGAGCAGGAGTGGGTTCCCAGCGTCCCCGGCGCGACGTTGTACATTCGCCCAACAATGATCGCCACTGACGCCGCTTTGGGCGTCCATGCCAGCAAAACGTACCTGCACTTCATCATCGTGGGACCGGTGGGGGCCTATTTCAAAGAAGGCTTCAACCCAGTCCCGGTGTACATCTCCGATGAATATCGCCGGGCGGTGAAGGGCGGGACCGGCGCGGCCAAAACCGGTGGCAACTACGCCGCCAGCCTGCTGGTGAGTGAGGCGGTGAAGAGCAGGGGGTATTCGCAGGTGTTGTGGCTGGATGCGATTCACGGCCGTTATGTCGAAGAAGTTGGCGCGATGAATATCTGTTTTGTCTATGGCGGGCGGCATATTGTGACGCCCAAACTCAGCGGCAGCATTTTGCCGGGCATCACCCGCAAATCGCTGCTGACGCTGGCGCCTGACCTGGGTTACGAGGCCAGCGAAGAAACCCTGGATGTGGACGAGATTTTGGCCGACGTGAAAAGCGGCAAGATTACCGAAGTGTTTGGCTGTGGCACAGCGGCGGTCATTGCCCCGGTGGGCAAATTTGGCTACAGAGACGCCGAATATATCATCAATGATTACCAACCCGGCCCGGTGTCGCGCCACCTATATGACCAACTGACGGGGATTCAGGACGGCCGTTTGCCAGACCCCTACGGCTGGACCTACACCATCGGTGACTGAATGTCTGTAGCCGTGTTCAGTATCCAGTATCCAGTATCCAGTGTTCAGTGTTCAGTGTTCAGTTTCAGAGCGTGTATTCCAGAGGTAACGCCGACTGAAAACTGGTCACTGAAAACTGGTCACTGAATACTGGTCACGGATTTGGTAGCTTCCGGCGGCAACTTGATAGTTTCTGACATTCTGGCAGGCTACACTTGAGGCGATAGACATCTTTTAAGAACAAGAGGCACATATGCTAGAAATTGCAATTTTGGGCGTAGGGCAAACGGCCGTGCGCGAATACTGGGACCTATCTATCCGCCAATTGGCCGTTGAAGCTGGCCGCGCCGCCATGCAAGACGCCGGTGTTAACAAAGTAGACGCCATTTTTGTGGGCAACATGACCAGCGGCCGCTTAAACCAACAGCACCAGTTAGGCGCTTTGGTCGCCGATTACCTGGGGCAGTGGGGCGTGGAAGCCGTAAAACTAGAGGCTGCCTGCGGCTCGGCCGGATCGGCCATGCGCCAGGGCATTCTGGGTGTAGCTAGCGGCGAAATGGAAGCTGTGTTGGTCATCGGCGTGGAAAAGATGACCGAAACCAACCTGAAAGCGACGACGGCCGCCCTGACTGGCGCGGCCGACGCCGATTATGAGGTGGTTCAGGGTGTCACCTTTGTCGGGCTGAACGCGCTGATCATGCGCCGTTATATGCACGAATATGGCTATGTCCATGCCGACTTTGCCCCCTTTGCCCTGAACGCCCACGCCAATGGCGCCAAAAACCCCAACGCCCTCTTCCGCGAACCCATCACCCAGAAGATGTACGACAAAGGCCGCATTGTCGCCGACCCTATCACGCTGTACGACGCTTCGCCGATTGGTGATGGGGCGGCGGCCTTGCTGTTGGTTCCGGCGGCCAAAGCGCCAACGGCCGTGCGGGTTATCGGCTCGGCTTCTTCCACCGATACGTTGGCGATTCATGATCGGGAAGACATGCTCTGGCTGAAGGCGGCCGAGCAGTCGGCCAACCAGGCGTATGCCCAGGCGGGCATTGGCCCGGCCGACGTGGATTTGTTTGAGCTGCACGATGCCTTTAGCATCATGGCCGCGTTGTCTCTGGAGACGTGTGGTTTTGCCGAACGGGGCCAGGGGGTGCGGGTGGCGCAGGCGGGCGATATTTTGCCTGACGGCCGTATCCCCATCGCCACCATGGGCGGCCTGAAAGGGCGCGGTCATCCGGTAGGGGCCACCGGCCTATACCAGATTGCCGAGGCTACCCTGCAACTGCGCGGCCAGGCGGGCGAAGCCCAAATTGACGGCGCGCGCATCGCCATGACGCAAAACATCGGCGGCAGCGGCGCGACCATTGCCACCCACATTTTACAGCGACCGCCGGCATAGACCTCTCGTGTAAACTGTGGACCAATTTAGCTGCTTTGCTGGTACTTGAATCCTATTTGGATTACGATAGACCGCTATCCAAAGCCGTGTTATTTACGTTACAATACCTTCGGTTTTGTGTGGGATAACGTGTGACCATCTTGAATTGGACAATCGGGTAAGAATTTGGCGCAAACAAGCCAGCATCCAGCCATTCCTCCTATATCACCAAAGTTGCAGGCAGTCCTGGAACATATTGTCAGCGACGTAGTCAACCACATGGATTGTGTGGGGGCGATGGTTGCCACGTTGGAGCAAGGGCTTGCTTTGGTTGTACGCTCCTTTGCTAATTCGGCTGCTGTGCCTGATCAGGCAAGATCGTTGGCGCTTGCCAGCCTGGGTCCAATCGGCCCAGGCACAGTGCTTCCGCTGCAAGACCCGGCGTTTGCCAATAATCTGGCCGTGCGGGCGGTGTTGGGCGAAGACGGCCGTACCCCTGATTACCACATCACCGATGACCTGGCGCAGGTGTTTGTCCCGCTCATCACTCCGGCCGACGCCAACGTGCTGCAGCGGCAGGCGGGAATTAAACAACTGGTCGTGCTGCCTTTCTCGCTGAACGGCGAAGTGGTTGGCGCTCTGTTCGCCGCGGTGTCGCAGCTGCTCACAGACAGGCAAATCAACAACCTCAGCGCCTTTGGCCGGCAGGCGGCCGTAGCGATCCAAAATCAGCGCCGGTTGGAAGCGATGCAGGCTCTGGAGCGCATTGTGCTGCGTTTGCAAGCGCGTATGGTCAATGAAAATGAATTTTTGCAAGCCATTGTTCAAGGGGTAGTGGCAGATTTGGGCTATGCCGGGGCGATGGTGGCGACGCTGGAGAACGGCCGTTCCCTGCCGGTACGCGCTTATGCTGTAGATGTAGACCTGGCGGCCGTCGCCGCCATTGAAGAGACCGCCGGCATTCACCTGTTGGGTGGTCAGGCGGTGGTTTATCTGGAAGACCCGCAGTATCAGGATAATTTGAGTGTGCGGGCGGTAATGGGGCGAAACGGCCGTCCGGAAAAATACCTGGTTTCCAACCACTTGTATGATCTGTTCCGGCCTTTGGTCAGCCAGCCGCTGGCCGACGAGGCGCAGCAGTTGTTGGGCATCAAACAGGTCATTGCCGTCCCCTTTTTGCAGGCTGACGAAGTGATAGGCAATTTGTTTGTCACCAGCCGCAAGGCGCAGTTCTCCGATTGGGAGATCAGTTTGCTGACGGCGTTGGGGCAGCATGCTGCCGCCGGGTTAAAAAACGCCCGTCTCTACCAGGAAATGGCCGAACAACGGCGCATTGCCCAAACCTTTGGGCGGATGGCCTTTAGCACTGTCGCTTCGGCCCACTCCTTACGCAATCACGTGGGCAATATCAGCGGCTATATGCAGCTTCTGCAAATGGTGCCGCAGCTTTCGGCTGAACGGCGCGATTTTATCTTTCGTGAACTGCCCATTGTCAGCGAAGAGATCACCAAGATTGTCAATATCCTGGACAATTTGAACGAACCCTGGCGGCAGGCCACCACCGATTTGGTCAATGTCAATGACAGCCTGAGCCGGGCGTTGGTGGAGCTTTTCCCACGTACCCCGTTGTTCCGCGACCAACCGAAAATTGTCACAGAAACGAAGGTGACGGTACATTTGAATTTGGCGAAGGATTTGCCGTTGATCAAAACGGCCAAAGATATGCTGGCGGAAGCGCTGCGCATCATCATCAAAAATGCTGTTGAAGCGTTGGCGGTGGTGGACCACCCCCCGCATATCTGGTTGAAAACCGATCAGACGGCCGATCATGGCGTGGAAGTGACCATCCGTGACAATGGCCCTGGTATTCCACCGGAGAATCTGCCCCGTATTTTTGAGATGGGTTGGACGACCAAAAAGGGCAGCGGTATGGGCTTTGGCCTGTTCTGGACGAAGGATTTTGTGGATGGTTTGGGCGGTAAGTTAACGGTTGCCAGTACGATTGGCGTTGGAACGACGTTTGTAGTGACGCTGCCGGAAACGGCCGTTGTTCTGCCACAGCCTGCCGCTGAATAACTGGTTCCTGGCTTTCTGGTGGCAAAGAGTCCCCGGCGCTTGCAAATAGTGTCGGGGACTTTTTTGTTGGCGGTGTTCCGTGTTCCGTATTCGGTGTTCGGTGGGAATTTGCCATATGGCGCGCTGGCGGTTGCTGAAACTCGTTCCTGAATAAAAGTCTAAAAACTTGCATACAATTACCTGTTTTTGGTATATTTCTGCAACTTTTTTGATAGCGCAGGAGAGTTTGTGGAACAAGAGTGGCTTAACTTGGGTGAAGCGGCCGAACTGTTGGGTGTACATCCGGCGACGATACGCGCCTGGGCCGACCGCGGCGAACTGCCGATGCAGCGCACGGCCGGCGGCCACCGCCGTTTTCGCCGCGCCGACGTGGCCGCCCGCGCCGCCACCCAGGACCGCAGCCAGGTAACGGCCGTCCACATCATCATCCAATCTATGTTGGGGCGGGCGCGGTTGGAACTGGCCGAGGGCGCGCTGCAAGACCTGACATGGTATCAACTGCTCAGCGACGACGCCCGGCAGCAGCACCGCGACCTGGGCCACCGCCTGCTGCACCTGGTGGTGGATTATATTTCGGCCGATTTGCCAGATACGGCCGTCATGACCGCCGCTCAAGGAATCGGCCGGGATTACGCCCAACTGGGGCGCGCCAGCGGCCTGTCTCTGGTGGAGACCACCCGCGCCTATCTCTTTTTCCGCGAATTTCTGGCGCAAACCATCTACGACATGATTGAAACCGCTGGCGCGCAAAGCCCCACGGATTGGAGGCGCATCCGGCGGCAAATTGTCTGGCTGACCAATGAAGTGCTGCTGGCGCTGATTGAACAAGCAATGAGGAACGAAGCACCATGAACGATCAATGGGGAATAGATATGAACCAACCAACCAACCAGCCAACGAATCAACCGAGTCGCCCGTTCACCACAGGGCGGCTGCTGCGGTTGAGCAGCTTCCATATTGGCTCGGCGATGGGCGATATTTTGATGACGAGCATCTGGAACCGGGTGATGATCACCAATTTCGGCATTCCGGCGACGCCGGTGGGGCTGCTGATCGCCCTGCGCTACCTGCTGTCGCCTTTGAGCTTGTTGGCCGGCCATTTGTCCGATACACACCCGCTGCTGGGATACCGGCGCTCTGTGTATATCTGGTTTGGGCGGGCGATGATGGTGATTTCGCTGCCGCTGTTGGGTCTGAGCCTGGTGCGCTTTGGCGCGGCGACGACCGATGTGTGGGGTTGGCTGCTGGCGCTAACCTCATCGCTGATGTATGGCGTGGGTACGCTGATTTCGGGCAGTCCTTTTCTGGCCCTGGTGCGCGATTCCGCGCCGCCGGAGAAACAAGGGCTGGCGATCAGCATGGTCGAGACTATTTTGATTGTCTTTTTTGCCATTGCTGGCATTGGCTTCAGCCTGTGGATGAAGGTGTACAGCGAAGCGATCTTTTGGGAAATGATCTTTGTTACGATGCTGGTGGGTGGCTTTTTCTGGTTTTTTGCCATTTGGGGAGCGGAAAAGCGGTTGGGGCTGGGGGAAACGGCCGTGCCTTCATCACCCCTTCCTCCTCGCTTCGCCCATGTGTTGGGCAAAATCTGGCAAGATCAGCGCACGCGCCGCTTCTTCTTCTTCCTGGCTCTGGCTACGTTGTCTGCCTGGGCGCAAGACGCCATTCTGGAACCCTTTGGCGCGGAGGTGTTCGACCTGCCGCTGAGCCGCACGACGCGCTTCAACAGCTATTGGCAGACGGCCACCGTGATAACGTTGTTAGGCGGCACATATCTCTGGCGCAAACGGTCGCCGGAACGACAATCCAGCATCGCCCGCTGGGGGTTGGGCGTGATGTCTGGCGGGCTGCTGGTTTTGGGACTGGCTTCGTTTAGCCATCAGGTGCGCCTGGTGGAACTGGCGTTGGTCATTTTTGGGGCCGGGTTTGGCGTTTATACCTTTGGCGGCTTGAGTTTGATGGCTGTGATGGCCTCAGACAAAGAAGCCGGGGCCTATTTGGGTCTGTGGTCTATCGCTATTTTACTCTCCAAAGGCTTGGGCACGTTTTTGGGCGGGTTGACCCGCGACATCTTGCTGTTGGGGTTAAATTTGCCGGTTGGATTGAGTTATGGTCTTATTTTTGCTCTGGAAGCCTTCGGTTTGTTGGGCGCGATTTTGATTCTCTCGCGCATTGATGTGGTCGGTTTTGCCCGCGATGTGGGCCGGGTTATCAGCCGGGTCGAAGCGCAAATCGCCATGGCCGATTAGCAGCCGTAATCAGTATTCATTGCTCAGTCGGCGTTACGTCTGGAAAAGGCGCACTGAACACTGAACACTGAATTGGGAGTGCCAAAGGAGTTGAGGCGCGTGAGTAAAACACCAGATACGGCCGTAACCCCACAATACGATCTCTTCAGCCCGCAGTTTAAGGCGGACCCATTCCCCACCTTGGCCGCGATGCGCCGCGATGCGCCCATCTATGCCCATGTTGCCCGCGACGGCTCGACCATCTGGTACGTTACCCGTTATGACGATGTGCTGGACGTGCTGAAAGACAACGACCTTTTTGTGAAGGATGTGCGGCGGACGCTGCTGCCGCAGGAATTGGCGGCGAAACGGCCGTCTAATCTCAGCCAGCGGCTCATCAACGAAAACATGCTCTTTGCCGATCCACCCGACCATACCCGGCTGCGGGCGCTGGTTAACCAGGCGTTTACACCGCGCCGCGTGGAGCAAAACGCGCCGCGCATCCAGGCCATCGCCGATGGTCTGGTTGACCGGGTGATTGCTGCCGGGCGAATGGACCTCATCGCCGATTTTGCTCTGCCGCTGCCGACCATCGTCATCACCGATTTGTTGGGCATCCCGGAGCCGGACCGCGAGATGGTGGCCGATTGGTCGCAGGCGATTATTGCCCCAGGGCGGCATGGCCTGACTTTTAGCGCGCGCAAGCGCAAGGTACGCGCCTTCGTGGCTTATTTGCAGGCGCTGTTTGCCGAACGGCAGCGCCGACCGCAGGACGACTTGATTTCGGCGTTGGTCGTGGCCGAAGAGGCGGGCGAGCGGCTGAGCGAGGCGGAGCTATCCAGTATGGTGGCTCTGTTGTTGGTGACGGGGCACGAGACGACGGTGAATCAGATTGGCAATGGGGTGCTGGCGCTGCTGCGGCAGCACGATCAGTTGGCGCTGCTAAAGGCGGGCGATGAGCGGGGGGTGGAAACGGCCGTTGAAGAACTCCTTCGCTTTGATGGTCCGGTGGAAACGGCTACCACCCGCTGGGTGCGCCGCGATGTGGTTTATCAAGGCCACCAGATGCACCGTGGCGATGTGATGCGCGTGGTGCTGGCTTCTGCCAATCGGGACGAAAACCATTTTGCCGCCGCCGACAACCTGGACGTGTGCCGTGGTAACAACCGGCATCTGGCTTTTGGTCACGGCGTCCATTACTGCCTGGGCGCGCCGTTGGCCCGCCTGGAAGGCAAAATCGCCCTGCGGACCTTGTTCATCCGTCTGCCTGATCTGCGATTAGCCCCGGACGCGGAACTGGCGTGGCGTTCAGGCGTGCTTTTTCGCGGTTTGGAACGGCTGCCCCTGGTTTGGGAAAAGTGACGGCTGTCCAGTTGTGGCCGATTGCGCCTGTCCCGCCCCTACTTGCTCAACTCATTTGAAACCTACGCCTTGTCGAGTAGACCTCTGGTTCGCATCAATCCCCCCATCCTTAAGGCTAAATTGATAGCGGGTGCGTTTCATTTTAGTTGAACGCTGACCAACATCGCCCGGCCATCAATGGCCGGGCTGCCGAACAACGCCCGGTAAACCGGGCTGAACTGGTACACGGCGCTTTAAGCCGGATTTATCCGGCGTTGTTTTATAGCCCGATGATTTATCATCGGGCGAGACGTGCAAATACCCCATTGATGTGAAACACACCCACCCATTGTTAGATTGCGCAGGCGGGCATCTGAGGCGGCCTGCCTCCGCAAGCCGCGTTCAGTGACCAGTTTTCAGTCGGCGTCACCTCTGTGAAACACCCACTAACCACTAACCACTAACCACTGACCACTAACCACTGACCACTGGATACCGCCACTCCTTTCATCGTCTTCTTTATCAAAACTTGACCCCCTTGCTGGCAACGTTGACATTTTCTTTACACCATTCGCGGTAAGCTAATGGCTGGCGTTGGTTGGGCAGTTTTAACGGCCGTTATGACTGGCCGAATGAGGCGATAAGGAGCTGGTAATGATTGAATCTCGATTGATGATCGTGATGGGGGAGCGAGCCTGGACATTAGCAGCACTGCACCTGGCGTGTGTTATGGCGCGGCGTGACCAGACGGCCGTCGCGCTGCTGCGAATGGTAGCGGTGGGTCATCCGGCGCTGCTGGGCACGGATCCCGGTTTGCGCAACTTCACCTCTAAAGATGCGCATGAACTGGACGACATGGCCGCTACGGCTGAAGACTACGGCGTTTTTTTGGATGTGCAATTGTTTCAGTACGCCAATTATTGGTCGGGGGTACTGGATGCGGCGGAACAGTTGGCGGCAACGGCCGTTATCGTCCACGTTCCGCCCTCGCCCATCCCTTACTGGCAGCAGGCCCGCCGCGGGTGGCTGCGCCGCCGGTTGGCCCGGCAGCAGCAGCTGCTTATCACGCTGGACGATATGACCCCTTCGTTAACCTGGACGCCCTCCGCCACGCTGCTGGAGGAAACGGCCGTTAAACTCAGACACCACCACATCTAATCCCCATCACCCAGGAGCAAACCACAACTGATGGAAAATATACCTACCCAAAGCAAACCGTCCCGCGTGTCTCTTTCGCGTCTGCTGTTTGGCAAACCCATCGCCACCCGCGATCTGGAACATCAAAGCGTCAACCGCGTCGTTGGTCTGGCTGTTTTTGCCTCGGATGCCCTGTCGTCCACCGCCTACGCTACCGAAGAAATCCTTTTTATCCTGGCTTTAGCTGGAACTGGCAGCGCTATTTTAGGCATCTCCATTCCCCTGTCCATCGCTATCGCCGTTCTATTGGTCATCGTCACCATCTCTTACCGCCAGACCATTTACGCCTATCCGAACGGCGGCGGCGCTTACATTGTTGCCCGTGACAATCTGGGCGAAGTCGCCGCGCAAGTCGCCGGCGCCGCCCTGCTGACCGACTACATTCTCACTGTCGCTGTCAGCATCTCCTCCGGCGTGGCGCAAATTGCCTCTGCCTTTCCCGCGCTGCTGCCCTTTCGTGTGGAGATGGCCCTGCTGGTGATTCTGATCATGACCCTGGTTAATCTGCGCGGAGTGAAAGAAAGCGGCACCATCTTTGCCATCCCCACCTACTTTTTTCTCGGTGCGATGCTGTTAACCCTGTCTGTGGGCATGTATCGTTACTTTACCGGCACATTGGGCATTGTTAGCGGTGTGGATATCATGGAAACGGGCGCGGTGCAGGCATTGAGCCTATTCCTCATTCTGCGCGCTTTTTCCAGTGGTTCGGCTGCGCTCACCGGCATCGAGGCCATCTCCAATGGCATCACCGCCTTCAAGGAGCCGCGCAGCCACAACGCGGCCGTCACCCTGCAATGGATGAGCGCCATTCTGATCACCATCTTTCTGAGCATCACCTTCCTGGCTCATCAGATTCAGGCCCTGCCGAGCGAATCGGAAACAGTCATCTCGCAGCTTGGCCGGGTTATCTTCGGCAATGGCAGCATCCTCTATCTGGCCATTGTGGCCGGTACGGCGCTGATTTTGCTGATGGCCGCCAACACCAGTTACGCCGACTTTCCCCGGCTGGCGGCTTTGCACGCCGGAGATGGTTTTTTGCCCCGCCAGCTTACCTTCCGCGGCGGCCGTTTGGTCTTTAACTGGGGCGTCATCACTCTGGCGACGATGGCCTCGCTCTTGGTAATTGTGATGCAAGCGCGGACGACGGCGCTGATTCCGCTGTATGCGATTGGCGTGTTTCTTAGCTTTACCATTTCCCAGACGGGCATGGTGGTACGGCTGCGCAAAATCGGCCGGTTAAAGCCAGGGGAAAAGGTTCAGGGTTTGGAAACGGTCATGGAACATGACCCCCGCTGGCGGTTCAAAGCGTTCATTAGTGGCTTTGGCGCGGTCTGTACGGGCATTGTCATGCTCATTTTCGCCATCACCAAATTCACTTCCGGCGCGTGGTTTGTTATCTTGCTTATCCCCATCCTGGTCTTTGCCTTTTTCCGCGTTCATCACCACTACCAGGCTGTGGCCCACAACTTAAGCCTAAATGGGACTCATCATCCCGACATCACCGCCTACCCGGTACAAACTGTGGTGCTGGTTGATGGCGTGCATACCGGCACGATTGAGCTGGTGAACTTTGCCAAATCGCTCAAGCATCCGTGGCACGCGGTGCATATCGGCATCAATCCCGAAAAAGCGGCCAAAGTGCATCAATTATGGGACGATGTGATTGGCGAAGGCGAATTGGTGGTCGTGCCTTCGCCGTATCGCCAGCTTAACCGCCCCATTCGCGCCTACGTGGAAACCTTGCTGCATGACTACCCGGAGACGATTATCCATGTGGTAGTGGGGCATCTGGCAATGGAGACGGCCTGGGAACAAGCCCTGCACCAGAACAGTGTCCTTATCTTTAATCTGGCGTTGAATGGGTTGGAGCGTGTTGTGCTGACGATTGTGCCGCACCAGATACGGCGACACCAGACACCGGGTGATCCGGTGGATCGTAACGTTTTCACGGCCGCCGATTTACGCGGCGAGTAATAGGAGCTTATCATGTTGCTGGATATCGGTTTATTATGCCTGACGGCCGTTTTCTTTTTGCTTAGTGGCGCATTGATTGCCGCTTTCAGCCGTCTGGCGGGAGGAACCTCATGAATTGGTTGTACGTGATAACGGCCGTTCTGGCTCTGGGTCTATTGGTCTACCTGTTTCTCGCGCTCATCAAGCCGGAGTGGTTTTAACGATGAACGGACTGCTGCAAACTTCAATTTATCTGATCAGCCTGCTGCTGTTAGCCTGGCCCCTGGGCATTTATATGGCCGGTGTTTATCGCGGCGAACAAACCTGGTGGACACGGCCGTTTCACCCTCTGGAACGTCTCTTTTACCGTCTGGCCGGGGTGGACGAGCGCCAGGAAATGACCTGGCAGCAGATAGCCGTGTCGGTGCTGCTGTTCAATGCCGTCGGTTTTCTGGCCGTTTATCTGCTGCTGCGCCTGCAAGCGTGGCTGCCCCTCAACCCAGATGGCTTAACGGCCGTCCCCCCCGCGCTGGCTTTTAACACAGCCGTCTCCTTCGCCTCCAACACCAACTGGCAGTTCTACAGCGGCGAAACATCCATGAGCTACCTGACACAAATGCTGGCGCTGACCGTGCAAAACTTCCTTTCAGCGGCCAGCGGCATGGCCGTGCTGATAGCGCTCATCCGCGGACTCAGCCGCCAACGCACAGACCGGCTGGGCAACTTCTGGGTGGATATGACCCGCAGCGTGCTTTACATTTTGCTGCCATTGTCGCTGCTGGTTGCCTTACTGCTGGTATCGCAAGGGGTGGTGCAGACCTTCAGCGGGGCGGAAACGGCCGTCTTGCTCGACTCTGACACGACGACAGAGGGCACGGCCGTTTCCCTACAAACCATCGCCCGTGGCCCAGTCGCCTCCCAGGTCGCCATCAAACAACTGGGGACCAACGGCGGTGGCTTCTTTGGCGTCAACTCCGCCCACCCACTGGAAAACCCCACCCCCCTGAGCAACCTGGTGGAGATGCTGTCTATTCTGCTGATTCCCGCCGCCCTCTGTTTCACCTTTGGCGAGATGGTCGGCAGCCGGAGGCAAGGCGCTGTCCTGCTGGCGGTGATGGTGATTGTGTTTGCCGCTTTTCTGGGAACGGCCGTTTACGCCGAACAGCAGGGCAATCCCCGCCTGGCAGCGTTGGGCATAGACCAGGCCGACGGCAGCATGGAGGGCAAAGAAGTGCGCTTTGGCGTCGTCAACTCCGCCCTGTGGGCCACGGCCACCACCGCCGCCTCTAACGGCTCCGTCAATTCCATGCACGACGCCTACACCCCATTGGGCGGGCTGGTCCCCTTGCTGCTGATGCAGTTGGGCGAGGTCATCTTTGGCGGCGTCGGCTCCGGATTGTATGGGTTGTTGGCCTTTGCCGTCGTCGCTGTCTTTGTCGCCGGGCTGATGGTCGGCCGCACGCCAGAATACCTGGGCAAGAAGATTGAAGTGTTCGAGATGAAGATGGCGATCCTGGTCATCCTGATCCCGCCGTTGGTGGTGTTGTTGGGCACGGCCGTAGCCGTCGCCACCGCCGCCGGGCAAAGTGGGGCCACCAACCCCGGACCCCACGGCTTCAGCCAGATTTTGTACGCCTTCTCCTCGATGGGCAACAACAACGGCAGCGCCTTTGCCGGGCTTGACGGCAGCCATCCCTTCTATCCCATCAGCGGTGGTCTGGTGATGCTCATCGCCCGCTATTGGCTGATGGTCCCCATTCTGGCGATTGCCGGGTCGTTGGCGGGCAAGCAAACCGTGCCCGCTTCTGCCGGTACGCTGCCGACCGATTCACTGCTCTTCGTCGGCTGGCTGATTGCCATCATTTTGCTTGTAGGCGCGTTGGCCTTCTTGCCCGCGTTGGCTCTGGGGCCAATCGTGGAACAGTTGCTCTTGTAAGTGAAGACCCAATGTCTCCGCAAAAGAAAAAGTCGGATGTTGTTGGCTATCGCCCCTTTCGTCTGGGGCCATACTCGTTAATTGTTGTTCTAACAAAGAATGAAACCCCTATGAATGCGAAACAGGCTCTCTACCGTCGCGCTTTAGGCGACGCTTTTATCAAACTCAATCCCCGCCACCTGGTGCGTAATCCGGTGATGTTTGTTGTGGAAATCGGCAGTTTGCTGCTGACGGCGCTGTTTATTCTTTCCTTGTTCGATGTACCCGTGACCGGTGACACCCCGGCTTTCACCGGCGCCATTGCCGCCTGGCTCTGGTTCACCATCCTCTTTGCCAATTTTGCCGAGGCGCTGGCCGAAGGGCGCGGCAAAGCCCAGGCCGACGCCCTGCGCCGCACCCGCAGCGAAACCCCGGCCAAAAAGCTGGCAGCGGCCGATCCCCAGGCGCAAGTCGAGATTGTCAATTCCACCCAACTGCGCAAGGGCGATTTTGTTCTGGTGGAGGTCAACGATTTCATCCCGGCCGATGGCGAGGTGGTCGTCGGCATCGCCGCTGTAGACGAAAGCGCTGTCACCGGCGAAAGCGCCCCGGTAGTCCGCGAAGCCGGCGGCGACCGCAGCGCCGTCACCGGCGGCACGCGGGTCATCTCCGATTGGCTGGTGGTCGCCATCAGCAGCAACCCCGGCGAAGGCTTCCTGGACCGGATGATCAGTCTGGTGGAAGGGGCTAAACGGCAGAAAACGCCCAATGAAATCGCTCTGACGATTTTGCTGGCCGGGTTTACCATCGTTTTTTTGGTGGTGGTGGCGACGCTGCTGCCCTTTTCTGTTTACAGTGTGCAGGCGGCGGGGCAGGGAACGGCCGTTACCATCACCGTCCTCGTCGCCCTGCTGGTCTGCCTGATCCCCACCACCATCGGCGGGCTGCTCAATGCCATCGGCATCGCCGGCATGGACCGGCTGATCCAGCGCAACGTATTGGCGATGTCTGGCCGGGCGGTGGAAGCGGCCGGCGATGTGGATGTGCTGCTGCTGGACAAAACGGGAACCATCACCCTGGGCAACCGGCAGGCGGTGGCCTTTGTGCCGGTAGATGGCATACGCCCCCACGACTTAGCCCGGCTGACGCAAATTGCCTCGCTGGCCGACGAGACGCCCGAAGGCCGCAGCATCGTTGCCCTGGCGGAACGGGATTTTAACCTGAAACCGGACAGCCACCCCACGCAGGCGGCCGAGTTTATCCCTTTCACGGCGCAGACACGCATGAGCGGCATTAATTTGAATGGCGATGCCGTGCGCAAAGGCGCGCCGGACACCATCATCCGCTATGTGCGCGAACAGGGGGGTGAAATACCGGGCGGGCTGCAAACGGCCGTAGATACCATCGCCCGTACTGGCGGCACGCCATTGGTCGTTGCCCACAACGGCCGGGCCATTGGCGTGGTCCACCTGAAAGACGTGGTGAAGCCGGGCATGAAACAGCGCTTCGCCCAAATGCGGGCCATGGGCATCAAAACAGTCATGATCACCGGCGACAATCCACTTACAGCCACCGCCATCGCCGCCGAAGCAGGTGTGGACGATTTTCTGGCCGAGGCGACGCCGGAAGCCAAGCTAAAGCTCATCCGCCAGTACCAGGCCGAAGGGCGGCTGGTGGCTATGACCGGCGACGGCACGAACGACGCGCCGGCGCTGGCGCAGGCCGATGTAGCGGTGGCGATGAACAGCGGCACGCAGCCCGCCCGCGAAGCGGCCAATATGATAGACCTGGACAGAGACCCGACCAAGCTGATTGAAATTGTGGAAATTGGCAAGCAGCTTCTGATGACGCGCGGTTCGCTGACGACGTTCAGCATTGCCAATGACGTGGCGAAGTATTTTGCCATCATTCCGGCGGCCTTCGCGGCCACTTATCCGGCGCTGGCGGCGCTGAATTTTATGCGCCTGACGACGCCACAGAGCGCCATTTTGTCGGCGGTCATTTTTAACGCGCTGGTGATTATTGCCCTGGTGCCGCTGGCGCTGCGCGGTGTGCCCTACCGCCCTCTGCCAGCCGCGCGGCTGCTGCGCGATAATTTGCTCATTTATGGTCTGGGTGGCCTGGTTACGCCCTTCATCGGCATCAAGGCGATTGACCTGATTCTGACAGCCTTAGGGCTGGTTTAATTGGCAGGTGGAGTTTTTGCAATGAAACGATTTTTATCTGATTTGCGGCCGGCGTTACTGTTTTTAGGTTTGTTTACGCTGCTGACCGGGGTTGTTTATCCACTGGTGGTAACGGCCGTTGCCCAAACCATCTTTCATCATCAGGCCAATGGCAGCTTGCTGGAGCAAGAAGGGGTCATTGTCGGGTCGGAACTCATCGGCCAGCCCTTTGACGACCCGGCTTATTTTTGGGGACGGCCGTCGCTGACCACGCCTCAGCCCTACAACGCGGCAGCTTCAGCCGGTTCAAACCTGGCCCCCAGCAATCCCGCGCTGGCGGAACGGGTGGCTGCGCGAATCGCCGCGCTGCAAGCGGCTGATCCGACCAACTTACAGCCTGTTCCGGTGGATTTGGTGACGGCGTCCGGCAGTGGACTAGACCCGCACATCAGCCTGGCGGCGGCTACCTTCCAGGTGGAACGGGTGGCAAGGGCGAGAGGAATGGAAACGGCCGTTATCCAACAACTGCTCACCGACCACACCGAGGGCCGCACCTTTGGTTTGTTAGGCGAACCGCGGATCAACGTTCTGCGTTTAAACCTGGCGCTGGATGCTCTACAATCTAGTTCATGAACGACAGACGACCTGATCCAGACCAGCTTCTCAACAACATCCAGCGCGATGCCGCGCAAGAGACGCGAGGCAAACTAAAAATCTTTCTGGGCTATGCTGCCGGTGTGGGCAAGACCTTTGCCATGCTGGAAGCGGCCCAACAGCGCCGCGCTGAAGGCGTGGATGTTGTGGTGGGCTACGTGGAGACGCACGGCCGTGCCGAAACCGACGCGCTGCTGGCCGACTTGGAGATACTTCCACGGCAAGAACTGGTGTATCGCGGCGTTAGCCTGTCTGAGATGGCCACCGACGCCATTTTGGCGCGCCGGCCGCAGATCGTCCTGGTAGATGAACTGGCGCACACCAACGCCCCTGGCTCGCGCCATGCGCGCCGCTACCAGGACGTGCTAGAACTGCTGCACAGCGGCATCCATGTTTACACCACCGTCAACATCCAACATTTGCAAAGCCTGAATGACGTGGTGGCGCAAGTGACCGGCGTCACCGTGCGCGAGACCATCCCCGACCACATTCTGGACGAGGCCCATGAAATCGAGCTAATAGATTTGCCCATTGACGAGCTGCTGGCGCGGCTGGAAACGGGCAAAGTCTATATATCGGCGCAGGCGGAACAGGCGCTGCGTAAATTCTTTCGCCCTGGCAACCTGACGGCGCTGCGGGAAATGGCGCTGCGCCGCACGGCCGAACGGGTGGATGAGCAGATGCGGGCCTACATGCAGACCCATGCTATTGCCGGTCCCTGGCCGGCCGGCGAGCGGCTGTTGGTCTGCGTTAGTCCCAGCCCGCTCAGCGAGCGGCTGGTGCGTACCACCCGGCGGCTGGCGCGAAGTCTGAACGCCGAATGGATTGCCGCTTACGTGGAAACGCCAGGCTATACCTATTTGCCGGAGGCGGATAAAGACCGTGTGACGCAGACGCTGCAACTGGCGGAAGAGTTGGGCGGGCAAACTGCGCGGCTCAGTGGCACTTCCGTGGCGGAGACGCTGGTCAATTATGCCTTCAGCCATAACGTGACCAAGATTGTGGCCGGAAAACCGCTGCACCCGCGGTGGCGGGAATGGCTGCGCGGCTCGTTGATTGACCAAATTGTGCAGCGCAGCCAGGATATGGACGTGTATGTCATCAGCGGCAAAACGACGACGGGCAAAACGGCCGTTCCTGTCCTTCAAGTCGCCCCGCCGCTCTTTAACTGGCGCGCTTATCTGCTCAGTGCCGCCCTGGTTTTGTTGGTGACGTTGGCCGGGCTGCCCTTACGGCCGTTTATCAACCCCACCAACCTGGTGATGTTGTATCTGGTGGTGGTGATGGTAACGGCCGTCTGGCAGGGGCGACGGCCGTCCATCTTCGCCTCGCTGCTCAGCGTCATCGCCTTCGATGTGGTTTTCGTACCGCCATATTACACCCTCGTCGTCGCCGACGCCGAATATCTGCTCACCTTTATCGGCTTTCTGGCCGTCGGCCTGGTGATTGGCTCCTTGGCGGCGCGTGCTCGTGAACAGGCGCTGGCCGCCCGCCAGCGCGAGGCGCAAACGACAGCCCTGCTGGAACTGAGCCAGAAATTAGCGGTGGCTGCTGACGTGGAAGCTATTGCGCAAACGGCCGTTCAGCACATCCAGCGCACCTACAACAACGACGCCACCTTGTACTTGCCCGACGAAGCCGAAGGACGGCTCGTCGTCCACACTGCCACATCTAGCAATCCCGCCGAACCCGACGATTACGCCGTGGCCGATTGGGTTTTTCGCCAGGGGCAGCCGGCCGGCCGTCATACCAACACCCTGGCCGGCGCGAACAGCTATTATCTGCCATTGCGCACCTCAGGGCAGATTGTCGGCGTCATGGCTGTGGATCTTTCCAGCATTCAGTCGGTGGCCCTTGTGGGCGAGCAGCAGCGGCTGTTGGCCTCGTTTGCCAGCCAGATAGCCCTGGCGCTGGCTAAAGCCTACCTGTCCGAGCAGGCCCGGCAGGCGCAGCTTCTGGCAGAAACGGAAAAATTGCAGACCACCCTGCTCAACTCCATTTCGCACGATTTGCGCACGCCGTTGGCTTCCATTACCGGTGCGCTCAGCAGCCTGTTGGACGATGCCGATTTGCTCACCCCAGCTGCGCAGCGCGATCTGGTGCACACTGCCTGGGAACAGGCGCTGCGTCTGAATAGATTGGTGGGCAATCTGTTGGATATGACACGCCTGGAATCTGGGGCGATGCGGGTCGTCTGCCAGCCTTATGATGTGCAAGAATTGGTGGGGGCGACATTGGCGCAGTTGTCTCACCGGCTGCATGGGCGCACCGTCAAACGAAATATCCCCGACGATTTACCGCCAGTTTCGATTGATTTGACGTTGATGATGCAGGCGCTGATGAATCTGGTGGACAATGCGGTGAAATATTCAGCCCCGGATGAAGCAATTGAAATCGAGGCGTACCGGGCACAGCAGACGGTGATCGTGACGGTTAGAGATCATGGCCCGGGTATTCCCGAAGGGGAACTGGAACGGATTTTCACCAAGTTTTTCCGGCTGGAACCTGGTGGGGTAGGTGGTACGGGTCTGGGATTATCTATTGTGAAGGGGGTTGTGGAGGCGCATAACGGCCGTGTCTGGGCACACAACCATCCTGACGGCGGCGCAGTTTTTTCAATGGCCCTGCCCCTGGCCCAGGCAGAAATGGCGGTGGACGGTTAGCCCTGCTCTATACATCCACCTTCAAGCGATAGCCCACGCCTGGTTCTGTCAAAATATAGCGGGGATTTGAGGAGTCCTCTTCAATCTTGCGCCGGAGATTGCTCATGTGGACGCGCAGCAGGTGGGTTTCTGTTTGGTACCCCGCGCCGCGAATCTCGTTGAGCAGTTGTTGGTGTGTCAGTACACGGCCGGCATAACGAATCAACACGACCAGCAAATCATATTCGGTGGGCGTTAGCTGTATCTCTTTCTCATCACAAGTTACCAAACGTACCGTTAAGTCTACGCACAGTTTGCCGCTGGTAAACACCGGCTCCTGTTCCTCTTGATGCGCGTGTCTCATCGCCACGCGCAGACGCGCCGTTAATTCGCCGACGCTAAACGGCTTGGTCAGGTAATCATCTGCGCCTGCGTCCAGGGCCGCTATCTTGTCGGTGTCCTGATTCTGAACCGACAGAATGATGATCGGCGTTTGCGACCACTCTCTAATGCGCCGGGTGACTTCAATGCCGCCAATACCTGGCAGCCCTAAATCGAGGATAATGAGGTCTGGTCGAACATTAATCGTCTGCAAAACCGCATCTTCACCACTGGTTGCTTCATGCACTTCATACCCATGGGCGTCAAGCGCTGTGCGCAGGAAGCGCCGGATGGCGTGTTCATCATCTACAACGAGTATTTTGGTTTTTTGCATGGCTGCACCTTCATCCACCTTCACTGTTGATTGACCACACCGCATGATTGTACCTTGTCTTCTGCCTGTCTCGCCTCTGTTTGGGTCCTGTTTGGCGAGACGACGCGGGAAAATGCCGTCTGCTGCGGCCGTCGCGCACCAATCAACAGCTAACAGTGAACGGGGAACAGGGAACGGCCGTTCCTTACCTCATCTCCTGGAAATACTTTGTGAACTGTGGGCAGAACGGCCGTTCCCGCCCCACCACCTGGATAAATTGCGTAAACTGTGAGGGGAACGGCCGTTACCACCCCACCACCTGGATAAATTGCGTAAACTGTGAGGGGAACGGCCGTTATCACTCAATACTTGTCAGTATGCGGCCTATAATGGTTCTCCCGCAATTTATGTGATCAGATTTGATCCAATATGGTTTGATCCGTTGACAACAAGTTGATCAGTCGAGCACATTTTACGATTCAGGTAGACTAAAGAAGCTACTGTCCACCTTTTCACACAAATTGATGTTGTTGGCGAACTCTAAATTAGCCAGCTAATAGAGCAAAACGGGACTTTGGTGTCGCTGCACGTGGTACATCATTGAGCCAGGCAATAATCCGCAAGAGATTCCCCGCTGCTGCGGTTGCCAAATTTTGCAGGTGCGTTTTTGCGACGCCTCGATAGCGTGATTGCCGAGCTCCCAGAGTATAAGCTACTTGCGAGACAGTACCCTCAACACCTGCGCGCAGTTGACAGGCTTTCTTGAATTCCATTGTTTGCTGCCGTTGGCGAGCTTCTTGTTGGGCTTCAAAATGTGCTTGCGGCGCCAAAACAGTGAGTGTCCTCCTTTTTTCCTTGTTGTTGGTGCACAAATCGACCTGGGGACAAGCATTACAGTCTTTGCAGCGGAACTTGATTTTCACAACAGGACGCTGCGAACGAGTTTTGGCCAATGACCAACTGCAACTGGTTTGGTTTTGAGGACAAACAGCGCACTCATTATCCCAATCAATCGTGAAATGACGACTGTCATACCCTTGTTGACGCACTTGCCAACTGTTGTCATTTGGTACTGCACCCATGAGGTTAAGGCCATAATCCTTATCCGCCTGAACCAGATGCTCAACCGACATATAACCCTGATCAACGTAATGTTCAGCTGGTAGAATTTCTTTCCGTGCCAGGTGGTCATGAATAATACCCGTTACCGCATGGTCAGGTTCAGTGCTTGTTCGTGTTTCGACGTTGATGATTAAGTTGGGAGAATCTGCACCGCAGGTTTCTGTCAGATGAACTTTATACCCTGTCCAGGTGATATCTCGTTTGCTACTACATCGTGCCTCAAGTTCATAGGGTGATGTAATTCGCAGCGCTGAAGGCGGCTGATCTTTTTGCTGACGCAAGCGTATCTGCCTATCATCTTGATAAAAATTCTGTAGCCATACTTGTCTGAGAACCTCGACTGCCGATAGTTCCCTTAGTTCAGCATGATTAACGCCCCAATAGATCTGTTCCAAAAGAAAAATACCGTCCTGACCGACACGCTTGGCCCAGGCTTGACGTTCTTCCTCTTTCTTGGGCAGCAGATAGTTGCTGGTCCGCTGGCTATAATGGTCAAACCACTCGGCGTTGACTTGTCGTTTGAGCCAGGCTGGTGCTTGAACTGCAAGCTCGTTTAGCGCACAGCGCAATGTCTCGTGCACCAACTCCAGTTGATTTAAGTGTCGCATAGCCGCCAGAACATAGGTTGAATCGGTGCGTTGTTTTCCTCGTTGCTTCAGGAATTTCTTCTCCTTGAAGCAATCCAGCATCTTTTGGAGTAATAGTTCTGCCTGGCCCCCAGCGATGAGCCGCCCCCGGAATTCACTTAAGACTGAATAATGAAAGCCAGTATCTTGCATCTCCAAGCTGAGTGCGTACTTCCAATCGATTCGGGCTCGGACAGCATCCGCTGCCTGACGGTCTGTTAGATTCTCGGCAAACTGCATTACGGTGATCAACGCTAATCGCCATGGTGCTATGGCTGGCTGACCCGTATGTGAAAACAGGTCGGTAAATTGTTTATCATCGTAGAAAACGCCCAATTCATCTCTCATCTGCATATAGATATTCCCATTGGGGAATGCAGACCAAGCAATTTCGACTGTGAGTTCAGGAATATCAAGAATGGGTTCGCCGGGTAACGACATCAGAGACCTCCATTTGTTCGAAATTTGGCCCTGAGTATACAATTTTCGCTCAGAAACGCTCTCCTGAGAGTTCGCCAACAACATCAAATGCGGGAGAACCATTTACGGGCGCATATTGACAGCCGTTGGCGTCGTAACTGTAGGTAACGCCGTTAGCTGTGGCGACGGCATGTTTATGGGCAGTGCTGTATGTATAGGCTGCGCCATCAAAACTGGTGATATTGCCAATCTGGTTGTAGACGTAGGCGGCACTGTAGGTGGGGGTAACGCCGTTGCCGGTGGCGCTGACAAGCCGGTTGAGATGGTCATAACTGAAATCTTGAATGTCCGTGCCGGTGTTACTCGCAGTAGTCATTTTGGTGATATTGCCCACCCGGTCATATTCGTAGGTGAAATCGGGCCAGGCATCGCCATCGCCAGCCCCAGCGCTACCATGCTGGATTGTCATCAGACGGAAGTTGCTATCACCCGTACCACCCACATTGGGGCCGTCATTTTGCGGGTGATAGGCATAGGTCGTATCGGCAATGTTGCCGTCGCGTTCCAGGAAGGTCATCTGGCCCATGGCATTATAGCGGATATTGGTGACCAGTTCGTTGTCGCCGGCTGTAAGACTGTTTTCGCCTTCCCGGTCGTAGTCTACTGTCACTACTTCGCCGGTGGGGTAGGTGATGGCTTGCGGCCGTTGTAGGGCATCAAAGTTACCGTAACTCATCGTGTAGCTGCGGTTGTCCAAATTACTCTACCGGCGCAGGTATATCAGCCTGTGACCAATAAATCGGGGAGCTTCTAGAAATCTCCGTAACATCACAACCCAAATCTCCCGGCACTGCTGAATTGGTTTCCAATTCTAGCAGGTGTGGCGGGGAAAAAAAAATTGGGGGGGGGGGCGGGGGAGGCGGGGTGTGGTTTCCCCGGGGGGGGGGGGGTGGGGTTGGGGGGGGGGGGGGGGGGGGGGGGGGGGGGGGGGGGCGGGGGGGGGGGGGGGGGGGGGCGGGGGGGGGGGGGGGGGGGGGCGGGGGGGGGGGGGGGGGGGGGGGGGGGGGGGGGGGGGGGGGGGGGGGGGGGGGGGGGGGGGGGGGGGGGGGGGGGGGGGGGGGGGGGGGGGGGGGGGTGGGGGGGGGGGGGGGGGGGGGGGGGTGGGGGGGGGGGGGGGGGGGGGGGGGGTGGGGGGGGGGGGGGGGGGGGGGGGGGGGGGGGGGGGGGGGGGGGGGGGGGGGGGGGGGGGGCGGGGGGGGGGGGGGGGGGGGGGCGGGGGGGGGGGGGGGGGGGGGGGGGGGGGGGGGGGGGGGGGGGGGGGGGGGGGGGGGGGGGGGGGGGGGGGGGTGGGGGGGGGGGGGGGGGGGGGGGGGGGGGGGGGGGGGGGGGGGGGGGGGGGGGGGGGGGGGGGGGGGGGGGGGGGGGGGGGGGGGGGGGCGGGGGGGGGCGTGGGGGGGGGGGGGGGGGGGGGGGGGGGGGCGGGGGGGGGGGGGGGGGGGGGGGGGCGGGGGGGGGGGGGGGGGGGGGGGGGGGGGGGGGGGGGGGGGTGGGGGGGGGGGGGGGGGGGGGGGGGGGGGGGTGGGGGGGGGGGGGGGGGGGGGGGGGGGGCGAACGGTGAAATATTTGTCAGGGGGCATACCTCGGTCATGGTTTCCAGATTTTTGATGCAAAGCAGACCTTCATTCCAAAGCGCGATTTGCTTGCCATCAGGAGACCAGGAAACCGATTCCGAGGTGAGAAACTCATCAGTGAGTAGTTGCCAATTACCGCTTTCTGTTTCGACAAGATATAGATTCTCGATGCCCCATGGCACATTTCAAAAGGAGACTCGCTATTCGGCTTGACGCCAACTAACAATTGTAACGAAGAAGGAGACCAAAGAACCATCGTCTCAATGTCAGGATCATCGGTTAACTGTTGTTGTTCAAGCGTTTCACTGTTTATCGTAAAAAGATCGTATTGCCCTCCGACATCAGCTACATAAGCGACGGTTTGCCCGTCTACCGCCCATCCCGATGTAAAGAGAATCTTTTCCATTTCAACCAGAACCCTGTTTTCACCGGAAACCACATCATATACAACCAACTGATCAGGAGACGCTTCATCATGCCGGGCAAGGTACAGAATGGAAGAACCATCATCAGACCAGAACACTTTGAAAGGTGGCACTCCTAAAAAGTTGAAGGGCGATATTTCCCCCGTTTCCACGTCAAAAATAAACACATTTTCTGGTAAGGAGGGCTGCTGTGATAAAGGATTTGCATCTACAACGATCTTTGTCCCATCAGGAGAAATAGCCTGTCCGTACAGCATTATTCCCTTTGTGATAAAACGGCTGCTGCCACCTGGCTGAAGCGCATAAATGTGGTCTTCGTCATTAATCGTCGCCCCATAAAGAAACATACCATCTTCTTCGAAGGATACGGGGGACGGTGTGGCTAATTCCAACGTCACTGATTCTGGTTCCCCTTCTTTATCCGGATCCGGTGTGGGCCTTGTCATCTGCTGAGTGGGGGTAACAGAAGCTATGGGAATAGTGGCAGCAGCGATTGTTTGCGGCGTTTCAACAGGAGCTACTGTCTGAATAGCAGTGGGCAGCATCGTGGCAGGCTGAACTTCACTTTGTGTTGCGCTTTGGCAGCCAGCCAACAAAATGTAAAGGAATACAAATAAATACAAAGGTGTCGTTTCATTTAAACCTGACAGATATTTAATATGATGTTTTATTGTTGCTTGCAGACTGTTCATAATTTTCACCTACCTGGCAAAATCGCTTTTTTGAGCGTACTTGTCATATTATTCAGCGAGGCTGGATCAAATCCTTACGCAAAATGAAGGGAAACCCTCTAATCAGATGATTATGGGATATTCCAAATTAGTCTTGGATCAACAAGAGACAGTTCGTGCCATGCCGTAACGTGGGTATTATAAGAGTCTTCATTCGTCACGTTTGATCCTCTTCCTAAAGCTCCGGCGGTTCCCATATGTACTTCAAGGTGAAGATGAGCGCCATCTGATCTACCTGTGTCGCCATATTGTCCAACCACATCCCCCAATTGAACCACTTGGCCAATAGTGATAGATTCATCTATGGAAGCAAGGTGCTGATATTGAACATACACCGACTCCCCTCTCTCTAATCCCAAGGCATCACGTATATTTGCAGGGATAACATCATAAACATATTCTATGATGACGACATTTCCCGTGCCGAAGTTTGCATTTGTAGAGTCACTGTATCCACAAACTAGACATTATCCAAAATAAAAAGTAGCACCAAAGGGCTGTAAAATCAGCCGGAAATCAAAGAAAAAGAGGTGCTACCTGATGTTATCATACAGTAATCTACAAAAAGAGCCGAAACTGCTGCAAGCCTTCACAGGATTAGATGAAGCAGAGTTTCTGGAGTTACTCGTTGCTTTTGACAATACCTGGCAAGCCGACGAAAGAAAAAGAGCCAGTAGACGCCTAAATCGAAAACGCAAAGCAGGCGGTGGTCGGAAACTGGGTCTTGAATTGATGTCCGACCGGTTGCTATTCATCCTGATGTATATGAAACTCTATCCCATCCAGGAATTGCAAGCATTTATGTTTGGGCTTAGTCAAAGTCAGGCCAACCGCCTCATTCAACGCACCGCCGATGTTCTCAAAGAGGCTTTGCAACAAATGGGACACCTACCCGAACGAGATGGACAACAACTGGCGCAGGTATTGGCGCAATGTGAGACCCTGACGTTCACGCAAGATGGGACTGAGAGACGACGACAGCGGCCCAAAAAGAACCAGGAAGTGTACTATAGTGGCAAAAAGAAGTGTCATTCGGTCAAAAATCATCTGGTTGTTCATCCTGATAATCGGCGTGTCTGGTTTCTCAGCAAAACCGTCCCGGGCAGTAAACATGACAAAAAGATAGCTGATGAGGCGGCATTATCTTTCCCTGACCATGCCGTCGTTGAACAAGATACCGGCTTTCAGGGGTATGAACAAGATAACATCATCATTGTGCAACCCAAGAAAAAGGCCCGTGGCAAAGACCTGTCAACCGCCGACCGCTTTTTGAATAAGGCTATCGCTTCTGGACGTATCATTGTGGAAAACGTGATAGCTGGCGTCAAGCGGTGCCGGATTGTTAAGGATGTTTTACGTAATTGGAAAACAAGTTTTGACGACCTGGTCATGGCCATAGCCTGCGGTTTACACAATTTACGTGTTTCATTCCGTCATGCAGTTGAGACCATTAACCTGCTCGATCTTATTTAGGATAATGTCTACTGTACAAGCATCTGCAACGCGGACTCGCCCAACAGCAATCGCAAGAAGATCATCGGGAGTATCTTTGTCATTGCCAAGATCGACACCATTATGATAACTAGGTGGTTTGCCTTCTTCTGGTGCTGGCCGTGTTGGATCAGGATCATAGTCGAATCCTATATCATAAAAGCCCTCCAAAGGATCTCCTAGAGAAGGAGGTGATGCTGGTGGAGGCTTGTAAGGACCACCAGCTTCACAAGCTGGCGGATCATCGCATTCACGGTGGCCTGTCGGATCGATCATATTAAGGGGTGAATTTCTTACATAGCTGTACCTGTTCAGGGATTGGGGGTTGGCGGGGTTGGGTACAATGGTGTCCGCGCTGATGAATCTGCCTAATGTGGGCGAATACCAACGCGCCGCCATGTATACCAGCCCAATGTCTTCCGCCCCCGTCCCCAGGTTGTTGTGCATGTGGCCGGTGAAGCCCCGGTCGGTCAGGTTGGCGGTGGGTTCGGTGCGCCAGTCGCCGAAGGGATAGTAGCGGGCCGTGCTGCCGCCTACCACCGCGCCACTTGTGGTTGTGGCCAGGCTGGTGGAGCCAAGATGGTCGCTGTGCAGGTAGTAAAGGGTGTTGCTGCCGCCCACCACCTGCACCCGTAGGGCTACCGACTGGCCGGCAACGGCGTAGGTGATGCGCCGCGTCGTTATGCTGCCGTTGACTTCCTCCTCGTAGCCGGGGAAGGGGAAGTAGCTGGCCTTGCCGCTGGGTCTGACTGTCTTCACCCGTATCCCGGCGGCATCATAGGTAAAGGTAGTGGTGCTGCCGTTGTTGACCACACTGGCCAGTTCGTTCTCCACGTTGAAGTTCTGGGCATGGTCGTTGGCCGACCCGGCGGCATTGCGGAAAGTCAGGTTGCCGTTGGCGTCGTAGCTGAAGGTGACGCCGTGGGCGGCCGTGACCGCATGTTTGTGCAGGCTGCTGCCATAGGTGTAGCCAGCGCCATTGTAGCTGGTCAGGTTACCCAGGGTGTTGTAAGCGTAGGTGTGGGTGTACTGGCCGCCGCCTGCGGCGTTGGTCGCTGCTGACGTCAGCCGGTTGAGATGGTCGTAGCCAAAGGTTTGCACCTGGTCGCTGTTCATCTTGTCCAGGATGGTGGTGAGGTTGCCCACGTCATCGTAGACGTAGCGTAAATCCAGCCGTTGTTCCAGTGGGGCAGTGTTGCGGTTGGTGTAGGTGCAGCGGTTGGAGGCGTGGGGCGCGGTGCAGATGCGCCAGAGCTTGGGTTTACCCAATGGAACGTATTTTATCGAGGATCTTTGAGCGGTTTTCATAACAAGATGTTACGGTCTGAAATGGAAAATAACTTCTCAGACCGTAACATCCTGTTGACTCGCTCCCGCTGGTCCTACCCTACAAAATACCCGTTTACTGCTTGAAATGCTGTAACTGATCAAATACAAAGCGTAGTTCCTGACTTAGCCTCCCTTCATCATCTAGAGAGTCTCCTCCGCCGGGACGGTAAAGAGAAAGAGAAAGGATAAGATCGTCATAGAACTCTGCATCGGAGAATTCTTGAATTAACAGTGCTTCGATTTTATTAGCTAGAGCAACTGAACGATCTTTCCCACTCAGAAATATCCGAATTAGGTCAGTTAATTCCTCAACTGTACTATTCTTGAGTTCTCTCATAGTTTGTAACCATTCTTTACCTGGGTACCATGACCGTAACGATATGGTTTGGATCATTTCCAGATACTACAACATATGGACGACTAGGCAATTGGGTTGCTCTTACTTGGATTGTATTTCTTACCGGATCGAATCGAACTTGATTTCCAGAATCCAGTATATTGTCGACAACTGCCAAGTTTGTAGCTGGTCGACCTAGTCCACCAAGAGCAATCCGTTCAGCGGCGTGTGCTGAGATTGTACGACCTCCAGGTGTGACCCCATATCCAGTAGCCCCTGGATAATTCTGTCCCAACAAAGAGCGAGAGGCGAACTCAGGATCATATTGAGTTAGAGCAGTTCTAGGGGAAGATGAAGCACCCGGCGTTGATAGTCTGTGGGAAACTCCTGCCGTCAACGCACCAATAGCATAGTCGGCTGAGCCACAACCGCCGCCGGTCATGGCACACTCCACGGCCGTTTCCACCAAACCACCTACTGCTGCTGCGGCCGTGGGATGGGCGGCAGCAGCAGCTACAGCCGTGGTCTGCACCTGGGCTACAGCTACCGTACCATAAGTTGTTAACGCTGGTGCTGCTGCGCCTAATGTGCCCCCGACAACAGCGCCAACCACGGCTCCGGCAACAATTTTACCGGCATCAATGTCGGTTGTCAGGGCAGCCGTGAAACTCTGCCCATTTTGCATGTTCTGATAAACCTGTGCTCCGTAGCCTACAGCCGCGCCACCGATTGCACCACCGATTGCGCCAATGCACCAGGGGCAATGGCCGCTTGGGTCGTTCAGGACAAGAGGCCGGTTGAAAACGTAGGTGTAGCGATTGAAAGTTTGAGGTTGCGCGGGGTCTGGAATGATGGTGTCGGCGCTGGCGAAGCGGCCCAAACCGGACCACTTATATTAACCACAAATTCGTAAACTCCTGGGCGGCATGAGACCTCCTAAGAGTAGAATGGTTCATCTCACCTAACCATCTCTACTCAATAGGAGGCACATCATGTTCGATGAAATTGAACGCTTTGTCAACTGGGTACGCCGCCGCAGTCCCCATGCCCACACCTGGCAGGATTATCGCAGCGACTTGCAGCAATTTGCCCGCATCGTCGGCGACCGGCCGCCAACCGCAATCACGCTCGCCGATATTGACCACTTTGTGCTGGCGCAGGCCGATGGCGGGATGAACCCCGCCACCATCAATCGCCGTTTGGCCGCCATCACCTCGTTTTACACCTTCCTGGCCGACGAAGACCCCGACCTGCTTTGCCCGGTGCTGCCCCATCGCCACAACTTGCGCCAACGGCGGCGACTGCCCCGCCCTGTACCCGAAGCTGAACTGAATCGCTTTCTGGCAATCATCGAGGATAAGCGCGACCGAGCCATGTTTTTGCTCATGCTCCGCTGCGGGCTGCGCATTGGCGAGGTGGCCGGGCTGAAAGTGCGTGACCTCTATCTGGCCGAAAAGCCGCCGCGTCTGCTGGTGACAGGCAAGGGCAGCAAGGAACGCAGCGTCTACTTGTCACCGCAAGCAGCATGGGCTGTACAGGCGTATCTGGCAGAACGGCCGTCCGCTCCCATCGACACCCTCTTTCTCAGTTACCAACTAAACGGGCTGTCTACCACCGCCATTCATAAGCGGCTGATGGTTTACCGGGAACAGGCTGGCATACAACTGACCGCTCACCAACTGCGCCACACCTTTGCCAACGATTTGCTCACGGCTGATGTCCCTGTCACCAGCATTCAAAAGCTGTTGGGACACGCCTGGATTACCACCACCCAGACCTACGTGGCCGCCAATGACCGCCAAGTGCAGGCCGACTTTTACCAGGCAGTCACGACAATGGAGGGTTGGCAATGAAGTCGTTAAAGTCGCACGATGACACGCTCTCTGCGGCCGACCGCTACACCTGTGCCCTGCGTAACGGCCGTAAATCGCGTTTGCCGCCCGGCGTTTCTGACCCGCAACCTCCGGTTGTCTGGCCGCCCGAAAACGTAGCGCTGCTGGAACGCTACCGCGCCTGGCTGGTGGGAGACGGCGCTGGACACACCTGCATTGACCTCTACTACCTGCCGGTGGCCGGGCACATCCTCGGTTTCAACCTCAAACCCCACCCGCAGTTAGATTTGGACAACGACCTGGAAAAAGTGATGGCCTATGCCCAGGCTAAACAACTCAGTGCGCGGGTCATTGCCATGTATCGCAGCGGCCTCAACCGTTTTCGCCGCTTCCTGCTGCTAGAGCGGGGCGTGGTGGAGACCACTGTCAACTTCAAGCCGCCCAATATCGCCCGTTACCAGGAAGGTCTGCCAACTTGGTTAGTCGAGCAGTTGACTCATTATCAACAGATACGCCAGGCCGGTTGGCGGCCGGCGCGGCTCAACCAGGCGCTGCTCAAGTTTTGGAGTACGCATACCCGCCTCTTTCGCTGGCTCTTTGCCCACTACCCCATCACCGTCCTGCACGACATCCGCCGCGACCATATTTTTGCCTACCTGGACGAACGGCTGGCGGCGGGCGCAGCCGTCAAAAGCGTCAACCAGGAACTGCGTGCCTTTCACGCCGCTCTCCGCTTTCTGCAAGAACGGGATTTCGCCGTGCCGCAGGCGCTGCTGCGTCTGCAAGGTCTCAAAGAGCCAGACGCCCTGCCCCGCTTCCTGACCGATGAACATGTCAACGCCCTGCGTACTGACCTGGAGCAGCGCGTAAACCAGGCCCCAACCCCGGTGGCAAAGCGCAACGCCCTGCTGGATAGAGCCGCCTTCTACCTGCTCTGGCAGGGTGGCCTGCGCCTGGGCGAAGTGGAAGAACTGACGCTGGCTGACCTGAATCTGACCCAACGCCATCTGGTCGTGCGCCGGGGCAAGGGGTTGCAAGACCGGGCCGTGTATCTGACCGATGGCGCGGTTGCCGCTTTAACCGCATATCTGGTGGTGCGCGGCAGCAGCCAAACTGACCACGTTTTCCTCTTTCGTCACAAGCCGGTCTGTAAAGACTTTATTCGCGGCCGCATCAAAGCCGCTGGAGAGCGAACGGGCGTCAAAGTCACCCCCCACCAACTGCGCCACACCTTCGCCACCCAACTACTCAACGCCGGGTGCAAGATTACCACCATTCAAGCCTTGCTCGGCCACCGCCATCCCAACAGCACCCTCGTCTATGCCCGCCTGCACGACCACACCGTCGCCGCCGACTATCTGGCGGCCATAACCATCATTGAAGGCAGGTTGGCACAGCCTGGGCAGCAGTCATCTGCCCACCATTCAGGCATCAACGGTCAGAACCCACCTGCAAACGAGGATGCAGCCCGCTTGCTGACGCTGGCCGCCGCCCTAGAAACGGAATCCCTGACAGCAAACCAGCAGGCTATCCTCAACGAATTACAGCAGGGCCTGGCCGAGCTGCTAAACGAAATACCAAAACAAGTTGTTAACGAGCCAGCCAAGCTCCTATCAGAGCCAATGCCCTGGCCCTAAAGTAAGTCCGGGGTGTGGGAGCCTAGCCTTTTCTTTGGTTCTTTCTTTTGGGCGATGCCAAAAGAAAGAACAGGGATGTTGGTAAAAAGAGAAACAGGAACTCCATTAAGGACTCCTGCTTCTCTTTAATACCCAATTGAAAATTGTAAGTGTAGTGTAGGACGGCAGTGACACCGGCCACAGCGACTAATGGAAGACCATGCCCCAGCAGCGGAATGTTTTAAAACAAATCTGGTCTTTTATCATGTAAGAATTTTATTAGACGTTTCTGATTTGATAAGCCAGACATTAAGGGGACACCGCCACGACCTACCCATAATAATAAGCCAATAGGGTAATAGATGACACCCACATTGCGAATGCCTAACACGTAAAAACTGGGTAACAGGGGCAATTTCCTCACGCGTATGACAGCCGACCATGCTAACCACTTGCTCGAAAGTAGCCCGAATAGTGTCGAAACTTTAATACCTTCATCTCTTACTTCTATGGTTGGGAATAGAGAGAAGGCAAAACTTGCGGCAACCAAAGCGAGTATAGGAAGAATGATCATCCCATCTCGGAGTAAGTAATGTGTGTAGCGCTCAACAAAAATTTGATCTTGAAAGTCAATTACTGAAATACGTAGAGATAGTAATCGTCTATTTTCGTTAAATAGTGGTTCCATTAAGTGTATAATTGCTGCCAATGATATGAATAACCATAGACAACCAAGCAGGTAGGATACCAGACGGTGTGGAATGGGATTTTCAAATTTCATAATGGTTGCTGAATTGTTAGTTGTAGTCATTTTGTTATTGTCCATAATTGTATCCATCATCATAAAAACTCTTAGGCCACCATATTCCATAACCCCCGCCGCTAGGGTCAGACATATAACGGTAAATCTCCCAAGTATAGTTTAGGCCAATACTAACATCTAATTCTTCACCGCCCAGTCCACTTACAGAGAAGAACCATGCATCATTACCAATCGACTCACTATATTGTAAGCTTACTCCCCCAGTTATAGCAGCTTCACCATTGATCCCCCAGGACCAATCCCACATGACACTATTGTCTGGAGCGTTAAAGCCAAAAATCACGCCACCACCAATAGAGCCACCAAGTGTCATACCAGCGCTACCGCCAAGACTACCCATAACGCTAACTTCCCATGAATCCCAATTGAAGACGAAATCGAACCCGATTTCACCTCCAAGGATTGCACCACCGCCACCACCTATATGAATACCCAAAATGTCCCAATTGCTATTGTCAGCTAGCCAACGCATGGTACCCCACTCCTGACTATCATATCCATTGATGGCATTGGTTATTTGACCAAGCAAGCCACTGTCCACCTCGTTGGCGGTATTTAAACCTTGAATAAAAAGTCTCATTTGAGCCATATCCATGATGCCGACAAACTCTAGAGGAATACCAAATTCATTTGCTGTTTGTTCAGCAAAGGCCCAACACTCCTCATCACCTTCTTCAGCGCAATGGCCGGATGAATCTGTATATCGCAGCGGATTATTTCGAACATAGGCGTAGCGGTTGAGGCTTTGCGGGTCTTTGGCATCTGGTACAATGGTATCTGCCGAGATGAACCGGTTAATATAAGGCAAATACCAACGGGCCTGCATATATACAAGGCCGATGTCATCGGGGGCGTTGCCAAGGTTGTTGTGCAGGTGGCCGGTGAAGCCCCGGTCTGTCAGGTTGGTTGTCGGTTCGGTGCGCCAATCGCCGAAGGGGTAGTAGCGGGCGGTGCTGCCAGCCACTACCGCGCCACCCGTGGTGGTGGACAGGCTGGTGGAGCCAAGGTGGTCGCTGTGCAGGTAGTAGAGGGTGTTGCTGCCGCCCACCACCTGCACCCGCAGGGCTACCGCCTGGCCGGCAATAGCGTAGGTGATGCGCCGGGTGGTGGTGCTGCCGTTAACCTCCTCTTCGTAGCCGGGGAAGGGGAAGTAGCTGGTCTTGCCGCCTGGCTTGACGCTCTTCACCCGGATTCCGGCCGCATCGTATGTGAAGCTGGTGGTGCTGCCGTTGTTGACCACGCTGGACAGTTCGTTTTCCACATTGAAGTTCTGGGCATAGTCGTTGGCCGCCCCGGCGGCATCGCGGAAAGTCATGTTGCCGTTGGCGTCGTAGCTGTAAGTAACGCCGTGGGCGACCGTGACCGCATGTTTGTGCAGACTGCTGCCATAGGTGTAGCCAGCGCCATTGTAGCTGGTCAGGTTACCCAGGGTGTTGTAAGCGTAGGTGTGGGTGTACTGGCCGCCGCCTGCGGCGTTGGTCGCTGGACGTCAGCCGGTTGAGATGGTCGTAGCCAAAGGTTTGCACCTGGTCGCTGTTCATCTTGTCCAGGATGGTGGTGAGGTTGCCCACGTCATCGTAGACGTAGCGTAAATCCAGCCGTTGTTCCAGTGGGGCAGTGTTGCGGTTGGTGTAGGTGCAGCGGTTGGAGGCGTGGGGGGCGGTGCAGATGCGCCAGAGCTTGCCGAATTGGCCCCAGGTAGCGTCATACGCATCATTATTGCCGGAGGCCGAATAGCCCAGGTAACCATGCCAGGTGGTCAGCCCATTGTTGAGGGCGAGGCGTTTGAGTTGACCCATGTCGTTGGTGCCAACGGCCGTACCCCCACATTCACCCCCTACGCCAAGCCCAAACCGGCAGAAATCGGCAAACGGCCGTGCCCGCACCACAAAAAACACGGCCGTCAGACGGTACGGCCGTTCCCATCCCACCACCTGGATAAACTTCGTAAGCTGTGGGCAGAACGACCGTTCCCACCCCACTATCTGGCTAAACTTTGTGAATTGTGGGCAGAACGGCCGTTCCCCCTCCTCATAATAAACGTTCAAACCAAACCCTTACGCCGTCTAACACAAAATCCAGCCGCCCCACCTGCAAATCACCTGCAAATTAACTGCAAACTTTTGGGCCAGAGGTTGTAGGTGGTCTCATATGCAAAAAAGCTGCAAATTGCCCGCAAATGAAAGGAAGGGCTACGGCCGTTCCCTCCATATGCCCATTCACCATTCACAACCACCCCATTACCCGCTCCGCCCGCTCATGGGTATAATCCCTAAAAGTCTCCTTTCCCAATGGGGGTTTGTATGCAGATTTTTGTCACCGGCGCGACAGGCTTTGCCGGTTCCCATTTAGTTGATCATTTATTGGCGCAGGGGCATTCTGTGGCTGCGCTGCTGCACCCAGCTACCAGCCACCAACAACTGCCCCAGCACCCGGCTCTTTCCGGCATTGCGGGAGATTTGTTGGACCCGCAATCGCTGCAAACGGCCGTTGCTGCCGCCCGACCAGACGTGATATTCCACCTGGCCGGGCAGGCATACCCCGCCCGCTCTTGGGACAATCCGGCCCTGACCCTGGCCATCAACGCCGGTGGCACAGCCAATTTGCTAGACGCAGCCGTGGCCGTGGGTCGCCCCAAAGTAGTCATCGTCACCAGCGCCGAAATTTACGGCTACGTCGGCCCGGCCGATCTGCCCCTCACCGAAGCCTCTGTGCCCCAGCCGCGCCATCCTTATGGCGTCAGCAAGTGGGCGGCCGGTTTGTTGACGGCCGTCTACTGGCAGCGTTATCAGTTACCGGTGGTCGAGGCACGGCCGTTTAACCACATCGGTCCGCGCCAGGCGTTGGGCTTCGTCGTCTCCGATTTTGCCAGCCAGTTGGCGGCCATCAAACTCGGCCAACAACCGCCCCGGCTGTCTGTCGGCAACCTGGATGCCCAGCGCGATTTCACCGATGTGCGCGACGTGGCCCGCGCCTACGTCGCCCTGGCTGAACGCGGCCAGCCTGGCGAAAGCTATCTCATCTGCTCCGGTCAGCCGGTTTCCATCCATTACCTGCTTAACACTCTCATTGCCGCCGCCGACGTCAGTGTGGAAGTGGTCTATGATCCACAGCGGATGCGGCCGTCGGACACCCCTTGCCTGTATGGCAGCTATGCCAAAATTCAACGGGCTGTCGGTTGGCAGCCGCAGATTCATTTGCGCCAGACGCTCGCTGACGCCCTGGAAGATTGGTTGAATCGGCGGCAGAATGATGTATAACGCCGCGTTTTATGGTAAACTACAACACGTAAACATAACGTAAGCCTGTTTTGTATTGTTGTGAGGAGTGATAGGCCATGTATAAGATGCCATCGCTTGAACCGACGAAGTGGGCGGCCAGTTGGCTGCCTTATTGCGGATTGATCTTGTTGTTGATTGTGTTGACAGCGTGTAATGGCACAGCCGTTACCGTGCCCACCCCTGCTTCTGTAGCTGTTGTGCCCAGCCTGACTGCCAGTTACACCCCTTTACCGGCGGCTAATGTCACGGCCACCTGGACGCCCCGCGCCTCCAATACGCCTTACATCACCCCCACTTTTGTCAATACGGCCGTGCCCCCGGAAATTGCCACCCGTCTGGCTGCCAGCGGCGGGTTAGTTCCCGGCGGCGGCAGCGGCAGTTCTGGCGGCTCATTCCCCACCATCACCCCGGCCATTCCCCGCTCCACACAAACGGCCGTTGCCGTCTCCGCCACAGCCGCATTTTCTGCTACCCAAGAAGCGGCCACAGCCACCCAGGTGGCGGCCACAGCCACCTCCTTTGCCGCGTCGGCCACCCCTTTCCCCAACAATTGGCGCGGCTCCTATTTCAACAACGCCACCCTCTCCGGCGCGCCTGTCTTGGTGCGCAACGACCCCAACCTGAACTTCAATTGGGGCGCTGGCTCGCCGGACCCCAGCCTGCCCAACGACCGTTTTTCGGTGCGTTGGGAACGGACGGTGGACCTGGCAAACGCCAACTACCTCTTTTATGCGTTTAGTGATGACGGGGTGCGCGTCTATTTGAACGATGTGCTGATCATTGACGAATGGCGCAGCGCGGCGAATCGTGTGTTTTATGCGGTGCGCGGTGTGGGCGCCGGCCAGCATCGCCTGCGGGTTGAATACTTCGAGGATGTAGGCAACGCCCATGTTGGTTTCTCCTGGCAGTTGGCCACGGAGGGGGCGTGGATCGGCGAATATTACGCCAACCGCGATTTGACCGGGCCGCCCGCATTTATTCGCCAGGATGGCAGCATCGCTTTTGATTGGGGCGCAAACTCGCCCAATGGCCTGCCGGCCGACAATTTCTCCATTCGTTGGGTGCGCGAAGTAGAGTTCGCCAACCAGGCTTATGAATTCCAGGCCCGCGCCGACGATGGTGTGCGCGTCTTCGAGAACAACAACGCGCTGATTGACCGATGGGGACCTAACGATGGAACCGAAACGTTCCGCCGCGAGGTGGTGCTTTCCGGGCGGCGTACCATCCGCGTGGAGTATTTTGAAGGCGCGGGCAATGCGTTGGTTTTTGTGCGCATCGTTGGTCTGATCGGGACGAGCACGCCGACAGCCACGCCATCGCCCATCATGACGTCAACCGGCACGCCCACCACAACCCCGACCTTTACGCCAACCTTTACGCCAACCTGGACACCAACCTGGACGCCGACACCGACGCTGACCGCCACGGTGACAACCACGGCGTCGGTGATGACAACTGTGTCGTTGTTGTCACTGCCTTAGTCTTATCCAGACCTGACGAATTTGGCAGAACCCGTCAGGTCTGGTCAGGAACGCCGGCATAGAATGGCACAAGAAAAGGATCGTCTGGATAAACTGCTGGTCAGCCGCGGGCTGGCGGAGACGCGGGCGAAAGGGCAGGCGCTTATTCTGGCCGGAGAAGTGTTGGTGGATGGGCAGCGGGTGGATAAGGCGGGCACGGCCGTTTCCCTGCTGGCGACGATTGAATTAAAGGCCCCCATGCCCTATGTTGGGCGTGGGGGTTTTAAGTTGGCCGGGGCGCTGGCGCAGTTTGGTTTGCTGGTAAACGGCCGTGTTTGCGCCGACGTGGGGGCCTGTACCGGTGGATTCACCGATGTGCTGCTGCAAAATGGCGCGGCACGGGTGTATGCCATTGATGTGGGCTACGGCCAACTGGATTGGAAACTGCGCCATGACGAGCGGGTGGTGGTGATGGAACGGACCAATGCCCGCTATCTGGAAAGCCTGCCACAGTCGGTGGGTTTTGTGTGTATAGACGTGTCGTTCATCTCCTTGCGTCTGATTTTGCCGGCCGTGCAAAAATGGTTGGCGGCCGATGGCGAGGTAGTTGCCCTGGTGAAGCCGCAGTTTGAAGCGGGGCCAGACCTGGTGGGCAAGGGGGGAATCGTGAAGGATACGGCCGTTCATGTACAGGTCTTGCAGGAAGTGTTAACCTGGAGCCGGCAGCATGGTTTTGTGCCTGCTGGTCTGATGCGCTCGCCGGTGACCGGGGCCGATGGCAACGTGGAGTTTTTGCTCTGGCTGCGATTAGCGGGAGAAGATAGCGTCGGGGAAACGGCCGTGCAGCAGATCGCTGCCATGATAGATTAGGCCAGAGTGTTCAGTGTCCAGTGTCCAGTGTCCAGTGTTTGTTGTTTAGTGTTTAGCGGGCATCACGCCTCTACCCTCTACCCTCTTGATAGCCCAATTCCCGATGCACACAATCTAACAATAATTGCGCGTTGTATGGTTTCCGCAAAATCGTTGCCTGCTGTTTCCTCAACTGCTCCAAAATCTCCCGTTCGCTGTAGCCTGAAGAAATGATTATCCTGGCATCGGGGTCAATGCGACGCAGCGCAGACAGCACCTCAATACCACTCATATCCGGCAAATGCAGGTCCAGAATCACCAGGTCAATTTCTCGTTGGTGTTTTTGAAAGATTCGCACAGCTTCATGCCCCGATTTGGTACTAAGCGGCACAAACCCTACAGCACTCAGGATGTCTTCCAGAGCCTCCAGGACAAACGTCTCGTTTTCCACAATCATGATACATGACATAAGTTGGCAGTTTCAATGTAGTGGTTGCTTTGCGGAATACAAGTCACAAAGTGGTCGTGAAACGACATTACGGACTCGGACTACGGACTACGGATTACCTCCACTAGTGAATGGGCGTATGCAGGGTATTGGCGGGACGCGCCGGCAGGTAAATGGTAAACATTGTACCCTGACCAACTTGCGACGCGACCTCTATGCCCCCATTATGCTGTTTGACAATGTCCTGAATGGCTGGAAGGCCAAGCCCTCGCCCCTGGGCTTTGGTGGAATAAAATGGCTCAAAAATCTGGGCCAGCGTCGCCTCGCTCATCCCTTTCCCGGTATCGGCGATCTGGAGATAGACGTACTCACCTGGCGCGAGACCGGCGCCATTGGCGCTGGTTGAAGAGCGCGCTTTGTGGATCGCTGCCTGTCCTGTCTCGATCCAGATGATGCCTTCGGGTTCATAAATGGCTTCGGTAGCGTTGATGGCCAGGTTCATGATGACTTGTTGAATCTGCGCCGGGTTGGCTTCGATAGAGGGTAAGTGGGGAGCAAGCCTGAGGCTAATGTTGATATTGTGGAACAAGACTGAACCCAGCAGGCTGATGGTTTCGTTGACCAATTTATTCAAGTCAACGAGTTCTTTTTCGGGGTATTCGTAATGCGAGTAGGAGAGCAGTTGGGTGGTTAGAATGGCGGCGTATTCGGCCGTTTTAACGGCCTGTTCGATATGTTTGCGCGCTTCGTCTTCTGGCGCAAGTTTAATGAGAGCCAACGAAGCGTGCCCCATAATGCTGGTAAGCAGGTTGTTGAAGTCATGGGCGATGCTGCTGGCCTGGTAGCCTAGCTGTTCCATCTTTTGGCTCTGGGGAGTCGGTGATGGTGTATATGATTTATTGATCGGTTTTGTTGCTTCAGAAAAAACAGAACCGTTGCCAGGGTCTGTGGTTCTCATAGGAAGGCATACCCTTTCATCGGGAACTTGAGTTGTTTTGGGGTGGCAACCGTTCCGCTGCGCTGCCGGGAAGGAACAGTTGTCCGCACATTATATCCTTGAGGATAACATAGAAGTGCCAGATGTGACTGCAATTCAGCTACAAAACAGCTACAAAACAACTGCAAATCACCTTTAAAAAACTGCAATTGAAGGAGTGTCAAAAGGGTCGAAAACCAGTAACAAAGAGAATCACGGAGGCTGCACGGAGGATCACGGAGGAACTGCTAGAAAAACTCGGCGTTACTTTGTGACTTCTCGGTACAGCTCCGTGTCACTAAATCGTGACCAGTATCTAAAGAGCCGAAATTGGCGGAGCAAAGATCAAGCTGGGTTGTCTGGCGAATGCAGACGAGAAGTCATAACGTCCAGCAGTTCCTGGTGGTGGGGGCTTTGGGGGGAGATGGCCCGCAAATTAGCAATGGCGGCGGTTAAAATCTGGCGGGACACGGCCGTTTCCCCTTTTAATTCATACAGTTCCGCCAGGTTGTCCTGGGCATTGGCCCACAAAAAGTGGTCGCCCAACTCCTGATAGAGTCTGGCCGACTCTAGAAGCATGGCAACGGCCGTATCCCATTCCCTCAATTTGGTATATACCATCCCCAAATTATTATACAAACTGGCCATCTCCGTCGGGTTTTGCACCTGCGAATTGAGCTGCAGCGCTTCTTGCCAAAGCTGTTCCGCCTTCGGATGGTTTCCCTGATTAAAAGCCATCATGCCAAAATTATTCTTCACTTGAATGATCACCTGAATATCCGCCGAATCATCCAACAGCGCCAGCAGATCACTGGCAGCCACCTCTGCCTCTACCCAGCGCCCCAACTGAACCTGAAAATTCACCAGATTCAGCATCGCCAAAATCACAGAACGCTTGTTACCTAACGCCAAAAATATGGCATAGGCTTGCTGCGTCGCTGCCAATCCCTCCTGCCAATTTTGCGCTTTGAGATAGATTTGCCCCAAATCCAGGTGCGCCAACCCAATCGCCATGTCATCTTGCGCGGCGCAAGCAATTTTCAACGCTTCCTGGCACAGGCTTTCGCCCATCACCAGATTGTCTTGCAAAACGTAGACGTTTGATAACTTACCTAACACCATGCCATAATTTTGCTTATTGCCAACCTGCTTAAACGTATCTGCCGCTTCACGAAAGTAACGGCCAGCTTTGTCCAAATCCCCCTGGTTCATAAAAATAGCGGCGATCATCGTCAGAAGATTCGCCTGTTCTTCTGGTCGCTGCAATACACCGCTGGTCATCCGCGCCAGTTCAAGATAGTGCAGCCATCTGTCCCAATCGGCATATCCCAGGGCAAAGGAATCCAATGCCCGAATCAGTTGATAAGCCAGGTCAAAGGAATCTGGCTGTTCCAACGACGTTTCTATCGCGCGTAATAAGTTATCATAATCGTTCTGGACAAAGGTGCTCAGGTCGGTTTTTCCGCTGATCACTTTTAGCCAGCGTTCGGCATTGGCCAGCTTTTGCTGGCGCAGCACCTTTGCCCATTTTTGTTGTTCCGTAATTGTGCCTGTCATACTTGATCAAACATTTTTAGCAAAAAAACTTCTGTCAGGCGGTGCAGACGGTAACGTCGCTCAACAAGGTTGCCGGCGATGTCTACCAGTGACAACAAAATGAGCTTTTCTAGACAGCTATCCACCACGTTCTCCACCAGACCGGAAACCTCCACCAGATGCTCAAATGGAAAACCGGTGCTGCCCGCCTGGGTTAGTGTCAGCAGTGTCATCTTGCTGTCATCCTGCAAGGTTTCCCAGATTTCGCGGTAAATGTATTCAAACAATTCATCGCGGCTGTACTCGCCACTACCCTGCGTAAATCGGTCCAGGACACGAGGTAAAGAGCGGAATTTTAGCTGCCCCACGATCAGCTTCAGGGCCAATGGATTGCCACCAACCGCCTCGTAAATTGGCTTCAGATCTTCTTCGTCGGCTTGCGCCAGATGGGCAAACCCGGTGCGCCGGGCCTCTAACCGGATCAATTCATATGCGGCCGCCGCTGATAATTCTTTCAGTGAAAGCGAGAAGACGCCTGTTTCGTCTAAAAGACGAAAGCGGGAGGTCAGTAAAAACTTGCTCGGATTTTGCCACTTGTGCAAGGATGGCAGCAGGTTGCGATAATCGGCGACGGTCTCCAGGTTGTCCACCACCACCAGGCACATGCGTTCGCGCAGGTATTGTTTGGTTATTTTTTGGCGCTGGAGTTGGGAATTAAAGGAGTTCATGGGGATGTCAAACTGGTCGGCCAGTTTATCAATCAACAAGGGGAAGGTCAGCGACGGCCGTCCCGTTTCCACCTTCAACCGCCCCAACGTCGAAAGATGCGTCTGTTTAGCCGTGACCCAGGCAATTTCGTCAAACTGCATAGATTCAATCGCGTCACGGGCCAACTGGTCGGCCAGGGCGGTTTTGCCCATGCCGCCTAACCCATCAATTGAAATGATAAAATCACCGCTTTGCGGCGAAATCGCTTCCCAAAGAGTCTGGCGCGCTTCCTCAATACCCACCAACCGGAAATACGATGGCAGTTCCAACCGGTTAACCATGCGTTCGCGCCAGTTATTGCTGCTGCTTTCTTCCAGGCTGTTCAAAATATCCGTCAGCTGGTTAATCGCCTGCCGCTGACGGTAATAAATACTGGATTCCGACACGTTCAAACGATTGGAAACGGCCAGTACGTCCCGGCGATGTTCAAATCGTTCGCGCAGCAAATCTTCCGCTTCTGGCGAAACAGAGCGCAGCACAGCCAGACCCCAGCTCAAAATCGCCCGATTCTGCGCTGAGGGGCCTCCTTCAGCCAGGCTGCTATAAGCCTCTTCGTTGTAAGCAGCTTCCAATCCTATGCGTAGATGCGCCAGCGGCCAATTAGATGTTTCGTTGCCATGCCATACCCGCAGCGCTTCGATCACGTCATCCGGGGTTATTAATTTGCGTGTCATCGGTATCTTCCCAATTCAGGTGACGAGAAGACCCGAAGGGTATCTCTCAACAACGTACAACCCTTTGAGTCTCTCGACGGGTTTAATCGTAACAAATCCAGCAGCCTGTCGGAAAAGTAAAAATTGGTACACGGATGACACGGATTTACACGGATTTTCTGGTGATTTGTCTGTGAAAATCCGTCCTATCCGTCCAATTCGTGTACCTATCTTGAGTTCTCCGCCAACCTGTTAGTGAAAACTACAGTGATCATAGGTTAGTAGAACCTGGTCATTCTGACGAGTCTTCGAGGAAGAATCCCATCCCAGCTAACAATAGAACCGTATTTCACCATGCTTTTCACAGCGGAATCATTTGTTCCCGACTTAAATTCTACAAGCGATCATAGATCAGATACGCCAGTTAACGCAAGAAACGGACATTTTTCGGCAAATTTGTAGTTGATTTGTAGCTAGTTTGCAGCTAGTTTGCAGATCAAAATGGGAAAAATTGTGTAAGGTATCCATACCTTTGTTGAAGGCAAAGGAAAAATAAATATCTTGGAGAATCGGGAAAAGGAGAATTACGATGTCTAAAAATGTGAAAGTGTTCGTTGTGGTTATAGTTTTGTTCGTTTTGTTAGCGGCCGTCTTGTTTGCTTCAACGACAACAGGCTTTGTTCAATTAGCTGCCACCGGCGGTGCAAATTTAGATGGTTTCTGCGTTGGCAGCAGCGCTGGCTCCTGCCAACTCGGCGGGTTCTAGCTGCGGTTCATCGGCAAGCAAAACGTTAACATGAATGGTTTCGAGGGGCAGCTAACAACGCGAGGATAATCATGTCGTTACCATATCGCAACAAGAAGAAGAAGCGAGCACCGGCGTACATCTTGATAGGCGACGGGTTTGATGAGCTAGAGGTTATTCACTTCTTGCATCAGTTTCGCCAGGCGGGCCTGCCGATCAAAAGCGTCAGCCTGTTTGACGGACTGGTGTTCAGCCGACAAGGGGTAGCCTTAAAGGCGGACTTTTCTCTGGCGGACAAACCGATTGACTTTGAACAAGATTGCTGGCTCATTTTGCCATCTGGTGGTCGAAATGGTGACGTTTTGCGGCACGATGCGCGTATCAAAACAATGCTAAAAACGTTGAATGCTGGCAACGGTATGGTGATTGTGACGGACAGCGGCAGTGATTTGGCTGACGATGTGACACAGGTGGTTACGCAGCGGCCGTCTCTCCTCCGTAATACCAACCAAAACCTGGAAGAGTTTATTCAAGGGCTCACCCATAGAATCGTTGTTGCCTGAACAGTTTTGCCGTCGAGTGGACATAGGGGCGGAGAATGCCAATCCGCCCCTGTCCGTTTTACCCTTTACTGCGCCAATTTGTTATACTTGGCCGCATGAATCAGAGCCATATCCGTAATTTTTGTATCATTGCCCATATTGATCACGGCAAATCCACGCTGGCGGATCGCATGTTGCAGGCGACCGGCACGTTGTCCGAGCGGGAAATGCAAGAACAGGTCCTGGACAATATGGACCTGGAACGTGAAAAGGGTGTTACCATCAAAGCCTCGGCTGTGCGCATGAGTTACACCGCCAAAGATGGTCAGACCTATGAAATGAACCTGATAGACACACCCGGCCATGTAGACTTCGGCTACGAAGTCAGCCGGGCGCTGCTTAGCTGTGAAGGGGCCATACTTGTTGTAGACGCTACTCAGGGTATTGAAGCCCAAACCCTGGCCAACCTCTACCTGGCGGTTGAGGCTGACCTGGAAATCATCCCCGTTGTCAACAAAATCGATTTACCGGCCGCCCTGCCTGACGACGTCGCCGAAGAGATCGAGAACATCACCGGCATTCCGGCCGAAGAAGTGATACCCATCAGCGCTAAAATGGGCACCAACATCGAAGCTGTGTTGGAAGCCATTGTGCGCCGCGTCCCGCCGCCATCTGGCGAAGCCGACGCCCCCCTCCAGGCCCTCGTCTTTGATTCCCATTACGATTCCTATAAAGGGGTTATTGCCTATGTGCGCTTGTTCGCCGGCAGACTCAAAGATCGCCAATGGATCAAAATGATGTCCAACGCCGTGGTGACTGAACCGATTGAAATCGGCATTTTCAGCCCGGCCATGAAACCGGTGCAAGAACTGACGGCCGGTGAAGTAGGTTACGTGGCTACCGGCCTCAAAACTGTGCGCGAATGTCGCGTCGGCGACACCATTACCCTGAAGGATAAATCGGCCGAAACCCCCCTGCCTGGCTACGAAGCCGTTAAGCCGATGGTGTTTGCCGGTTTTTATCCGACTGAAGGTGAAGATTATTCCTTACTCAAAGAAGCCCTGGAACGCCTGCAACTCAATGACGCATCGCTGGTGTTTGAACCGGAAACCTCCGACGCGCTTAATTTTGGTTTTCGCTGCGGCTTTTTGGGCATGTTCCACATGGAAATCATCCAGGAACGGTTAGAACGAGAATACGACCTGGACCTGGTGGCGACTGCTCCCAGCGTGCGTTATGAAGTTGTCATGGCGAATACCGGCGAGACGGTTATTATTGAAAGTCCGGCCGATCTGCCAGACCCAAGCATCATAGATGAAATCCGTGAGCCGTGGATGCACGTGCAAATTTTTACGCCCGACAGTTATTATGGCGTGATCGTGGATTTGGCGATTAAACGCCGCGGTGAATTTGTGGGCCAGGAATATCCGGCTCCTGGCCGGGTGGTGCTGAAGTTTGATCTGCCCTTGGCGGAAATGATCGTCAGCTTTTATGATCGCTTGAAGAGCGCGACGCGCGGTTATGCTTCGATGGATTATGAATTTTCCGGCTACCGGACGTCGCCATTGGTGAAATTGGATGTGTTGGTCAACAAGCAGCCGGTCGACGCCCTGGCGATGATCGTGCATGAGGATGACGCTTATCACCGCGGGCAGCGGTTGGTGACGCAGTTGAAAAAAGAGATACCCCGGCAAATGTTTGAAGTGCCGATTCAGGCGGCCGTTGGCAATCGAGTGGTGAGCCGGGCTAATGTGAAGGCGCTGCGCAAGGATGTGCTGGCAAAGTGTTATGGCGGCGACATTACGCGCAAGAAGAAATTGCTGGAAAAGCAAAAGAAAGGCAAGAAGCGCATGAAGATGATCGGCAATGTGGAAGTGCCGCAGGAGGCGTTCCTGTCACTGCTGCGCCTGGATGATGATTAGCTGGTTTGATACGGCCGTCATCCACCATCCGCTACCCCTTCCCTAGCAGGCTGTCGGAAAAATATCTTCTGAAGGCCCGATGATAGACAAATAACGATTTCAAAGCATCAAGACAAGCAGTTTGCAACTCATATTTGCCTCATTACCATGATTTTGCACGGTTTTAGCCCGTTTGGGCAAGGGGGGGCAATAACGCCCCATACCACAAGGATGCAAGTTTCAAGTTGTAAGCCGACAAACCAATGTCCATTCGCCACCGGCAGCAACCAGGCCTCGCAGAGAACGCGGAACCCGGTTTCGATACCGATAACCGGTTCAACCGTCGATTTGCGCAGGTGGGCTTTGCCGAGGGTGGTCTGCAGTTTGTAAGCCATTTGCTCTTTGACGGAAGCATCATTGGGGGCGGGTTGGGATTGTCCAGGAAAAGGCACGCCAACCCTGATGGTGTGGGCGACCGGTGGCGATGGGGGTCAATGCCGCGCTTCCAAGCTGGCGATGTTGTTTCGCTGAAATAGCCGGTGTCCAAATTGACCTTTTCGTGACCCACGACTGGTGGTACGGTGTCGAGAGTTGGCAGGGCGGCCTGTTTATCGTTGGTATGGTCACACAACCAATTGCCCACTACCAGACGACTGTCATGGTCAACCACTACCTGGACGTTATAATGTTGGTCAAGCCGCTGTTGGTGGCGTTTTCATGATGCGCGATTCGGGTCGGTGAAGTTGTACTGGTCTTTATCTCTGGGTCCTGGAGTGGGTGGCTGCGGTGGTTTGCCCGGCGGCTTTTTCCCTGTGGGTCGGTCTTTTCGGCCCGGGCTTGCATCTTGGCCTCGTATTCGGCTTGCCGGCTTCATACCGGGCCTGGGCGCGTTCCTCCAGCACCTTCTTGGCTTCGGCCAGCCGCGCCAATTGCTGCTGGCGTCGGGCAATCTCATCGGGAATGTTCATCTCTTCGGGCAGTTGTCCTCCATCGGCAACCTCAGCCAAAGTGAACAACTCCTCGACTTGGCTTGCAGATAGGCTTCGATAGCCAACAGCCGCTGGTAACGACCGCTTTGCTCTTGGACGCATCGGCATGGATTTTGCTGCCATCCAGACTGACGTTACCCAATTGCAAATAGCCCATCGCCTGGGCAATCAACAGTATCTGGACAAACAACTCTTTCAGTTCAGCCAGAAATTGTGGCGGAAAGCCGCAACGTGTCATGGTCGGGGTGCATGTCACCGGTAATGAAACGAAAGGGAATCACCTCATGGGTGGCGCGTTCAATCTTGCGCGAACTGAATACGCCGCTGGCATAGCTGTAGAACAGCAATCCCAACATCACTTCCGGGGCGTATGGTGGCGCACCTGCTCACTATACTTTCTACATGATCCCCAAATCAAGTTGGGCGACGACAGCGACAATGAAGCGAGCCAAATGGTCGGGTGGCAGGACATCGCGCAAGGTGATTTGCAGGTCCAGGGTCTTTTCGTAATCAGCAGTTCTGAATTTTCTTGCCATACCCAAAGTTTACACCGAAATCATTTTTGTTCGGAGAAACGTATCTTCTCCGACAAGCTGCTAGCGCTGTTTATGAGGAGTTCCGGTCCCTGGCATTAAAAACTGCCAGGGACTTTTTTGTGCCACATGGACGCTCTTCCGCGATTCCATTACAATTCTGCCCATGACACTCTACGATAAGCTGTTCTTCCCTGTGTTCAAGAAAATAGACGCCGAAACCGCCCACGATCGCACCCTCGTGGCTCTGGAAAAGGCGCAAAACAGCACCGGCGGCCAATCTGTGCTGCGGCGCATTGCCGGCAATATTCCCCTCAGCCCGGTGGATGCTTTTGGCCTGACGTTTCCCAACGTGTTGGGCATTGCCGCCGGCTTTGACAAAGATGCGCGGGTGGCCGCCGGATTAGGCATGTTGGGTTTTGGGCATGTGGAAGTGGGCACGCTGACGCCCTGGCCGCAGGCCGGCAACCCCAAGCCGCGTGTATTTCGCCTGCCAGAAGACCAGGCCATCATTAATCGCATGGGCTTTCCCAATGGCGGGGTGGTGCGGGCGCTGCCCCGGCTGCGGGCATTGGCGGCTGGGGAACAGCCGTTGGCGGCTGGGGAACGGCCGTTTATCCTGGGCGTCAGTCTGGGAAAACAGAAACAAACTCCCCTGGCCGAAGCCGACAAAGATTATCTCCTGGTGATGCACGCTGTGTATCCCTATGCCGACTACCTGGCGATCAATATCAGTTCGCCCAACACGCCAGGGCTGCGCGAGCTGCAAGGTGGCAGCTATCTGGCGCATTTATTGGGTGTGTTGGTGGCAGAGAACGGCCGTCTGGCGCAAAAGCACCAGATACGCCCACGGCCGTTACTCGTCAAAATCGCCCCGGACCTTACCTGGGCTGAGCTGGATGAAATCCTGGACGCTGTACAGACGGCCGGCGTGGATGGCCTGATTGCCACCAACACCACCCTCGGCCGGGTTGGGTTGCAGTCGGCTGTACAGGAAGATGGGGGATTGAGTGGACGGCCGTTAGCTGCCCGCAGCACTGAAATCATCGCCTATATCGCCCGGCAAACCGGCAGCCGCCTGCCGATTATCGGCGTGGGTGGCGTGTCTACCGCCGCTGATGTGCAGGCCAAACTGGATGCCGGTGCAAAGCTGGTCCAGCTTTATACCGGCCTGGTATATGGTGGGCCGGGCATTGCCGGGCGCATTTTGCGCCACCTGGCAGCCGGCCATCAGCAGACGACGAATGCGGCATGATTGTTCGTTGATCGCCCTACGCAGCCTGAGCCAGCCGCACCGGCCAGGTATAATAAATGGTGAGCGGTGACGATGGGTGTCGCCCGCGCGGGAGTGTTCGGGAATGGATGAACGATTAGAAGCTGTGGTATACGGCCGTGTGCAAGGGGTCAACTTCCGCTATTTCACGGAACGCGAGGCGCATCGTTTGCAGCTTACCGGTTGGGTCGCCAATCAGTCCGATGGCTCCGTGCGTGTTGTCGCCGAAGGGCCAGAACCGCAGCTCAATCAATTGGCCCAATTTTTGCGCTATGGCTCGCCTGCGGCCCATGTGGATCGGGTGGAATCGGAGCGAAGTCCGGCAACTGGCGAGTTTGCCGGCTTTAGGGTGCGTTGGTTATGACCCATTACAGTGAAGAAGCATATGTTGAACGGCAGCGGCTGTCCTGGATTGTACTGCTGGTCAGTTTTGCCGCCTGCATGATTATAACGGTGGCCGTTCCGGTGAGCGTGAATGCTGCCCTACAAAACATGAAAAAAGGGCTGGGGACCATCGTCCAGGCCAACCAGGGAACCGTGCGCGTCGAATACCTTTCCGGTGAATCCCGTGTTGTGCTGGTTGGTGAAACCGGCCTGCCGGCCGAAATCGGCTCGCGTATTCTGACAGATGAGACCTCCACCGCCTCGCTGCTTGTCTACCCACCCGATGAGCCACAAACCCTGTTAACCCGGCTGCAAATTTACAGCCGGTCATTGGTTGTTGTGGAAGAAGCCAATGCGCCCCGTTTTACCGCCAGCGACGAAGCGCAGCTTTTGCAGATGTACCTGGAACACGGCCGTATCCAAATTACCATGCCCCAGGACGGAATACGGCCGTTACTCATCGTCATCAACACGCCTCATGGCCAGGTTTCCATTGCCGAGGCAGGACAATATGCCTTGGTGGTAGACAGCGCCGCCGCCCAGGTCTCTGTGCAAGACGGCCGGGCCGACGTATTGGCCGCCGCCCAAAATCTGCGGCTGGAGTCTGGTCAGCGGGCAGAGATCGCTGCTGACCGTCAGCCAGTTGGCCCGCTAACCAGCAGTCGCAACCTGGTGCGTAATGGTGATTTTTATGACAGTTGGGCCGAGTGGTCCCTGTATGTTTGGAATGTCGAATTAGCGGATCAACCGGGCGGCCGGTCGGAAATTGTGGAAGTGGGCGGCGAACCGGCAGTGGCCTTCGCCCGTGAAGGCATTGGTCATGCCGACGTGCGGCTGCGGCAAGTCATCGGGCAAGATGTGACAGACTATGAAGCCCTGCGGCTGCTGCTTACTTTTCAGATTGTTGGTCACAGCCTGGGTGTCTGTGGCATTCAGGGCAGTGAATGTCCCCTGTTTGTGCGGGTCAATTACACCGATGACCGCGGCGTGAAGCGCACCTGGCAGCATGGTTTTTTTAGCAGCGGCGACCCTTCACCAACAACGCCAGACGCCTGCATCTCGTGTGCCGTTGTACAAGACACCCATCAACGAATTCCGCTGGGTCAGATTTTCTTCTACGAGGCAGATCTGTTGACAGAATTGGCCCGCCAGGGCGCGCCGCTGCCAGCATTTATTGAAGATGTCAGCCTGGTGGCTTCCGGTCACAGCTTTCAGGTGGAAATTTTGGACATCGCCTTGATTGTTGCGGAATGAGATATTCTGCCAGCCCTGACAGGTTTCCGGCCACCTGTCAGGGCTGGGTGAAAGATGCTCAATACCCCGGTGGCGGGTCAACCGGACCATCGAATTGCATGATGGTAAAAACGCCGCCCTGCGGGTCCTGAACGACGGCAAATTTGCCCATTTCTCCGGCAGGGGTGCTGGGAAGGAGCAGATTGCCGCCCAATTCTTGTACTTTGGCGGCGCTGGCTTCCACGTCTGTCACCATGAAGTAAACGGCCCAATTGGGTGGAACGTCGCCCCAACTTTCATCTATGGCCATCATACCGGCCTGGGTACGGCCGTCTACATTACACATCACATACCCATTCTCGTCCGTATCAAACGTCCAGCCAAATACAGCCCCGAAAAACGATTGGGCGGCGGCCGTGTCGCGGGTTTGCAGCTCGTTCCAGACAAGCGCTCCAGGCACATTTACCAGCTGCGCGCCGATGTGGTTGGCCGGCTGCCATACGCCAAACGTTGCGCCGTGTGGGTCCGTGGCCATTACCATGCGTCCTTCTTCCATTACGTCCATGGGCGGCATGATCAAGGCGCCTCCGGCGGCCGTAATTTTTGCGGCAATGTCGTCTACGTTGTCGTGTTTGATGTAAGAAGCCCAAAATGGTGGTATGCCTTGCGCCTCCATGTCTGGGGGCATGGCGCCGCCCCCGGCCACATTATAACCATTCATTCGGAACATGACGTAATCTGGGCCGCCGCCAGTCGGCAGGTTTTTTGCCTCCCAGCCAAACAGCTCGCAGTAAAATGCTTTGGCTCCTTCCGGGTCGGTAGTGGTCAGGTCCACCCAGTTAAAAATACCATTGGGGTAAGTCGTCATGATTTGCATGTGAATCTCCTTTTGCTTTTATTCTAAAATGGCCGACAACAAATCCATTATACCATAATTAGAACATATGGTCTACTATTTTGTCGAATTGAATCTATAAGAAGTCGTGGGTCTGCCACAAAACGGTGTTACGCGCTGAATCCAGGTTGCTGCTAATCGTGAGACGCGGAGAAACGCAAAATGAACAGAATGCCGGGCAGCTTTTGTCGTGTAGTCAATCAGGTTAGATGAGGGTGGATGGGAGAGGGGCAACGGCCGTAAACGGCGTTCGGGCATCAAGAAGTTGGTCGGCGCACTTCGGCGGCTACTTCCAGAATTTCAGCGATAAGCTGGTTGGAATTGATGTTTTTCAGCAGGTAGCGATACGCGCCAGATTTCAGCAGCAGTTCCCGCTCAATATCATCGGCGTAAGAAGTTAGAATGATGACGGCCGTGCGCCGGCATGTCAGCTCTTCCACCACAGCAATCGTCGTGTCCAGGTCTGCGTCGCTGCTGCTCTTCAGCCCATACAAAGCCACATCCGCTGCATCCATTTGGGCTGAATTTTCCTGGCTTAAGGCATGGGCTGTAGCCACAACAGCAATGGCGGGGGAGGAACTGAGACGAGTTGCCAGGGCATTGCGCACTGCTTCATGTTCATCAATTATCAGCAATCGCACTTTTTCCATGACAGGCGAAAATTCCTTCCAGTTAACGAGTCTGCCTGAGAGTGTATGTGAATCATAGGGGACCCTGTAGTACCGAATGTCATACTTTGCCGGGATCAATGTCACGCGAAAAAGGGTGGGCAAACGGCCGTATGAGGGATAAACGTCATCACACTTGCATGACATTCGCCACAAGCCCATCACCTCCCTAATCAGGTAAACTTAGCCTAGATTATGACGACATACTGCCGCTATTGGGCAATCAGGAAGGAGTAAACCATGCTCACGGTATACGATTTAATGACAGTAGTGCCCGATGTCATTGCGCCGGAAACAACCATGCGTGACATGATCGGCATGATGAAATCAGAGGGGTATCGCCATCTGCCCGTCGTGGCCGATGGCAAATTGGTCGGCATTATCACCGACCGCGACGTGCGCCTGGTCATGAATTCGCCCATGGTCCTCCATGAACGGCGTCAGGATGAAGATCTGCTGGATCAGGTAACGGCCGAAAGCTGCATGACGCCCAACCCGGTCACTGTCTCACCGGAAACTCCCGCTTATCGGGCGGCCGAGATTTTAAGTATGTATAAATTTGGTGCGCTGCCGGTAGTGGAGGGGGAGAATTTGGTGGGGATTATCACCGTAACCGATTTTCTCGATTACTTTGCCGCCAATCACAAAGAATGAAGGCTGTTAGCAGCCTATCGGAAAAATAAAATTGATACACGGATGACACGGATTTAACGAATTTTCTGGTGATCGGTGGATTCTTTATTGAATGGGGAAAGTCAGGCAGATGGTTGTGCCTTTACCCGGAGCTGTCTGAATCCTAAACGTCCCTTTTAGCTCTTCGGCGCGGGCGCGCATGTTGGCCAGACCATGCCCCACCGCCTGTTTCATGGCTGAGACGTCGAAGCCACGGCCGTTATCCGTTATCACCAATTCCACCCCTCTAGCCCCCCGCCGGGCGATGATAGAAACCTGGTTGGCCCGCGCATGGCGGGCAATGTTTGCCAACGCCTCTTGCGTTGTCAGAAAAATCGCCCGCACCACCGGCGTAGACAATATCGCCACCACATCCGGCGGCACAGACAGCGTCACCGGGATCATGGTATTGGCCTGAAACTCGCGCACCAACCGGGACAAACCCTGCTCCAGATTGCCACTGAAGCGATGTGGCCGCAGGTCCAGAATAAAGTTGCGAATGTCGCGGATGGTGTCGTTCAGCCCTATGATGGCGTTTTCCAACAGGATGTCGGCCTCGGCCATATGGCTCTTCTGAATCTCTAGCCGGGTGGACTCTAGAATAAGCCCCACCGCGTAGATGGATTGAATGATGCCATCATGCAAATCCATGCCAATGCGCGCCCGCTCATCCACAATAGCCAGCCGGCCGACTTGTTCGTATAGCCGGGCATTTTGAATGGCGATAGCCACATGGGCGGCCAACATCTCCACCAATTCCAGGTCATACGCGCTAAACTCATCTGCTTCTAGTTTGTTGGTGAGGTACAAATTGCCCAAAACGTCGTTGGCCGCCAGGACGGGCACGCCTAAGAAACTTTCCATGGGCGGGTGGTTGGGCGGAAAACCGACAGAACGCGGGTCATCGGCAATGCGAGGAATGCGAATGGGCTGCGGATCATGAATGAGCGCGCCTAACAAGCCGTGACCTTGTGGCAGGTGGGGGATGCGTTTTGCCAGTTCGGTGGGCATCCCGCTGTGGATAAATGTGTCCAAACGGCCGTCGGCATTCGGCACACCCAGCGCGGCATACTGCGCCCCAACCAACTCACGCGCCGAATCCACAATTTGCTTCAGCACATTTTCCAGCGTCAATTCAGCGGCAATTGCCAGAGCCGCCGAATTTAGCGCCGCAAGCTGTCGGATGCGGCTGGCTAACTGCGGGCGCGTATAGGCCTCTTCGTTCAGTAACCGATCTGGTTGGGTCATGGACTACAGGCTGCTAAAGATAATCTTTCAGATGATGCTGGATGGCGTAGGCGGCTGCTTCGGCCCGGTTGGAGACGCCCAGCTTGGAAAGAATGCTGCTGACATAATTGCGTACTGTGCCTTCGCTGAGAAACAGGGCGGTAGCAATTTCGCGGTTTGTCTTTCCTTCAGCAATCAGCGACAGCACCTGCATTTCCTGGGCTGTCAGGTCGCCGAAGGCGGCAGCTTCTTCTTTTTGGATGGAGTGGCGAATTTCGGAGAAAACGCGCTGTGTGAGGGAAGGGTCTAGTGTGGCTTCGCCGCGTGAGGCGGATTCGATAGCCCGGATCAGATCGTTGCTGCCGACTTGTTTAAGAACATAACCGGCCGCCCCCGCGCGAATGGCGGCGAAGAGCATGTCATCTTCCGCATACGATGTTAACATAACTACTTTTATGTGGGGCATGGCGGCCGTGATTTGTTGGCAGGCGTCCACGCCGCTGCCACCTGCCAGGCGAATATCCATCAGGACAATATCTGGTTCCAGTTCCAGCGCTTTCTGCACCGCTTCGGCTTCGGCGGCCGCTTCACCCACTACCTCAAAATTGGCGTGGTGATCCAACAAACTACGTAACCCTAACCGCACCACTTCATGATCGTCAACCAGGAGAATTCGTAGAAATGACATGGACTTAAGTATAGCTTTTATGGGCATTTCATCCAACAAGGAAAATCAGGCGGCCGCGTGTGGCGCATTGCCACGTATGAGTTTTATCAAGCGGGGTGATGACATTATTCACTTCTCTGGGCATGATGATTGCCTTAACCTGTAGGATGAGAGTGGTTATAGCTCTGAAAAGGAGGTGTACCATGTTTCATTGCCAACGTATCTTAGTTCCGCTGGATGGTTCCGAGCTGGCGGAGAGGGCGCTGCCATCGGCCTTGGCCATTGCCAGGGCCATGGCCGGCCAGGGGCGGTGTGTTGTTCACTTGCTGCGTGTTGTTCCCCCTTTGTTTTTAGCCCTAGACCCGCCGCTGTATGCGGAAACGCTAAGTTTAAGCGAAGCGGAGGCCGGCGATTATCTGGCCCTGACAGGCGCAAAGTGGTCTGAGGCCGGGGTGTTGGTGCGCACGGCCGTTACCAGTGGTCCGGCTGCGGAAGAAATTCTGGCATATGCCCAAAAGCAGGATATTGATCTGCTGGTCATGTCTAGCCACGGCCGTTCCGGGTTTGGCCGGTGGGTCTATGGCAGCGTGACCGAAAAAGTGCTGCGCCAGGCGTGCTGCGCCAGCCTGATTATTCGCCCCGGAGAAGTGCCGCCGCCGGTGACTTTCCGCAAAATGTTGGTTTGTCTGGATGGGTCGCCGCTGGCCGAGCAGGTCTTGCAGCCTGTGCTAACGTTGGCGCAGGCTATGTCCGCCGCGGTTTGCCTGCTGCGGGTGGTTCCGCCGGCGCTCCTGGCAGTTGAAACTTATGCCATGGCTCAACTGCTCAGCACGGTGGATGAGATGGAGCGTGACACTGCCGACGCCTATCTGCGCCAGTTGTTGGTCAGCCTGCCGGTGGCTGATCTACCTATTAGTATTAGTATGCAAACGGTCATGGGACCGGCCGCCGAGGCGATTCTGGACACGGCCGTCAGCCAGAACGCAGACCTTATTGCCATGTGCAGTCACGGTCGTTCCGGGATTGGCCGATGGGTGTATGGCAGCGTGACGGAGAAAGTGCTGCGGGGCGCCACCTGCGCCACCTTCATTATTCGCGGTTCGCCAAATGGGTAGTTGACAAACGGCCGGCAGGCCATAAAGCAGGGGAAAGAGCCATGTCCAATCTATCAGCGGGATTTGTCGTCTGGATAACCGGTTTGCCGGCGTCGGGAAAAACGTCATTGGCGAAGGCTGTCCATGATTTGTTGGCCGATGAGCGCATTTTTACACTTATCTTAGACGCTGGCGATATACGGCCGTTGTTAACCCCCAAACCAGAGTATACCGACGCTGAACGCCGCTGGTTCTACCAGGCGATCATCGGTCTGGCCGCTCAGTTTGCCCGCCAGGGAGCCAATGTCATCATCGCGGCCACCGGCAACCGCCGCCTATACCGCGAGCAGGCCCGGCGCTGCTGCCCAGTGTTTGCCGAGGTGTATCTGGACTGCGCTTTGGACGTTTGTCGCAGCCGCGATTCCACCGGCCAGTACAACGCCGACACCGATTACGTCCCTGGCATTGGCGTCGCCTATGAGCCGCCATTTGCGCCAGAAGTGATTGTTAGAACGGCGAGCAAAACACCGGCGCAGGCGGCACAAACGGTGATTGACATCTTAAAACTAGAAGGAATCATCCCAAGAGAGGCGTGTAATGGCAACTCTCAGCCCATTTCTCAGCACTTTTCTCAGCCCATTGGCTGCCAACAAGCTGCGCCAACTGTGTGACCCGCAGCAATTCCACTTTCAGACCACCGCCGATTTAGCTGATCTGGCCGACATCATCGGGCAGCAGCGGGCCGTAGAGGCGATTCATTTTGGCATTGGTATCCAACACGAAGGCTTTAATGTGTTTGCGTTGGGACCCAACGGCACGGGCAAGTTTACGGCCGTGCAGCAGTACCTCCTACACAAAGCCGCCCAACAACCCACTCCCGACGATTGGTGCTACATCTTCAATTTCGATCAGCCCCACAAACCCCGCGCGCTGCGGCTGCCCGCCGGCCACGCCGGGCGGTTCCGCGCCGATATGCAGCAGCTTGTCGAAGACCTGATGACCGTGCTGCCATCCGCTTTTGCCAGCGACGAATATCACAATCAAAAAAAGGTCATCGAAGAAGAATTTAAGCAGCGCGAAATCCAGGCTTTGGATGACTTAAAGGCAAAATCCAGCGAAAACAACATCGCCTTCATTCGCACGCCGGCCGGCTTTGCCTTTGCGCCGCTGAAAAACCGCGAAGTCATCAGCCCGGAAGAATTTATGAAGCTCTCCATTGAAGAGCAAAAGGCGATTGAAAGCCAGATTCAGACGCTGCAAGAACGGCTGCAACTCATTATGATCCAACTGCCCCAATGGCAGCGGGAACTGCAAAAGCGTCTCAAGAAACTCAATGACGATGTGGCGATGTACGCCATTACCCCTTTATTTCATGAACTGCGGCAAACGTATGACGGGTTGGAGGCGGTATTGGCTTATTTAACGGCCGTGCAAACCAACGTTGTCAAACATGCAGATGATTTTCTGGGCGAAGAAGAACCGCCCGCGGCCGCTGTCATGGGTGGGCGTGAACGCGACAGCGGCCCGCTGCGTTTTACCCGCTATCAGGTCAACGTCATCATAGACCACAGCCAGAGCAGCGGCGCGCCCGTCGTTTACGAAGACCAGCCCGCCTACAACAACCTCATCGGCCGCACGGAACATATCTCGCAGATGGGCACGCTGTTCACCGATTTCACCCTCATCAAGCCGGGCGTGCTGCACCGGGCCAACGGCGGCTACCTGATGTTGGATGCGCGCAAAGTGCTGCTGCAACCCTTTGCCTGGGAAGGTTTGAAGCACGCGCTGCGGGCGCAAGAAATCCGCCTGGAATCGTTGGCCCAGGCCGCCAGTTTGATCAGCACCGTTTCCCTGGAGCCGGAACCCATCCCGTTGGCCGTGAAGGTGGTGTTGATGGGCGACCGCGCATTGTATTATCTGCTGCACCACTATGACCCCGATTTTGCCGAACTATTCAAAGTGGCAGCCGATTTTGAAGATGATATGGCCCGCGACGAAGCCAATAATCTGGCTTATGCCCAACTGGTCGGCACGCTGGCGCGTAAGGAAAACTTGCGCCATTTTGACCGGGAAGCGGTGGCTTTGATCATCGAAACCAGCGCCCGGCTGGCCGGCGATGCCGGGAAACTGTCTACCCACATGCAGAGCATTTCCGATTTACTGCGCGAGGCGAGTTATTGGGCCGGCGAGGCGGGGCGCGATGTGGTGACGCGCATGGATGTGCAGAACAGCCTGGACGCGCAGTTATACCGGCACGGCCGTATCCGTGAACGTATTCAAGAAGCCATCCTCCAAGACACCATCCTGATAGACACCCAGGGCGCTGTGGTCGGCCAGATCAATGGTCTGGCGGTGTACACATTGGGCGCCTTCAGCTTTGGTCGCGCCAGCCGCATCACTGCCCGCGCGCGCCTGGGTAAGGGAGAGGTGATAGACATCGAACGGCAGGTGGAGATGGGCGGCCCCATTCATACAAAGGGGGTGCTGATTTTGTCCAGCTTCTTGGGGGCGCGGTATGCGGCGGAACGGCCGTTTTCCCTGTCTGCCAGTCTGGTGTTTGAGCAGTCCTACAGCGGCGTGGATGGCGACAGCGCCTCGTCGGCGGAGTTGTATGCTCTGTTGTCGGCCCTGTCTGGCGCGCCCATCAAACAATCGCTGGCCGTTACCGGCTCGGTGAACCAATATGGTCAGGTCCAGGCCATCGGCGGCGTCAACGAGAAAATCGAGGGCTTTTTTGATCTGTGCCAGGCGCGCGATGCGGCCGGTTTGCCTGGCGACCAGGGGGTGTTGATCCCGCAAGCCAATGTCCAACATCTGATGCTGCGGTCTGATGTGGTCGAAGCGGTGGCTAACGGCCGTTTCCACATCTACCCCATCGCCCACGTAGACGAAGGCATCGAACTGCTCACCGGCATTCCCGCCGGAGCAGCCGATGAGTCTGGTCGCTATCCGCCAGACAGCATCAACGGCCGTGTCGTGGCCTATTTAGAAAAGCTAACCGAGCAGCAGCGCGCTTTTGCCGCCCCGCCGCCGACGGAAGATAAAAAAGGTGAGGCGGCGCAGATTATCCGACCGGTAAAGGATTCTTGAGATGAAAATTCGCCGCATTCTCGTCGCTTTAGACACTTCGCCGCACAGCCTGGCGGCGCTGGAGGCGGCCATTTCCCTGGCCGAACGCCTGGATGTTGAACTGCAAGGGCTGTATGTGGAAGATATCAACCTGCTGCGGCTGGCGCAGCTGCCTTTTGCCTGTGAGCTGCGTTTTCCCAGCACGACCACGCTTAAAATGGATACGCTGCAAATGGCGGAGCAGCTTCGCGGGCAGGCGGCGCTGGCGCAGCGTCGCTTTCAGCAGTTGGCCGAAAGTCGTCAGATCAAGCACTCGTTCACGATTTTGCGCGGCGTCGTTGCGCCGGCTTTGTTAAAGGCTACTCTGGACAGCGATCTGTTGGTCTTGGGGCGCGTCAGCCATTCGTTGGTGCGCGCGCCGCGCCTGGGGTCTACGGCGCAAACGGCCGTTTCCCAGGCGGAATGCGCCGTTCTGTTGGTCCATCCCCACGCTGACCTTAACCGGCCGCCGCTGCTGTTGTATGATGGCTCTGCGGCGGCCGAACGCGCTTTGTCTGTGGCGACGAACCTGGTGGAACGAAACGGCCGTCTTTATATCCTCCTCTATCTGCCAGACAATGCTGCCGCGCAGCAAGCCATAGATGCGATACAGAACCGGCTGGACGGCCGTTCGATTCAGGCCATCTACCGCCGCCTGTATGGCGTCCAACTCCAGGACCTGATTGCGTTCATCAACGAGTCAGAAAACAGCCTGCTCATCCTCAGCGACCAATACGAACAATTTCCTCCTGTCACCATCCACCACCTGGCGGAAGAGCTTACCTGCCCGGTGCTGGTTGTGCGGTAATTATGCCGGACAAGGTGACAAGAGGACAAAAATGCCGGATTATGACCTTGCGCCGGTAGACATTGGCCGATGGTGTTGGCTGTTATTTGAGGCAATGTGGCCAGCATGGTAAGATTGGCGCATGGCATACAATCCCACCGAACAAGAACTACAACTGCTTCATAACAGCACCATTTTTCACGGGCTAACCGATGACCAGTTACAGATTGCATTACAGGTCGGCCGTATCTATTCGGTAGAACGGCGCGGTTTTTTCTTTCATCAGGGTGAACCGGCCACGACCTTCTATGTAATCCTGCAAGGCAATGTGCGTCTGGCCCAACTCACCCCCGAAGGGCGGCAGGTGATCATCCATTACTTTGGCCCCGGCAACGAGATGGCCGTCATCGCCGTCCTCAGCAAAGTCCAGTACCCAATTTCCGCCGAAGCGGCCACCGATGCCACGGCCCTCGGCTGGGACCATGAAACGGCGCTGTTGTTGATGGAACAATTCCCCCGCCTGGCTATCAATGGCATCGAGATGCTGGCCGGGCGCTTTTGGGAACTGCAAAATCGCTACCGCGAACTGGCTACAGAGCGCGTCGAACAGCGCGTTGCTCGCGCCGTGTTGCGCCTGATCCAGCAGCGCAATGGCCTCATTACGCAGGTCGCCGCGCCGCAGCTCAGCCTGACCCGCCAGGACCTGGCCGAAATGACCGGCACGACGTTGTTTACTGTCAGCCGGATTTGCAGCAATTGGGAGCAGCGCGGCCTGCTAGAGACCGGCCGTGAACAACTGCTTATCCGCAACCTGGATGACCTGGTGGCCATCGCTGATGACCTGGCCGAAAGCAAGGCCCCCTTGACCAGCTTATAATATACCTGATAAGATGACAAGGTGACATCTGACAAGGTGACAAAGATGTCAGATTGTGACCGTTACGCGTATAAAACCTCCTACCCTCATTGCGCTGGCGCAAAGACGCCTGCTCTTTACCCCGGTACAATACCCCATGTTATGGCTATGGGTAGGCGATCTTCCTAATCGTCACACCTGCTCCTATCCGTAGGCCGAAGTCCGTATCCCGTTTTCCGTTGGCATTTGCCAGAGGTAGCGCCCTGCGGATTACCGCTTACGGGTACTACAGCGGTACAAAAGGATATCATCTATGGGCGAATCAAACTCTTCTAACCATCCGCCTGCTTCATCGGCGCTGCGTCGGGCTTTTACGGCCGTTCCCCTCTGGTCCTGGCTGCTGCTTTTTGGCGTCATCGGCGGCATTGTTGGCCTGGGTGGGTATACCTTTGCCTATGCCGAAGGCGCGTCTTATTTCTCCAACGATCCATCCGCCTGTGTCAACTGCCATGTGATGCAGGAGGTGTATGATGGCTGGAATCATGGCAGCCACAAAGCCGTCGCTGCCTGCAACGACTGCCACACCCCCCATACGTTCCCGGCCAAATATGTCATCAAAGGCATCAACGGCTGGAACCACAGCGTGGCTTTTACCACCGGTAATTTCCCCAACCCCATCCGCATCACCGACCTGAATCGGCAGGTGGCTTACGACAACTGTCTGTATTGCCACGGCAGTCTGGTCACGGCCGTCAGCCACGAGGACAGCGCCGACCCCACCGACTGCCTGACCTGCCATGCAGGGGTAGGACACGGCCGTTAGTTGAGAAGTGTTCAGTAATCAGTGTTCAGTAGCCAGTTGACCACTGACCACTGACCACTGAACACTGATTACTGAAAATTCCCCACCATTCTTAAAGGAGAACCTATGAATACCAATACCCCACCTGAATCCCCCAACCGCCGGCCACTTTTCCTGGCTGTTGCCGCTTTTGTCGTTGGCCTGGTTGTCATGGCCGGGCTGGCTGCCCTGCTCACCAACATCCAACAACGCAAAGCGGAAACAGTCGAATTTCCGCTCCGCGTCGTCGCAATCAGCCCTGACGAACTGGACCCGGCCGTCTGGGGCCAAAACTTTCCCCGCCAATACGATTCTTTCATGCGCACCCAAGACGATACGGTAGGGACGCCGTTTGGCGGTTCTATCCCTTACAGCAAGCTGGAAAAATACCCGGCGATGGTGCGCATTTGGGCCGGCTATGCCTTTAGCAAAGACCACAACGAAGAGCGCGGCCACTATTACACCACCATAGATCAGAAAAACACCTTGCGCGTGCAGTTGGTGGACCAGCCCAGCGCGTGCGCCAACTGCCACGCCGCTGAAGCGCCAAAACTGATTGCCGAAATGGGTTGGGAGGAATTCAACCACACCCCGTATAACGATCTGAAAGAGCAGTTTCATGTTGGCTCCTCTTGCGCCGATTGCCACGACCCGGAAACGATGGGTCTACGCCTGACCCGGCCGGCGCTCATCAACGCCCTCGAAGCGCAGGGCGTGGATTGACCCAGGCCAGCCGCCAGGAGATGCGCACCTATGTTTGCGCCCAATGCCACGTCGAATACTACTTCCTCGGTGACAATAAAGTGCTAACCTTCCCCTGGAGCCAGGGTAAAAACGTCGACGATATTGAGGCCCATTATGACCTCTACGAGTTCAAAGATTGGACCCACGCCGAAACCAATGCGCCGATGATCAAAATTCAGCACCCGGAATATGAAATGTGGACTACCAGCGTCCACGCCCAATCCGGCGTCTCCTGCGCCGACTGCCACATGCCTTATATGCGCGAAGGCGCAGTGAAAATTTCCGACCATTGGCTGCGCAGCCCGCTGACCAATATCAACAACGCCTGCCAGACCTGCCACCAGCAAGATGAGCAGCTGCTGGAAGAACGCATCCTCACCATCCAAAACCGCACGGCCGAGCTGCTGCGCCTGTCTGAGGACGCGATTCTAGACGCCATAGACGCCATTGTCGCCGCCCAGGAAGCGGGAGCCACCGACGAGCAGTTGACGGAGGCGCGTTATCTGCATCGCCGTGCCTCGCTGCGCTGGGACTTCGTCTCTTCGGAGAACAGCACCGGCTTCCACAGCCCGCAAGAAGCGGCCCGCGTGTTAGCGATGGCAATTGATTACGCCCGCCAGGCCCAATTGGCCGCCGAACGGGTTACGCCCGCCCCGGCTGCCAACGCCACGCAATAATCAAATGGATAATTACAAGATTCTTGATTTACCGGCCGAAGTGGCGGCCAATGCGCCGCAAGATGGAATTTTGAGCCGCACGGTGTTAAAAACGGCCGATGTGAACGTCATTCTGTTCCATTTTGCTGCGGGTGAAGAATTATCGGAGCATACGGCCGCCGTGCCGGCCATCCTGCATTTTCTCCAGGGTGAGGCGAAGCTGACGGTGGGCAGCCACAGCCAGCCGGCCCAGGCCGGAACGTGGGTCCATATGGCGGCCAACACACCGCACAGCATTGTGGCGGAAACGGCCGTCGCCATGCTTCTTCTCATGGTAAAAAACAGTTGATAGTTGATAGTTGGTAGTGTCTCGTCAAGGCTAAATGGATGGATTGAGGAGTAGGGCATCCTCAGATGCCCGCCGTTCGCATGTGGGGGTGCAAACGTCTCATTTTACGCCTGACAGAACAACGTTCATCACATATGCCTGACTCTCCCTCTCTGCCCTGGCGCTGGGCCTGGCTCAGCGCCTTGGGGCTTTTTGTTTTGGCCGGCAGCACCGGGGCGCTGCTGCGGTTTGGTCTACTGTATGGCTTTCCCTGGGGGCTGCAATACAGCAACATCCGCCATGCCCACTCGCACCTGATGTATTTTGGCTGGGTAACGCCGGCCGTAATGGGCCTGATGGCTGCCTGGCTGCCAACGCTGACGGGACGGCCGTTCCCCCCGACGCTGCACGCCCGTTTCCGCAACATCATTCGGGTGACGCTGCTGCTGGCGTTGGCCGCTTACGTCGCTTTTTTGCTCTATGGCTACCGTCCGGCGCAGTTTGGCGGCGCGCGCCTGCCCATTTCCACCATCCTTGCCAGCTTCAACATGCTCGCCTGGTACGCCTTTCTCTTCGCCTATCGCCAGGCGACGAAGGGGGCGGTGCGTAACAGCCCGCTGCGTTTGTGGGATGGGGCGCTGGCTTTTTTGCTGTTGGCGTCGCTGGGGGCGTGGGGTGTGGCGGTAACGGCCGTTCTCAATCTCCGCAGCCCGCTCATCGCCGCCGCCCTCACCCATTTATTTCTCGATTTGTTTGCTGATGGCTGGTTTGTGCTGGCCGTGTTGGGGCTGGCCTACGCCGCCACTCCGGCCGCCGCCGGCCACCCCTGGGCCGCCAAAAGCGAATCCTTGCTGATTATGGGCCTGCCGGTTCTCTTTCTGTTGGGCATTCCGGTGAATTTACTGCCACCGGCAGCGCGGTTGATCGGCAGCGTGGGTGGGTTGTTGGTAGGGTCGGGCCTGGTGGTAAGCGTGGTCATTCTGTGGCGGTTGGCCGGCAGCGAGTGGCGGGTGGCGCTGGTCTTTTTGGGCATGAAAGCAACAGCGACGCTGGCCGTTACCGTCCCGGCCATCGCCCTCTGGAGCGAGCGGGCCAATCTGCGCATCTCTTATTTGCATTGGCTGCTGTTGGGCTTTGTGACGTTAGGATTGGTGGCGGCAGCGCGGGCCGTGTGGGGGCGGGATTATGTACGTGGGTGGCGGGGGTTAACGGCCGTCGTCATCCTGCTTATCCTCACTCTTATCCCCCTGACCAATTTGTGGCCGGCGGCGTGGCACGGCCGTTGGGTGCGCGAACTGGCCGCCTGGGCCGCCCTCGGTCCCGTCCTGGTCGCCAGTGGGATGGTAGGGTGGGGTGTTCAGTGTTCAGTATTCAGTATACGGAACACTGAACACTGAACACTGCCCCTACTCTCTCTCTCGCAAATGGGGGAACAGCAGCACTTCGCGGATGGTTGGCTCGTCGGTCAGCAGCATGGTGATGCGGTCTACGCCGGTGCCGAAACCGCCGTTGGGCGGCATTCCGTAGCGCATCGCCCGCAGGTAATCCTCGTCAATCGGGTTCAATTCCTCGTCCCCTTTGGCATACATTTCTTGCAGCGCCTCAAAGCGGCGCTGCTGCTCTTGCGGGTCGTTTAGCTCCGTAAAGGCGTTGCCCATCTCCATGCCGGCGATGAAATACTCAAAACGTTCCACATGCAGCGGGTCGCCAGGAATGCCTTTTGCCAGCGGCGAAATGTCGCGCGGATATTGGGTGATGAAGGTCGGCTGGATCAGGTTTGGCTCGACAAAATCGCCCAGCAGACCATCAATTAGTTTGCCCCAACTGGCCCCTGGCGGCGTTTGCGTGGCCGCGCCCCGCGCTTTGCCCATCTGCTGAATCGCTTGTGCCAACTGATCGGCTTCCAGATAATCCACGTAATCTATGCCGGTAAATTCGACGATGGCTTCGCGCATGGAGATGCGGTTCCAGGGCGGGGCCAGGCTGATGGTATGTCCCTGGTAGGTGATGGTGGTCGTGCCCAAAACGCTTTCGGCGACGTAAGCTAGCATCCGCTCGGTGAAGTCCATCACGTCGTTGTAGTCCCAATAAGCGGCATAAAACTCCAGTTGGGTGAATTCGGGATTGTGTTTAAAGCTGACACCCTCGTTGCGGAAATCGCGCCCGATTTCGTAGACACGCTCGTAGCCGCCGACGATGAGCCGTTTAAGGTACAGCTCGAAGGAAATACGCAGGTAGAGTTCTTGTTTGAGCTGGTTGTGGTGGGTGGTAAACGGCCGTGCCGCTGCCCCGCCATACAAAGGTTGCAAAATAGGCGTCTCTACTTCCAAAAAATCGTGGTCGTCCAAAAAACGGCGCAGGGCGCTGATGGTTTTGGCGCGAACGCGAAACACGTCGCGTACTTCGGGGTTGACGGCCAGGTCGGCGTAGCGTTGGCGGTAACGCTCTTCCACGTCGGCAAAGGCGCTGTACCGGACGATTTCGCCGTCTACTTCTTGCTCTTTCACCACCGGCAGGGGACTGACAGCTTTGCTAAGCAGCTTCCAGGCAGTGACGCGCACACTCACTTCCCCGGCGCGGGTGCGGAAAAGCACGCCGGCAGCCTGCACAAAGTCGCCCAAATCCAACAGCTTGCGGAACATGGCGTGGCTCTCTTCGCCGATTTCTTCACGGCGCAGGAAGAGTTGGAGACGGCCGTAGCCATCTACCACATGCGCAAACACCGTCTTACCCATATCGCGCATACTCACCAACCGACCACATATCGTTACGGCAAGTTCACCTTCCGGATCCGCTGCAAACGCCGCCAACGCTTCGGCCGAAGTATGGGTGCGTTCCGTTCGTAGAGGATATGTTTCAATTCCTGCCTCCTCCAGGCGGGCCACTTTTTCTAACCGCTGCTGTTCTAAATGGTTTGGCTGCCAGCTCATGTCATCCTCCTGACTCTCCAGACCCCCAGGGTTGTTGGGGGCTTCTATCCAAAAAAAAGCCCGTGTCAAGCACGGGCTGAAAAAGTTGATGTGGTTAAAAAACCGCTACTCAATATTGACGACCCGGAACTCCGTAATGCCGCGTGGCGCCTTGATGCGCACCACATCGCCAATTTTAGCGCCCAACAGCGCCACGCCCAGCGGACTTTCGTTGGAAATGCGTCCTTCTGTTGGGTCGGCTTCGGCCGCGCCCACCAGATGATAGCGCTCTTCTTCGTCGTAACCAACTTCGTTGACCGTTACCCAATCGCCGACGCGCACAAAATCATGAGGGCCATCGTCGTCTTTGATCACCTGGTAATTTTTGAGGATTTCCTCGATTTCCTGAATACGCCCTTCCAAAAACGACTGCGCATTACGCGCCGCTTCTAGTTCGGCATTATCAATAAAATCATCGTCGGGGCCATCATCAAAAGCGCGCTGCAAACGTTCGGCCACTTCTTCACGGCCAACCGTGACGAGCTGTTCCAACTCTTTCTGCAATTTCACAAGCCCTTCGCCTGTTACCAGATAAGGCTTTCTTATTGTCATTCATTACCCCCAATATAAGGGAAAACCGCTGCTGCCAGCGGCCCATCACCAGTGAAGTTATTTTAGACAAAAAATTATACCAGAATTGGCCGCTTTGTAAAGAAAAAATGGGTCTTTCAACACAACACGCCCAAAACAAAAAACACCACCCCACCCAACCCCCCCCCCCCCCCCCCCCCCACAACAAGCCGAAAAACAACCACGCAACCCCCCCCCCCCCCCCCCCCCCAACCCCCCCCCCCCACCCCCCCCCCCCCCCCCCCCCCCCCCCCCCCCCCCCCCCCCCCCCCCCCCCCCCCCCCCCCCCCCCCCCCCCCCCCCCCCCCCCCCCCCCCCCCCCCCCCCCCCCCCCCCCCCCCCCCCCCCCCCCCCCCCCCCCCCCCCCCCCAACCCCCCCCCCCCCCCCCCCCCCCCCCCCCCCCCCCCCCCCCCCCCCCCCCCCCCCCCCCCCCCCCCCCCACCCCCCCCCCCCCCCCCCCCCCCCCCCCGAAAACCCCCCCCCCCCCCCCCCCCCCCCCCCCCCCCCCCCCCCCCCCCCCAAAGGCCCCCCCGCCCCCAAAAACCCCCCCCCCACCCCCCCCCCCCCCCCAAACCCCCCCCCCCCCCCCCCCCCCCCCCCCCCCCCCCCCCCCCCCCAGAAAGGCCCCCCCCCCCCAAACCCCCCCCAACCCCCCCCAAAACCCCCCCCAACCCCCCCCCCCCCCCCCCCCCCCCCCCCCCCCCCCCCCCCCCCCCTCCCCCCCCCCCCCCCCCCCCCCCCCCCAAAACCCCCCCAAAAAACCCCCCAACCCCCCCAACCCCCCCCCCCCCCCCCCCCCCCCCCCCCCCCCCCCCACCCCCCAACCCCCCCCCCCCCCCCCCCCCCCCCCCCCCCCCCCCCCCCCCCCCCCCCCCCCCCCCCCCCCCCCAACCCCCCCCCCCCCCCCCCCCCCCCCCCCCCCCCCCCCCCCCCCCCCCCCCCCCCCCCCCCCCCCCCCCCCCCGCACCCCCCCCCCCCCCCCCCCCCCCCCCCCCCCCCCCCCCCCCCCCCCCCCCCCCCCCCCCCCCCCCCCCCCCTTTTTTTTTTTTTCTTTGGCCCCCCCCCACCCCCCCCCCCCCCCCCCCCCCCCCCCCCCCCCCCCCCCCCCCCCTTCTTCCTTTTTTTGTCCTTTCCCCCCCCCCCCCCCCCCCCCCCCCCCCCCCCCCCCCCTTTTTCCCCCCCGGCCCCCCCCCCCCCCCCCCCCCCCCCCCCCCCCCCCCCCCCCCCTCCCCCCCTCCCCCTTTTCCCCTTTTAGATTTGGGGGGGTTTGGATATCGTGGGGTATCGCTAAATGTAGGGGCAGGTCTTGTACCCGCCCAAACGAGGGCGACCACAAGGGTCGCCCCTACATCCGGTGTCAACCCCGTGAAATCATGAAGAACCTCAATTTGTTATGGTGTATGGCATTTTCGGAAAAATAAATAAGCCTTCAATCCGAAAATACCTCAAGCGAATTCCGAAATACATCGAATTTTCACTCGATTATTTCTCGGAATTCGCCTATGGTAGGGGCAGGACGGCGCGGACAGAGAACAGCCGCAGCGAACGGCATTTTCCCGCGCCGTCTCGCCCAATGGGACCCAAAGAGGGGTGAAACAGGCAGGAGGCCAGGCATTGGTGATTGGCAAAAATGTTGTCCCGCCCCTACGGCTGGATTCCATAGTGAGAATTGCTGACCGCCTGACTGCCGCACTGCTCGACGATCAGACTTGATGTATAATTCTCCCATCGCATAACCTTTGACCCTTTCGTCTCTTTGTCTAAACTCTTGTCGGAGGCGTTTATGACCGAAACCATTCCCAACGAAATCAGCGAAACCTACATCTTGCCCCCTGAATTGTGGCCGGACATTTCCCATATTGTAACGGAGGATGATGCGCCCGTGGGCAACCTGGCTTCCGAAAAACAGATGCGCCTGCTCACTGAACCGCTTTATACTGCCTGGAAAGGGACCCAGGAACGGCCGTTCCTGGCGGCCGCCAACGTTGGGGTCTTTGCTTCCGTCCATCAACCACCCCTCGTGCCCGACGTATTCCTCAGTCTGGACGTGATCGCCCCCGACGACTGGTGGGCCAAAGGGCATCGCGCCTACTTCATCTGGGAATTTGGCAAAACTCCCGATCTGGTTATCGAAATCGTTTCCAACCGCGAAGGTGGCGAAGACGACCGCAAGCTGCAAGCCTACGCGCGCATGGGCATTCCCTATTACGTCATCTATGATCCCCAGCAAGAGGTCCAGCCGGACATCCTCCGGGCTTACGCCCTGACACCGCGCCGCGAATATGAAGAAATCGCCCCCGACCTGTTTGTCGGCTTAGACCTGGGGCTTACCCTCTGGCAGGGCAGCTACGAAAACAAAGAGGAGACCTGGCTGCGTTGGCAAGACGCTGACGGCGCGCTGATTCCCACCGGGGCCGAACTTTCGGCCCGGGAGCGCCAACGCGCTCAGCAAGAGCGCCAACGGACTGAAATCGCCGAGCAGCGGGCTGAGGCCGCTGAACAGCGCGCCGAACGTTTGAGCGCCCGCCTGCGCCAATTGGGCCTGGATCCAAACGAGGGTGATGATGTCGGCTGAATTCTTTAACGTCCTACCACCCGACCAGGCGCGGGCGCTGCTGCTGCGCCACCTGACGGCCGTTTTGCCCGCCGAGACCATTCCCACAGCGACGGCCGTTGGTCGTATTACCGCCGCAGTCCAATACGCGCCAACACCCCTGCCCGCCTTTCGTCGCAGCACCATGGATGGCTACGCCGTGCGCGCCGCCGATACCTACGGCGCAGCCGACAGTCTGCCCGCCTTCCTGACCGTCATCGGCGAAGTAACGATGGGGCAGGCAGCCACCGTCGCCTTGCAAACCGGCCAGGCCATTCTGGTCCACACCGGCAGCATGGTCCCCGATACCGCCGATGCCGTCGTCCAGATCGAACACACTCAAATTATTCACAATTCACAATTCACAATCCACAATTCACAATTCTCCAGGCCATTTGAAATCGAAGTAATGAAGCCCGTCGCCGTCGGCCAAAACATCCTGCAAATCGGCGAAGATGTGGCCCCAGACGCCGAAATTTTGCCCGCCGGCCACCGGCTGCGGCCGCAAGATTTAGGTGGTCTGTTGGCTGTTGGCCTCACCGAACTGGCCGTCGTGCGGCGGCCTCGTGTCGGCATCCTGGCGACCGGCGACGAAGTGGTCCATCCCACCCTCATTACCCAACCTGGGCAGATACGCGACATCAACAGCTACGTTGTTTCCGGACAGGTTATTGAGGCTGGCGGCATCCCCGTTCGCGGCGGCATCATTCCCGACAATTACGCTATGTTGGAAACGGCCGCTGCCAAACTACTGGCCGAATGCGATATGTTGGTCATCTCGGCCGGCTCCTCCGTCAGTGCCCGCGATATGACGGCGCAGGTGATTGCCCACCTGGGTCAGCCGGGCGTGCTGCTGCATGGCGTCGCCACCCGCCCCGGCAAACCCACCATTGTTGGTATTGTGAATGGCAAGCCGGTGCTGGGTCTGCCCGGCAACCCTGTTTCCGCCATGGTCCAGTTCGACATGCTGGGCGTTCCGGCCATCTACCGGCTGCAAGGGTTGGCCGTTCCACCGCGCCGCAGCCAGGCCCGCGCCCGGCTGACACAAAACCTGCCCAGCGAAAGCGGCCGCGAGGATTACGTGCCCGCTCGCCTGGAAGACAGCGCCGACGGCCTGCTGGCGACCCCCATTTTTGGCAAAAGCAATTTGATTTACACCCTGGTCAACGCCGACGGCCTCATCAAAGTGCCGCTGAACAAAGCCGGCCTGGAAGCCGGTGAATGGGTAGAGGTGCGGTTGTTCTAACGAGGCGACTGACTGCGGCGAAATATGCAATATAGGTGTCCAGAGAAATCTTCGCCTAAAAGGTCGCAGAACACGGATTTCCAGGATTTGTGGATAAGAGTAGTCGAGGAAAAAGTATCCGTAAATCCTGCCAATCCGCTGTCAATTGGGTTGAATGTGAGTCTTGTCAGTCAACCAGCGTAAGTATGAGAATAGGGAAGGGCATCGTCAACCAGACCGGCCGTTGCGCACCACCGTCCACAAGTAAACCGGCGCGCCCAAAATGCCGGACAACCGCACCACCAGGAAGTTGAGCAAAGAGAGGGCCACGGCCGTTTCTATCCCCAATCCGGCCGCCGCAAACAAAACTGGCGCAGCCGCCTCATTGGTCCCCAGGCCGCTCACTGATGGGACCAGCAGCAGCACCGACAACACCGGGACCACCAGCGCCAGATAGCCATAGCCCACGCTTAACCCCAGGGCCAGGCTGTTTGTCTGCCACCACAAGACCAGCATCAGGTTAAACAGCAGCGAAACCAGCAGCGCTCTGCCCACCGCCCGCCAGCCGCAGCCTTCTACCGCTTGCAGCAGGCTGGCGATAGGACCATCGCCCACCGGCGAAAGGGGACCGGGCAGCCAGCCGCCCAACCGTCGCAGCCAACTGCCCTGCATCAGCATAGCCAGCAGCCCCACGCCGCCAGCCGCCCCGGCCACGATAAACCAGACCAACCAGACCGGAAAGTTGTCCGGCCGCCAGGGCAAAGCGCACAAAGCCATTACAAACAACATGATCAGCCCGGTAAACCGGTCCAGAATGACTGTGCCGGCGGCCACGCTGCCGGGCACGTCGCGGGCCGATTCCAGCACGCGCACGACGTCGCCGCCAAAGCCGGACAGCAGGAACATGTTGAAGAAGTTGCCGACAAAATATAGCTCCACCAACCGGCTAAACGGAACGGCCGTGCCGACGCCGCGCAGCAGCAGCAGCCAGCGATAGGCGCGTAAAACCAGGCTGGCGTTCACCAGCAAAAAGCTGACAAGCAGCCACCCCAGCTTGACCCCACGCAGCACATCCAGAATGCTTGCCAGGTCTACTTCGCGCAGAACCAGGTAAAGCCCCAGCACGGTGACGCCGATTTTTAGAAGGTTTACAGCCTGTTTACGCATCATAGCTCAATTGTCAATCGTCATTCGCCAATCGTCAATCGCCAATCCTTCGACAAGCTCAGGACCAATCGTCAATCTGAACGCGCCGCCTACGGGAAACGGCCGTTCTCCCCCCGCCGCCGCTTTGTCATTCGCCCGCTTTTTGCCACCTGGCATATAATCGGCCTGTTATGGCACGATGGCGCAACATCCCCGCGAGCTGGCTGCTTACGCCGCTGGTCTTGCTTTTTTTCTGGCTGGCGGTCGGCAGCCTGGTGGGCGACAGTCCAACGATGGACGAGCAGAACCACCTGGCGCGCGGCCTGGCCTTTTTGCGCACCGGCGACCCACGCCTGAGTCTGGAGCATCCGCCGCTGGTGAATGCCTTGTCGGCGCTGCCGGTGGCGCTGCTGCTGCCAGACGTGAAGCTGCCGCTGGACGACCCCAGTTGGACCGAGCTTAGTCCGCCAGACGTGTATTGGTATGTCTTTGCCGAGCAGATGATGTGGCATTTCGGCAATGACGTGACGCTGATGATCTTTCTGGCGCGGCTGCCCATCGTTTTCCTGACGTTGGGGTTGGCGCTGGTGGGCTTTCATTTTGCCCGGGAGGCCTGGGGACGGCTGTCGGCCCCCTTGGCCTTTTTCTTTTTACTGTTCGAGCCGAATTTGCTGGCGCACGGCCGTTACACCACCACCGATTTAGGCGGCACGGCGTTTCTGTTTCTGGCAGCCTACCTGCTCTGGCGGCTGTGGCATGGGAAGAAATTGTCAATGGTCAATTGGCTATTAGCTTCCTTCGGCCTGGGGTTGGCGTTTGGCAGCAAGCTGTCTACATTGGTGTTTGTGCCGATTTTGGCGGTGACGGCCGTTTTGCCACTCTATCCGGCCCAGGGGTGGCGGGCGGCGCTGCGCCGGTTGGGGCAATTTCTCAGCGCCGGATTGGCGTCGGTGCTGGTGGTGTGGGTGATTTTTGGCTTTGAATTTGGGCCGTTCCGGTTTAACTCCGCGCCGCTGCAATCATTCAATCAATGGGTCGGTCCGATGCCCACCTTTTGGGCGGGCATCGGACAGATTGCCGGATTGGGCAGCGGCGGACGGGCCGCCTTTTTGCTGGGACAGTTTTCCACCGAGGGTTTTCTGGCCTATTTCCCGGTGGCCTTTCTGGTGAAAACGCCCCTGCCGATTTTGCTGCTGCTGCCGCTGGCGGCCGTGATTCTGGTAAAAGAGAGGCAGACGAGGCGAACGGCCGTATTCTTCCTGGTCCCGCCGCTGCTCTACTTCCTCTTCAGCCTGCAAAGCGGCCTGAATATCGGCTACCGCCACCTGCTGCCCATGCTGCCCTTTCTGCTCAGCCTCATCAGCGGCCTGGCCCACATCCCACGCCAAAATCCGCGATCTGCAATCGGGAATCCGAAATATCTTCTTTGGCTCGGTTCTCTCTGGCTCCTCGCCATCACCCTCTGGCTGCATCCCCATTACCTGAGCTATTTCAACGCCCTGGCCGGCGGGCCGGCCAACGGCGCGCGTATTTTGGTAGACAGCAACATAGATTGGGGGCAAGATTTGCTGCGCTTGCAGCAGTGGATGGCCGACAACGACGTGGAACAGGTGGAATTAGGCTGGTTTGGCACGGCCAATCCGGCCTATTACGGCTTGTCTTATGAGCCGCTGCCCGGTTTTCCCCGGCCAGAATTTTATGGTTTATGGACCAATCCACCATTTGATCCGGCCGCACCGGGGCCGGGCGTTTACGCCATCAGCGCCAGCAGTTTGTGGGAATCGCATTGGGGCGAGAAAACGGTTTACCCCTGGTTCCGACAGCGGCAGCCGGACGGCCGTGTGGGCTATTCGATTTTGATTTATGACTTGCGGTAGGAGAACGGATTTGGGATTGCGCATTGCGGATGACGGATCACGGGTAACGGATTACGACAAACGGTTTACGGTTTGGGCGACGGCCGTTCTCTTGCTGGCGGCGCTTTTGCGGCTGGTGGCTTTACAGGGCGTGCCGCCCGGTCTGGCCCAGGACGAGGTGCTGGACGCCGATATTGCCGCCTTTATTCGTGGTGGCTATCACGCCGTTTTCTTCCGCGAGGGATACGGCCACGAGCCGCTTTATCATTACCTGGCGGCGCCGTTTGCGCCGCTGCTGGGCGACAACATGCTGGCGATCCGGCTGCCATCGGTGTTCCTGGGGCTGCTGTTGGTGGCGCTGACGATGCGTTGGGCGAAGCGGGAGTTTGGGGTGGTGACGGCCGTTGCCGCTGGCCTTGGTCTGGCTGTCAGTTGGTGGCCGATCATCTTTAGTCGTATTGGCATTCGCCCGATATTGCTGCCGCTGCTGCTGCTGCTGGCGGCCTGGTTTTGGCGCCGGCCGCTGCTGGCCGGTCTTTTTCTGGGCTTCAGCTTCTACAGCTACACGGCGGCGCGCATCATTTTCCTGCTGCCTGTGGGCTATGCGTTGGCGCAGCGGTTGGCCGGGCGGCGCATGGTCGGCGGCGCGGCCTGGTGGCGCTGGTTACTGATCACCCTGGCCATCTTTATGGTGATGGCCGCCCCGATGCAGGTGGCGCTTTGGCGCGACCCAACCTTGCAGCAGCGGGTGGAGCAGTTAGCCGGCCCATTGACGGCGCTGCGGCAGGGCGATGCGGGGCCGGTGTTGGGCAGCGCGCTGCGCACGTTGGGCGTATTTAGCTTTACGGGTGATCCCCGTTGGACCTATTCCTTACCGGGACGGCCGTTGTTTGCTGGGGTAACGGCCGTATTCTTCTATGTGGGGCTGTTGGCCGCGTTGTGGCGCTGGCGTGAAGGACGCATGGCCCTGCTGCTGGTCTGGCTGGCTGTTGGCCTGATTCCCAGCGCCCTGACGCCGCAAGCGCCCAGCACCGTGCGGCTGATTGCCGCCATGCCGGTGGTTTATACGCTGATGGGGATGGGGGTGGCGGCAGGCGTCGCCCAGAGCCAACGACTGGCAAACAACTATCCAGCAGCCGCCAGATTCATCCGTTTGTTGATGGCGGCGTTGTTTACGGCCGTGTTTGTCTACAACTTGGCGCGCACTGTAGCCGATGGTTTTGTCCACTGGCCGCAAGCGCAGGCGACGCGGCTGGAACATTACCAATCGGCGCTGTTGGCGATGAGCCGTTACATAAAGGCCCATCCGACGGACGTCCTGGTGGTGGCTGACGGCTTTTATGAGCCGATTGACCGCGACTCGCTGCGGCGCAGTTTGGGCTATGACCCGGCGGCGCGTTGGGTGCAAACCGGGGCGCCGGTGGCCGGGGCGGTGGTGTTGCCGGCAAGAGAGATGGGGGAAAACGGCCGTCTGGTTGTGCCCGAGTTCGCCCCCATCAATCCAGCGTTGCTGGCAGCGGCCGGTATTGCCGCCGAGCCGCTGTATCGCAGCTCGCAGTGGCCGTCGTTTGCCGTGTATGAGCTGCCGGTGATAACGGCCGTACCGCCGCTCGACACCCCCATCTCGTTTGAGGAGGTGATGACATTAGAAGGGTATGAGATACTGCCTGGTGAGCCAGGAGGGGTTTTACGGCTGATCACAGTCTGGCGGGTGACGGATACGCTGCCGGCCGATTTGACGGCGTTTGCCCATTTATTGGACATTGACGGTAATCTGCTGGCGCAGCACGATGGCTGGGATGCGGCGCCGGCGGAGTTACAGCCCGGCGATACCGTTGTGCAGCTGCATACCATCCCCATCCCGCAAGCCGACGGCCCGCTGACCTTGCAAATTGGTTTGTATACGCCGTCGCAGCAGCGACGGCTGCGCCATACCGGCGATCTTGGTGATGTGGTTGTTTTAGCCCGTGATCTGTTCGTTGACGGAAAGTGACAGCATAGGTAAGATAACCCCACTGTTTTTTGTTGATCCTTCCAACAATAATCCCAGCTACACCACCATTGATTAGCATATGTCTTGGTCAGGAAGAGAGCCACCAGCATAACTGCGCTGCGCAAAAAACATGAGATGATAAGACATAACAGACGTTTATTTTGTTGAGTTACCTAGATTTTTGGAGGTTTAAATGAAAGTTTTTAAGAAAGACCATTTCCGGGTCTTAGGGGTATTGGTTCTGGCGATTGTCGGCGTGCTGGTTTTGGTCCAGACCATGGCGGCATCGTCGGGCAGCGGCCCGGCCGCTGCTTATGCCCAAAGCCCAGTCATCACGTCTACGCTGACGTTTGACGAGGCGTTGGCGGCTTATATCAATTCCCACATTATCCACAGCGACGAGACGCCGGCGCAGATTCCGCCGCGCACCACGCCAGAGACGGCCGTTATCGAACCCCCACTGGCTGCCACGGGGCTGGTCTCTTACAGCGTCAGTTTATTAGACGACACCACGCGCATGGGCGGACCGGGTGAAGTGGTGACTTATACATTGGTTTTGTCCAATTCTGGCACACTCAGCGATGTATATGACATTACCTATGCGTCTACCTGGCCCATCGTGGTTCCCACGACCACGTTTAGCCTGACCAACGGCACGGCCGTGCTGCTGGCTGTGGTCATCACCATACCGCCTGGGGCCAATGAGGGCGATTCGGCGACGGCCGTAATCACCGCCACTTCGCAAAGCGCTACGGCCGTATCCGATTCCGCTACCTTAACGACCATCGCTGCCTTTTATAAATACTTCATGCCGGTCATTGCCAAGCCAGTGCCGCCGCCACCGGCGCCCTCGCTGGGCGCGACGCGCCCGGCCAACAACAACCATTGGCTGATGAATTGGAGCATTAGCAACAATACTTATGTCATTGGCTATGAACTGCAACAATCTCAGGACCCCACCTTTGCTACCGGCGTTACCACTTACAATACTGCCGCCAACGTGCTGAGCCAACCCATCACCGGCATTGGGCCATCAGCGCGTAATGTCTACTATCACCGGCTGCGCGCTCTGGGACCAGACGACAACAGCCCGTGGTCCAATGTTGTCCGGGTGATCGGGAACTATCGGGATGACTTCTCTGACGCGACGACAGGGTGGACGCCGCTGCGCCGCACGACCTATTTGGAACAAACGGCCGTGCGTTATGGCACAGGCAGCGAAGCTGGTAATCTGATCATCATCGTGGGCGATCGGTGGGACTGGATGATTGCCAGCCCACTGGTTGAAGCGCCGCCGGTACCTTACGTCATCGAATACCGGGTGCGCGTCCATGACGGCTCTAATCTGGTCTCTGGTGGTATGGTCTTTGGCGGCGATTGGAATGGCGACGCCTGCCCGGAATTCGGCAACATTTACCAGACAGACAACTGCTTTAACCATTTCTACAATTACAACTACATCTTCTTTGGTCCCATCAAGCTGCTGCACGAACGGGTAGACAGCCTGTTTTGGTGTCCAAATTGTGGTGGCAGCCCGATTAAGCGCGTAGGTCCCACTCAGGTGGTGGATGACATCGTGTCTAACGACAACTCTCTGGAATACCATACTTACCGGGTAGAAGTGCGCAACGATGGCACGCGGTTATACGTGGATGGTAATTTTAAGGCTTCTTTCTCTGATACGACCTATATCCATGAACCATATTTTGGCGTGTTTGCCTCCACCGATGAGTATAAACCGTCTATCTGGTTCTATGATTTCTTTGAAGTGAAGTATCTTGACTAAGTAATGGTCTAAGAATAACTTCCTGTTTTTTAGATTGGACCAATCTCCAAGATTGGTCCAATCTGGCCCATGTAATTTCTAGATGATCATTGAGGAATCGTAAACAAGACCTGACAGGTTCATAAACCAATGGTTGCAGGTGACTGGCCCACCACGGGCCAGTCACCTTTGTTTCGTATGATAGCCAAACGTTTGATCGCTACGGCCGTTCTGTTGCTGATGTTTGCCCTGGCAGTCAGCAGTTTGGCGCACACGTCGCCCACGTTTGACGAACAGGGGTTTATTACGCGCGGTTTGGGCTATGTGCGCGGCGAAAACCAATGGCTGCGCGTGGGCCATCCGCTGGGGCTGAACGCGCTGAATGCGGCGCTGCTGCGGGGCGATGCGTCTGTGCAGCTGCCTACGTCTGACCCTTCCTGGCAGCTGCCCAGCTTTCACCGGCCGTCTGAGTTGTTCTTGTGGGAAATTGGCAACGATGTGGCCCACGTGATGTTCCTGGCCCGTCTGCCGACCATCTGGTTGGGGCTGCTGTTGGCGGCGTTGGCCGGCCGTTGGGCCGGGCAACTGGCGAAAAATGAGTGGGCGGCGCTGCTGGCGCTGGTGTTGGTGGCCTTCGACCCTAACATTCTGGCGCACACCCGCCTGGCGACGACGGATTTGGGACTTACCTTTTTTGCTTTTTTATCTGGCTATACGTTGTGGCGGTTTGGGCAACGGCCGTCCTGGTCCCGCGCCCTCTTTGCCGGAATAGCCTTCGGCTTATTACAAAACACCAAATTTACCGCCGGGCTGTTTGTGCCGATCTTCGCCCTCGTCATCCTTATCAATTTGGGAGTGCGGAGTGCGGAGTGCGGAGCGCGGAATCTATTTCGCACTCCGTACTCCGCACTCCGCATTTTCCTTATGCTCCTTGTCGCCTACGTCCTCATCGCCCCATTCACTTTGTGGGCGACCTATGGGTTTCAGATTGGGGCGCTGCCGCAAAATTTGCCCACGCTGGCGCAGTTGGGCGGCCTTACTGTGCCGTTGTCCCATCACCTGGAGCAGTTGTTGGATATTGGCGGCCGGTTGCAGAAATCCACGCCCGCGTTTTTGCTCGGTAGTTATTCTGATAACGGCTGGTGGTATTATTTCCCGGTGGCTTTTCTGCTCAAAACGCCGCTGCCGACGCTGCTGCTGTTGGCCTGGGCCATTGTGCGCTATTTACGATTGACGATTGACGATTTACGATTAAAAGACTGGTCGTCAATCGTCAATCGTCAATCGTTTGTCTTCTTACTGGTTCCAGTCCTGGGTTACTTTGCCATTGCCCTCACCACCGACGTCAACCTGGGCTACCGCCACATCTTGCCCGTCTTGCCCTATCTCTATGTCTTCATCGCCGTCACCCTCCTCAATTCACATTTCCCAATTCCCAATTCATCATTTATCATTCTTCCCGCTCTTCTCTGGCTCTTCGCCGCCGCTCTCTGGCTCCATCCCCACTACCTGGCCTACTTCAACATTTTGGCGGGTGGCCCCAACGGTGGTTGGCGCGCTCTGGTAGACAGCAACCTGGATTGGGGCCAGGATTTGGGCAATCTGAAGCAGTGGATGGATGCCAATGAGGTTGACCACGTCTGGTTGAGTTATTTTGGCGAAGGGCGGCCTGAGTATTACGGCATTCACTACAGCGGTCTGGACAGTTGGCCGCCGCGCCTGATGGACCCGGGGGCACGGCCGTTTTACCCCCACGACCCCGCTCCCGGTTTATACGCCATCAGCGCCACTACTCTGCAAGGCGTCCACTTCGCCGACCACGATCTGTTTGCCTGGTTTCGGGACCGCGAGCCGGTGGCTAAAATTGGTTACAGCATTTTCATTTACGAGGTAAAGGAGCGTGGTGAGATGGTTGACGTTTCGTTAGGTGGCGTGCAACTGGATGAATTGGCCCCGGCTGATTTTGCCCGTTTCCAGAGCAATCGGGTGACGCTGGGCTGGTTTGATCCGGCTACGGCCGTTTTAATCCCTGAATCTGACAACCGCTGGGTGGTCTTACCGGCCGCGCCTGTTTTGGCCGATGAATGGGGCTATACGGCCGATTGGGAATTGGTGGCGCAAACGGCCGTTTACCGCCTGTACCGCCTGCCGCCGATGGACGATGGCTATAAACGGCCGCGCGTGGAATTTACCGCCCAGGGCGGGACGATTGGCCTGCTGAACTGGGTGATGGCGCAAACGGCCGTTCCCGGCCAACCGTTCACCCTCCACACCCATTGGCGCAAAACCTCGTCGCCGCAACCTCTCAGCATCTTCATCCACCTCACCAATGAGGCTGGTGACATTGTGGCGCAGTGGGATGGCCTGGGCGCAAAGTGGCAGGGCTGGCGGCCGCAAACCCTTCTGTGGCAGGCGCACACCATCCCCCTGCCCGCTGACCTGCCGCCGGGCAAATATGACGTGCGCGTTGGGCTGTACAACCCTGAAAACGGCCGTCGCCTGCTCACCCCCACCGACGCCGACTTCGCCCTCCTCGGCCAATTCACAATTCACAATTAACAATTCACAATTCACAATTCACATGTCTCTCCGTCTCTCCCGCTCTCCCGCTCTCCTTCTCCTCCTGGTTCTCCTGCTGGCTGCCTTTTTGCGCTTCTGGCAGCTAAGCGACCTGCCGCCCGGCCTGTACCATGACGAAGCCTACAACGGCCTGGATGCCCTCGCGCTGCTCCAGGGCAAAACCTTCCCGCAGTTCTACGAGGGCTGGGAACTGTACGCCCAGGATGCCCACGCCAGCAGCCCCGCCCAACCCACGCGCTTCCCCATTTTCTTTGAGGGCAATTACGGCCGTGAACCCCTGCACATCTACCTCATGGCCCTTTCCATCTGGCTCTTCGGCCCCACCCCCTTTGCCATTCGTTTCGTCCCCGCTCTCTTTGGCGTCCTGGCCGTCTTCACCACCTATCTGGCGGCAGACGCAATCGTCAATCGCCAATCGTCAATCGCCAATCGCCAATCGTCAATCCGAAATCCGAAATCCGAAATCCCTCTTTTGGCCGCCTTCTTCATGGCTGTTCTTTTTCCCGCCATTCATTTCAGCCGCTTCGGCCTGCGCATGATGCCCTTCGTGGTGGTCGAAACGTTGGCCGTTTACTTTTTTTGGCGCGGTGTGAATGGTGCAGAGGAGCGGGGGAGCGGGGGAGAACAGGAAAATCGTCAATCGTCAATCCTCAATCGTCAATGGTTTCCGTTTGTCCTGGCTGGCTTGTTTTTGGGGTTGGGGGTGTATGTGTATGCGGTTGGGCGGATGCTGCCGCTGTTGTTTGCGCTGTTTGTGCCGCTCTGGTTTTGGCGGGATAGAGCGGCGCGGCGGTTGTGGCCGCAGGTGGCGGTGATGGCGGCTGTTTCCCTGCTTACAGCGCTGCCGCTGCTGCTATACTTCGCTCGCTATCCCTATTTTTTCTCTTTTCGCATGTCTTATGTGGCGAATAAAGGCAAGGGGGTGGTGGAAGGACGGCCGTATCTCACCTGGCTCTACAATATCGGGCGTGTGTTCCGGGGGTTGTTCTGGCAGGGCGAAACCCATTTGCGCCACAATTTACCAGGACGGCCGTATCTGGACCCTATCCAGGCCATCCTCTTCCTCGTGGGGTTGGTCCACCTCCTGCGGCAAAAATTCAACCCCCGCGCCATCTTCCTGCTGATCTGGCTCATCGTCATGCTGCTGCCCACCATCCTTAGCGGCGACGCCCCCCACTTCGGCCGCATGTCCGGCGCCGCCCCCGTTATCGCCATCCTCATCGCCATCGGCCTGGAAAAACTAATCCAACTCTCTCCCCATTCACAATTCACAATTCACAATTCACAATTCATCCTTCTCTTCCTCCTCGCCTCCCTCTTCTTCACCGTGCGCGACTACTTCTTCCGTTACGCTAACCATCCCCAACTGGCGGCCGATTTTCACTTGCCCGATTGGGAGTTGGGGCAGTACGCCGCCGCCCAACCGGCCGACGCCGCACTTTACTTTACGCCCACCCAGGAAGAAATGGCGACCATCTACTTTGCCCTGGCCGACCCGGAGCGGCTGCGCAGCTATGCCGGTGGGCAGGGGCTTGTGCCAATGGGGGAAGAAGGGCAAACGGCCGTTTACCTCCTCCGCCCCACCGCTCAGCAGGCCCTTGCCGAGCTGCAAGCCATCTTTCCTACCGGCTACATCGCCGCCCAATATCCCAACTTCATCGCCTTCCACCTTCCTGCCGCCGCGCCGCGCCTGCCGGTGGCCGAAATCTCCTCTATTTCCTTTGCCGATACCATCACCCTGCGCGGCTGGCAGGCAGCGCCGGCTGATGAGGCGCTGAACGTCACCCTGGTCTGGCAGGCGCAAGCGCCCATTGGCCAAAATTACACCGCCTTCGTCCACCTGGTTAACGAAGCCGGCGAATTGGTGGCCCAATTGGACCGCCCGCCAGCCGGCTACCCCACCGCCGATTGGCGTGTAGGCGAGATGGTGCTGGACACTTATCGCCTGCCGCTGCCACTCGATTTGCCGCCGGGCCAGTACACCATTCAGACCGGGTTTTACAGCTGGCCGGAACTGGTGGGATTGGGGGAAACGGCCGTTGTCCTGGGCCAATTCAACCGCTAACCGGGCATACCTTATGAAAGCAAACGTACACCGCACAATCCACAACACCGACTGGACCTGGTTCATTGTCTTATTGTTCAGCGTGATCTGGCTCCTATTTGCCCACAGTCGGACCTATTCAACCAACGATGCCTCACGCATGGCCGCCATCGAGTCGCTGGTGCATCGAGGCGTCTGGGTCATAGACGAATCGCCCTTTGTTCATACGCTGGACAAAATTAAAGTGGGCGACCATTTCTACTCCGACAAGCCGCCGATGTTGGCTTTGCGGGGAGCGGTATTTATTACGGCCTGCATCATGGTCTGGGGCTAACGCTGCAAAGCGAAGGTTGTGAGCCAGGCCAAAGCGCCAGCGGCTGCCTGGCTGTCCGCGAACCGGCCGAGGCAGATTGGGTTTATGTTGCCCTGACCTTTGTGCTGGTCAGTTTGCCCGCCACAATCATTCTGGCCCTCGCCTACAAATTGGCCCGATTTTATGGCTGGACAAACCCGACAGCCTTCTTTTTTGTGCTGGCCTTAGGGTTAGGGACCGCACTTTTTCCGTACAGCACTGTTTTTACCAATCATGTTCCGGCGGCGATGGGCCTGTTTATTGCCCTGTATCTGTTGCTGCGTCATGCAGCCCCCCCGCGCAGCGCGCTTCTGTGGGCTGGTTTTTGGGCGATGTTTGCCATAACCATTGACCTGTCGGCGGCGCTTTTTTTTGTCGCTTTTGCTGCTTATCTTGCCTGGCGCTGTCGCCTGTCGGCTATCTGGTACCTGGCTGGCGCTCTTGCGCCGGCCCTTATTTTTATGATTCTCAATTTTCAGATTGTGGGCAACCCTTTTCCGCCGCAGTTTTACGCCGCCGGTTACGATTTTGTCGGCTCCAAACTGTATGGCAATCTCAGTGGTTTTCGCGCTGCGGATAACATCCCCCGCTACGCCCTGGACCTGTTGATCGGCGAGAACGGCGCTTTGGCCTTTTTCCCTATTCTTGGCTGGTACTTGTGGGGCGCATGGCGCAGCCTGCGCGCAGCCCAAAGTCACGAGCGTCAGTTGGCGCTGCTTGTTTTGGGTGGCGCGCTGCTGCACTTCTTGTTCTTCTTGTTTTCAACCGATAACTTTGGTGGATTTGCTTTCAGCCCGCGCTGGCTTTTGCTGCCTGTGCCGCTGCTGGCCGCTTTTGCCCTGCGGACAGGCTGGCCGTCTGGTTTTGCGGGGCAAACGGCCGTCATCGCCATCGCCCTGTTTTCCATAGTCAGCACCTATCGCGGGGCGCTGGACCCCTGGGGACCGGCGCGGCCAATTTTGTACACGGCCGTCCACCTGCCCGAACCACGTCGCTACATCCCTGTCTCCCTCTCTGGTTATGGCAGCTTCGAGCACATTAATCCCGATGTGCGCCAAAGCTTTGGCGTCAATACCACGCCGCGCCGCTGGTTTGATGCCCGCGGCGGTCTGGTTGTGCCGCCCACCGAGGGATGGTGGTTTATTCATGAATCCACGCCGCTTTCACCCTGGCTGGCAAATGCTTTGGAGCTGAGTTCCGCGCCGCTTACCTATGGTTTCAACGCCGATTTAGCGCCAGCGGCGAGAGAATGGATTGCAACAATGGCGAAAACCGCCTATCGCAGCCAACAGTTGATTCCCACGGAGGCCGTCGCGGCGGAGACAATTTCGCTGCCGGTCACTTTTACCCTGGATGACGACCAGATTGGCCTGCATGGCTATGAACTGCACCACGCCGAAGATGCGCTTTGGCTGATCACCGCCTGGCAGATTGAGCAGCGCGTTTTTCCCACTGGTTCCCGGCGCATTTTTGCCCATCTGCTGGATGAAGAGGGGCAGATTGTGGCGCAAGATGATTCGTTTGCCGCCGATTATGAATCGTTGTTATTCGGGGATTATTTCTTCCAGGTGCAGCGAATTGATTTGGCAAATGTGGCGAACGGCCGTTACTGGCTTCAGGTTGGCCTCTACAACCCAGATCGGCAAATCCGCCTCCTCACCCCTGCCGGAGATGATCGGCTGCTGCTGCCGCCGTGGACGAAATAGGCAAGATTGGACCAATCTTTTGAGATTTGTCCAATCTAAACGGGTACAAATCTGGCTGGCTATCGTTGCAGCGTGGTCAAAATCACCGGTTCGCCCAATCGTTCGCCCGTCGCCTGATCATACAACCCCAGCCGCAGGCTGTAGGTTCCGGCTGGTAAGCCGTCCAGAGTAAGGCTGTGGCCGTCACTGATAAATTCCGCTGGCTGCCAGCAGGTGGTGGGCAGACGGCCGTTATCCGGCATCACATCCCGCTGCGCCACAATCGCCCCAGTTTCATCCACAACGTGAATAAAAACGGTGTAGGGCACGGCCGTTCGCGCCTGTGTCTGCCAATAAAGCGTCAGATCCAGCGGCTCGCCGGCAGCCAGATCGTACCCGAGCAGTTGGATGTCTGGCCCAAAAGTGGCGGTTAGTGGATACGTGGGCGTGGGCACGGCCGTTGCCATTACGCGCGGTGTTGCCAGCGGCCACTCCAGCGTGGTCGTCTCCCAGCGGACGTTGATGGCCCAGGAAACGGCCGTCACCACCAGCAGCAGCCACAAACCCGCTCGCTCCGCCAGACGGCCGTTGCCCCATGCACGCGCCGCCAGCAGCAGCGGTGCGGCGGCCAACATCAGCCAGATGCGCCCCACCTCGCCGCGAATCATGCCGCTGACCGTCAGCGCCACAAACGTCAGCCAAAACGCGGGCAGCAGCGGAACGGCCGTCGGCCAGCGGCGCAGTTCGGCCAACCGGGGCAGCGCCAGCACAAACAACGGCAGTCCGGCAAACATGGCAAAATCATACACGTTCCACACCAGCCACACCCAATAACTGCGCGACAGGTCGTGGCGCGCCGGGGCGGCGGCGTGGTAAATATCCAACGGCGTTACCCCGCTGACCAGCCAATAGACCAGCCAGACGCTCACCGTCCCGGCCGAAATCGCCAGGCCATGCGCCGCCAATCGCCGCCAGAAATCTGGCCGCTCTTGCGCCAACTGCGCCAGCACAAACAGCCCCACCAGCGGCGCAATCAAGGCATTCACCAGGCTCAGATAAGTCGCCAGGCTGATGACCAGCCCGCTCAGCAGGCCCAAGCGCCAATCATTGCGCCGCGCGCCCCGGTCGGCCAGCGAGAGAGCCAACAGGGCCAGCAGCGGGTAGAGGGTGTCCATGTGCGGCGCAAACGCCAGACGACCGGGCAGCAGCGCGGCCAATCCCGCCGCCAGCCAACCGGCCGTTGGCCCGGCCTGGCGCGCCGCCAGACCATAGGCCGGCCAGATGATCAGCGCCGCCAGCAGCGGCGTCAACAAGGCCACCAGCAGATTGGCCGACAGGGCGGCGTTGCTGCGCGTCGCCAGCCACATATCCGCGCAGCGCACGCCCCGCGCCCACTGCCCCAGCGGGTCGCTGATGGCCGGTAGGCGGGCCAAAAGCTGTTCGCTGCCGTAATAGGCCAGCACAATACCCGGCGGTTTGCTGCGCGGATGGGGATCGGCGCTGAAATTGGGCATGAGTTGGGGATAGCGGCGCAGGGCGTCGGGCAAATGGTCAATTTCCTGGGCGGCGGTAAAATAGCCGCTGGCCTGGGCGGAGGCCAACCGCTCGAACAGCAGCGCCGCCGGGCTGTAATTGCCGCCGGTGGTCGGCGTGAGATTGAGCAGGCTGGCTTGCAGCAGCAGGCTGAGGGCGAACAGGGCCAACAAAGCGCGCTGCGTCTGGCGGGCGGCCCGGTGGCGCAGCAGCCACCAGCCGACGAGGAACAAAACGGCCGTTACCGCGCTCAACAACAGGTTGGGCCAGGGCGGCCAGGGCAGCAGCGGCCAGCGCCAGCCTTGTGGGCCACGCAGCCAGGGGGACACATCCCATAAAATGGCCGGAGCCAACAGCCCACCCAAAACCAGAACGATTCGCAGCCGAAGAGATTGCATGATGGGATTTTACCGAAAGCAGGGGCAGAGACAAACAGCGCATTGGACGGCCGTTGCGCTGCTCTGGCTGGCGTTTGCTCTGTTGGTTAGCAGCGCCGTACAGAAAAGCGCCACCGTAGACGAACAGAGCCATCTCTTTCGCGGCATTGCCTATCTGCGCCAGGGCGCGACCCATTTTTTGCTAGGTCATCCCCTGGGGGCCAGCGCTTGGTCGGCGCTGCCGCTGCTCACTGAAGCAGATCTAATTTTGCCGCTGAACACACCAGCCTGGGAAAGCGGCAATTGGTCGTTGGCCGGTGACGCCTTTTTGTGGCAGCTAAACGCCAATCCGCTGCGCCTGATTTTTCTGGGGCGGCTGCCGGTGATGTGGCTGACGCTGTTGTTGGGGGCGTTGGTTTTTCGCTGGGGGCGGCAGTTGGCCGGGCCGACGGCCGGGTTGGTGGCCCTGGCGCTGCTGTTGTTTGACCCAAATGTGCTGGCGCACGGCCGTCTCATCACCGGTGACCTGGCTTTGACGTTGTTTTTCACGACGGCCGTGTATGGCTATTGGCTGTGGGCGCGGCAGTCCCGCCGCGCCGCCGCATGGCATTGGCCGGCGCTGCTGCTGACCGGCGCGGCGTTGGGGTTGGCGGCGGTCAGCAAGTTTAACGCGGCGCTGCTGCTGCCGGTTTTGACTGTTTTAGGTCTGGGGTTAAGCTGGCGGCGGCGAACCTGGCGGCCGCTGCTGGCGTTGGTGGTGGCCGGTTTGGTAGGTGGCGTGGTCGTCTGGCTGGTGTATGGGTTGGCGTTGCGGCCGCTGCCCGGCGGCGCGTTTTGGGATGATCTGTTCTGGCAGCTGCAGTATACCGGGCGTGGGCACGGACAGTATCTTTTTGGCGAAGCGTCGGCGGCCGGCTGGTGGTATTACTTCCCGGTGGCCTTTTTGCTTAAAACGCCGCTGCCGACGTTGGCGCTGCTGCTGCTGGCGCTGGCGGTCGCTGTCTGGCAGAAAGCGTGGCGCCTGGCGACGACCTGGTTTTTGCTGCTGCCGGTGCTGTTTTATCTGGCGGCCAGCATGGCTTCGGCGTTGAATATTGGCGTGCGTTATTTGCTGCCGATGCTGCCGTTTTTGTACCTGGCGACGGCCGTGTCCCTTTGGCGGTTGGCCGATGGGGTGTGGGCGCGGCGAACGGCCGCTGCCGGGGCCGCCGCGGTTGTGCTGATTAGCCTCTGGCAGTGGCCGCATTACATCCCATATTTCAATACCCTGGCGGGCGGGCCGGCCAACAGCTGGCGGCTGCTTTCCGACAGCAACGTGGATTGGGGGCAAGATTTACCGGCGTTGGCCGCCTGGCAGCGCCAGACGGACCAGCCGCTGCAACTGAGCTACTTTGGCACGGCCCATCCCAGCGCCTATGGCCTGGATTTTACGCCGCTGCCCACCTGGGCGGCCGGCCCAGAGCAGGGCGACCCGGCGCGGCAGGCGTATAATCCGGCCAATCCCGCGCCCGGCTTCTACGCCATCAGCGTGACCAATTTGCATGGCGTGGTGCTGGGCGAGGCGCGTGAGGCTTATGCCTGGTTCCGGGAACGGGAGCCGCTGGCGCGCATTGGCGACAGTATCTTCGTGTATTCAGTAGAGGCTGACGGGCCGCCGGTTCACGTGGCTTTCAGTGGGACGCGCCCAGGGGCCTTGGCGGCGGAATTGGCGGCGCAGTGGGCGACCAATGACGTGCGGCCGCGCTGGTTTGCGGCGCAGTCGAGCCTGATCTGGCCGGGGGAAGGGGGCTGGCTGGTGGTGGAAGGGGAACGGCCGTCTTTGCCTGAATTGGCGGCGTTGTGGCCGGAAGAAATGGTGACGGCCGTTGGCGGGCAGGCGCTTTATCGGCTGCCTGCCCCACCGCAGTGGGACTGGGCGGATCAGGTAGTGGATTTTGGCCCGCTGGTCTATCTGGGCTGGCAGCGGAGCGAGAACGGGCTGCTGACGGCGTGGCGGGTGGCGGCGGAGACGGAACGGCCGTTAAAAATCTTCGTCCATGCCCTCGATGAGCGCGGTGAGATTGTGGCCCAGTGGGATGGGCTGGACGTGGACCCATCTACCTGGCAGCCGGGTGATGTGCTGGCGCAGGCGCATCCGCTGGCGGCTTGGGACATGGCCGGGATTAAAAATCTATCTATCGGCCTCTACGACGCCGTGACCGGCGAGCGCCTGGGTGAGCCAGTTTCGCTGGGCAGCGTAGGGCAGTAGGATGCTTGTCGCTGGCGCTGCTGTATTGTTGCTCCGGTTCGGTTCAAGTACAATCCTCTCGTTTTGCGGTTCTGGCGAAACGTCATCTTGCTCAAAGGCGGGTCGGGCTTGAAGCCTGTCTCGCTTGTTTGGGCCTTATCTTGTTGAGGCAAAAGGAGAATGAATCCAGTATGTACGGTATTGAGAAAACCCCCAAAACAACTATGGTATGGACAAACGGCCGTTTCCCGGCAGCGGCGCTGGCCCTTTCTTTGTTGATCTTGCTGGTGTTTAGCCAGATAGCGTCGGCTCAGTTTGTGGCCAATGCGGTGCGCGTCAGCGTGGGCAGCGGCGGGGCGCAAAGTGATCTAGATTCTTATTTTCTGGCGGTGTCGGGCGATGCCCAGGTGGTGGCGTTTGAATCCTTCAACACCAATTGGGCGCCGGATCAAACTGAGGTGAATTTTGTTGACATTTTTATCCATGACCGGACGACCAATCTAACAGTGAAGATGATTGGTGACGACAGCCAACCCGCCGACCAGCGCAGTTTTGACCCAATGGTTTCCGCGGACGGCCGTTACGTCTCATTTAACTCCTATGCCAGCAATTTCGTGCCCGGCGACACCAACCGACATCCCTGGGTAGATGATGGGTTGGACGTTTTTTTGTACGACCGCCACACCGGTCAGTTAAGCCGGGTTTCCTTAAACCGGCACGGCGGGCAGATAGACGGCAACAGCGTCGGGTTTATTTCGCCCGATGCGCGCTACGTGATTTTTTCTTCCAATGGAGATGGGATTGTAGATACAAATTCCGACAGATTGACAGCCATTTACGTGCGTGATTTACAGACGGGCGTCATCGAACGCATCACCAAAGGCCCCGGCGGGGTTTATCCCGATGGTGTTGTGGTGGGCGCGGAGTCCAGTTATGACGGCCGTTTCATCGTCTACGCCTCCGACGCGACCAACCTGGTTCCTGGCGACAGCAACGATGTGCGCGACATTATGCTGTATGACCGGGTGACAAAAGAAACGCGCCTGATCAGCCGACCGGTGGGCGGCGGGCAGTCCAGTGGATTGAGCAACCCGGCGCGTATTTCGGCCGACGGCCGTTACATTGTCTTCCGCTCATTTGCCAGTAACCTGGTCCCCAACGACAGCAACGGCACGGCCGACATTTTTGTCTACGACCGGATTAGCGAGAGCCTGGAGATGGTCAGCGTCTCTTCGACTGGGCAGCAAGCCAACGCTGAAGGCAAAGACCCGGCCATTTGTGGTGACGGCCGTTATATTGTCTTTACCTCAGAGGCCACCAACCTGGTCCCCATCCCCCACAACGGCCAGCGCCAGGTTTTCCTGCGTGACCGCCTGACCCAGACCACCCATCTGGTAACGGTTGGTTTGGGTGGCGAGATGGGCAATGGCCGGGCGCACCGCGCCGTACTTTCTGCCGACTGTCGTTCGGTGGGTTTTGCCACCGAAGCCTCTAATATCGTGCCCAACGACACCAATAATGCCCGCGACTTGTTTGTGGCCGAGTTAATTACTCCGGCCAATTTCTCAGTTTCGTCGCTGGTTGGCAGTGGGTTGATGGAGCCAGGGGCAGCCTTTGAGTTTGTATTCATCTTGCGTAACCAGGGGCGGGCGACGCCAACGGCCGTGTTGAACAATCCCCTTCCCGCCCATGTCGTCCTTGTGCCCGGCAGCCCTACAAACGGCGCGGTCTACAATGCCGCAACCAATACCATCCAATGGAACGGCGTTATCCCCGCTGAGGGGCAAACAACGTTCTCTTACCGGGTGACGATTGACCCCGCCCTGACCGATTTCACCCTCATCACCAACCAGGCCACCCTGGCCGGTGACGGAGGCAGCCGCTCCCTGACATTTCATTTACCGATCCATGGCCTGAAAGTATACCTGCCCATCGCCGCGCGCGATTAAACGGCTGCCAGGTCGGTTAACCGACCTGGCTAGCCGCTGCGTCCCCGTCCGTGCAGGACAAACTTATGAAAATTTTCGTCGTCTTACCTACCTACAACGAAGCTGAGAATGTGCGCGCCATGACCGATGCGCTCTATGCCCTGCCGTTTGCCGACCTGAGCCTGGTCATCGTGGATGATAATTCGCCGGATGGCACGGGACAGATTGCTGATAAATTGGCGCTGTCTCATCCAGAGAAGATGCTGGTGATGCACCGGTCCGGCAAGCAGGGGTTAGGCACGGCCTATGCGCAGGGGTTTCAGAGGGCGCTGCAAATGGGCGCGGATGTCATTGTGCAAATGGACGCCGACTTCTCCCATTCACCCGATTACATCCCGCAAATGGTCGCGCAGTTGGCGGATTACGACGTAGTGGTTGGCTCGCGCTACGTGCCCGGCGGCCAGGTAGACGAGCGCTGGTCGTGGTGGCGCTATTTTCTGTCCTGGTGGGCCAACCAGGTTTATTCGCGCACTATTTTGGGCATTAATGCCAAAGACGCCACGGCCGGATTTAAGGTCTTTCGCCGACAGGTTCTGGAAGCGGTGGATTGGCGACAGGTCATCAGCAATGGCTACGTATTTCAAGTGGAAATTGCCTATTTGTGTCAGAAAATGGGTTTTCGGGTCTTAGAATTACCGATTTATTTTGAAGATCGCCGCATTGGCAAGAGCAAGATGGACGTGCCGGTGAAGGTTGAAGCCGTGTGGCGCGTCTGGCAAATCCGCTGGCGTTACCGGCATGTGCAGAAACGGCCGTCTACCTCCCACTAATATGGCCTCCCGTCCCCGACACATCCCAACGCTCACCCCCAGCCTGTGGCAAAGCATGGCGCTCGTTGGGGCCGTCACCCTGGCCTTTGCCTTCGATTACCTGTTTAACCTGGTCGCCGGCCGGCTGCTGTCGCCGGTGGAGTTTAGCGTGGTAGTGGCGTTGGCGGCCGTGGGGCAGGTGTTGGTTGTTGCTTCGCGGGTTATCCAAACCGTTGTCACGCGCTACATCGCCCGCTTTCAGGCAGAACCGGAGGCAGCGGGGCGTATCGCTTCTTTTTTCCAATCTATGTTTCGTCTTTCCTGGCGTTGGGGCGCGGCGGCTATGGGGGTGATGCTGCTGTTGAGCTGGCCGTTGGCCCAATTTTTGCAAATTGATGAGATTGGCGCGGTGCTGGCGCTGGCGGTGGCGACGCTGCTGATGGTGGTGCGGCCGGTGGTGGGCGGCGCGCTGCAAGGATTGCAGCAGTTTGCCGAATTGGGTGCGGTGCAGGTGGCTCAGGCGCTGCTGCGCCTGGTTTTTGGGGCGCTGCTCATCTGGTTGGGATTAGGCGCGTTTGGGGCGATGATATCGCTGCCGTTAGCCAGCGGCTTGGCCCTGCTGGTAGGCTGGCTGGTGCTAGATGGGGCGGTGAAGCAGAAAACGGCCGTCCACCATCAAGTCAAGCTGCCAGAGCTGTTTCGCTACTCGGCGTTTACGGCCGTTGGCCTCATCGGCTATGCCCTGCTGCTGAACATGGACGCCATTTTGGTGCGCCGCTTTTTTGATCCGGTGCAGGCTGGCAATTACAGCGCGGCCGTCACCCTGGGTAAAGTGGTTCAATTTTTTCCGGTAGCCATCATTATGGTTCTGTTCCCTAAGGCGGCGCAGCGGCAGGCCGCCCACCGCGACACCTCGCGGGTGCTTATTCCGGCCATGCTGGTGGTGGCCCTGGTCTGTGGTGGGCTGGCTGTATTGTATGCCCTGTTCCCCGATTTCATTGTGCGCGCCACCCTGGGCGGTGGGTATCAGGTGGATGGAGCGGTCTTGGGATTGGTGGGGTTGGCAATGCTGCTGTTGTCGTTGGCGAATGTCTGGCTCAATTTTTATCTCTCCACCGAATGGCCGCGATTTGTCTACCTGATTGGCCTGGGTATTCTCGTGCAGGCCGGGTTGATGATTGCCTTTCACAGCCAGTTATGGCATTTACCGGCGGCGATGGCCGTCAATGGTTTGTGGCTGACGCTGGCGGGGGGTGTGGTTTATCTCTGGCGGCGGCGTCACCCGGACGGGGAGTGACCATGCACCCCAAACTTCTCTATTTCCGCCACAAATTATTTCGCTACCGTCAGGTTGAGCAGCGAGTGGCGCAGCGCCTGGCGCAACGGCTGTCTCCCGCCCGCCTGTTAGACCTGGGCTGCGGCGATGGTGAAAACTTGCTGCGCTTCGCCGACGCACGGCTGCGCCGGGTAGGGCTGGAAGTTTCCTGGCCCCGACTGGGCACGGCGCGCACGATGAGGTTGGATGTGCTGCAAGCCAGCGGCGCAGCACTGCCCTTTCCGTCGGCCTCGTTTGCTATGGTGTACGTGGCCCATGTTCTGCACCACGTGGCCGATTATGAGCAGGTGTTGGCCGAAGTGGGGCGCTGTTTGGTGGATGACGGCCGTTTTTTTCTGGTAGAAACTGTCACCGACAGCGCTTTGCTGCGCCTGGGGCGGCGGCTGCACCCCGTCTGGCAGGGGGACGAGGTGGAGGTTAACTGGCGTTACACCGACCTGGTGGCGATTTTGCAGCAGGCTGGTTATGTTATTGAAGAAAGCGGCCGGTACAACATCTTCTTTTTCCTGTGGGAGATGGCGCCGCTGGCCTTTTGGCCGCTGGAACTGTTCACACCAATTTT